>JAHFPS010000058.1 GCA_023269695.1 Rickettsia sp.
TATGCCAATAAAAGATTGGTCATTAGCTTTGAATCAATTTGAAATACTTTGTGGTGATTTTAAGTATGATTTATTGGAATGTAAAAAATAGAACTTACACAAAATAAATGATTGACTCATCTATGATAAAAAACAATCCTTACAGCAATTTGCTGAAAGGGCAGCAATCAACGCTCCAATCCAAGGAACTAGTGCTGACATAATAAAAATAGCGATGATTGATCTTGACCGTAAAATGCAACAGCTACAATTGAAAACCAAGCTAATTTTACAAATTCATGATGAGTTACTTTTTGAGTCTCCCATTGATGAGGTAGAACTAGCAACCCAACTAATTAAAACTACTATGGAAAACTCACCTAAATTAATAGTTCCGCTTATTGTCGAAACCAAGGTAGGAGATAATTGGATAAATATGCATACTAGGAGACTGTCGGAGATGACTAATTAATTATATTTTGAGCTATTTTTCGGCGAGAATAAATAGGATTTTCGCAGGAATAGTGTACCTATTTCAAGAAAATCATGTTTATTCGCAGCCAAAAAGAGCCAAAGATAGAATTACTTTAGTCATTTCCGACAGTCTCCTAGCCCTACAAAAGTCTATTAGCGAGGAGAAACTTTGCAACACTAAGTCATTGCGAGGAGCTATCTAGAACCCTAACTGGTTAGCTATATCACAATCCCTCCCATTTTTCAATCGGCTCTATTCCATATAATGATACCATTTTCTTAAGGACTCTCCCAGCGGTAGGAGCTGCAGTCCAACCAGCACCAGCAAAGCCAAAGGATTCTTTTGTTCCTTTAGGTTCGTCAAACATTATAAAAATAACATATTGCGGATTAGAGGATGGTAATAAACCTAAAAATGATGACATTCTGCTATTCTTAAGATATCTTCTTTTGCCATGCCCAGCTGCCGTTAATTTTTCAGCAGTACCCGTCTTTCCACCAATAAGATATCCTTTCACATCAGCTCTATGTCCCGTCCCTTCTTTTACCACCAAACGAAATAATTCACTCATTTGCTTAGAGGTTTTTTCACTAAAAACCTGTGTCCCAGCAAAACGCACATCTTGTCTTTTGATTAGAGTCAAATCATATAATGTCCCACCATTTACTACTGGTAATACTGCTTGAATAAAGTGTAAAGGACTAATTGAAATACCATAACCATATGACATGACAACACTAGTCAAATCACTCCATCTCTTATCGGATGGAAACAGAGGAGTACCTCTCTCTGGTAATTCAATTTTAAGCTGATCTAGTAAGCCTAATCTTTTTAAGTATTTTTTGAAATCATTTTTGCCGATTTCTAACATAATTTGGCTAACACCAATATTTGATGAATGCAGAAAAATTTCTGGAACGCTATGCCACCCATGCTTTGGGTGATAATCTTTTATATTAAACCCCCCTACCCTCATATAGCTAATATCATAAGCATCGTTCATTGCTATAGCATCAGTATCAAAACCTACTGCCATAGTTAAGGTTTTAAATACCGAACCCATCTCATAAATACCAAGACTTGCCATATTAAACAATTCTTCTGGCTTTGCACTACTTGGGTAGTGTGGATTAAAATCAGGCTTACTAACCAGAGCTAAAATCTCACCATTATTAGGATTGGCAATTATCCCTACCGCTCCTATTGCACTAAATTCCTTTAATGTCCTATCTATTTCTTCATTTAGGATATTCTGTAATCTTACATCTATAGATAGTTCAAGTGGTTTCTTAAATTGATCTGGTTGTGCTAAGTCAAAATCCGAATTAGTTAAAAACTTATCATAACTCCTTTCTAGCCCAGCAAGACCGACTAAATCCCTACCCACATATCCTATAACATGCGATAATAAATTGGAGAAAGTATATATCCTCTTTTGTTCTTGTTCAAAACTAAAACCTGGCATTGCCAAATTTAATATCGCCTCTTGCTCTTTTGGCAATAAATCTCTTTTTATCCATACGAAGCTTTTATTACTTTTTAGCTCTACAAGTAATTTCGTTTTATCAATCTCAGGCAATATTTTAGATAATTTTTCTAAACATTGCTCTGGATTGATTACTTTCTGTGGATTAACAAATAATGAGGAAGAGGGTAAGTTAACTGCTAATAAATTACCATTACGATCTACTATCTCTTTTCTAACGTTGCTATTCTTTAGTTGATATTCTGGCTTAACATAACCATTAGTCGCAACAATTATTAAACGGTATGATAATCCACAAAAAAACACAGCAAAACAAAAACTGACTATGAATAATCTGATTTTGGTATTGTCAGCACAAATATCCCATAAAATAATATTACCAAAACTTTTTTTCATTTTAGTCAGAGTATTTTTTAAAAATACTAATAAAAATATATTTTTATCCATCTATATATAGTTAGCCCGATTAGCATTTAGTAATAGTAAACTGGCATCTATTAGCGAGAAGTGCGTGAACCGACGAAGTAATACATTTCTAATCACTTTCTTGGATTGCTTCGTCAGTCTTACGACCTCCTCGCAATGACGTTTGGGTAAAGGTATTTTCGTCATTGCGAGACCACGTGAGTGTAGTGGCAATCCATTATTTCTAATCACTTTCCTGGATTGCTTCGTCGCCACTAAAGTAGGTTCTTCACTAATAGACGATTGTTCGTGCTTTTTTTCCTTAAGTTGAGTACCTTTCATCGAATATACTCTGATTTTCTAGTTGAAACAGTTTTTATGTATTTACTATTAGCAATTGTTTTATAACGCCACTTAACATTAGTTTTATTAAAATATGAACCGCTTACTTCATGAGACTTGGCATATTTCTTACTCTCAGGTAGCAAAGGATCATGAATCATTTGCTTAACTTTAACAGTATCTAATTGTAAATAAAGTGATGATAATTTTCTTAGTCTAGCCGGAGAAGTAAGATATGATTGTTCGACTTTTAACACGTGAATTCTATTGCTCTCATCAGTCAATTGTTTTGAAACTTCACCAAGCTGATAATGCAAGGCAATAACCTGATCTTTAACTCTAAATAATCCATAAATAGAAAAAATTATAGTGCATACAGTTATACAACTAAATATTCTAACTACCATATGTAGTACCATCTATTTTTTGTCCAGCCCTTAACTTTGCAGATCTTGCTCTTGGATTAAGTGCAACTTCCCCAGACGATGGACATAATGGTTTTTTTGTAAGAATCTTAAGCCACTCCTTAGAATTTTCTTCAACTAAAATTTTTGCTGCATATTTAGATTTGGCAACTAACTTAGCAGAATTTGCTTTAAAAAAATTCTTAACAATTCGGTCTTCTAATGAATGAAATGAGACAATTACTAGACGACCATTTGCTGCTAAAATATTCTTGCTATTACTTAGAAATCTTTCTAATTGACCTAATTCGTCATTAATGTAAATACGAATTGCTTGAAAGGTCTTAGTAGCAGTATCTATTTTTCCTTTGCGAAAACCTATACTACTGCGAATAATATGGCCAAATCTTGCTGTATTGGTAATGGGCTCTAATCGCCTATGCTCTATAATTTTTTTAGCAATTCTTCGAGAATAAGATTCATCGCCATATTTATAAATCACATCAGCTATTTCTTGTTCATCAGCCTTATTTATAAAATCTGCAGCACTCTCCCCTACTCCACTCATTCTCATATCAAGTGGTCCATCATGAGTAAAGGAAAACCCCCTATCTCCAGAATCAATCTGCATAGAAGAAACTCCTAAATCCATAACTATGCCATCAAATTTCAACGAACCTAATTCTGAGAAGCTTTCAGCGAAACCTGTCTGAATAAATTTCACTCTACCGGGATAATCATTTATTAATTGATTGGCGTAAGCTATAACATTTGGATCACGATCAATTGCCACTAATTGACAATTACAAGAAGCGAGTATCATCCGACTATAACCACCAAAACCAAAAGTACAATCCAGATAAATTCCACCATCTTTAGGACACAAGGCTTCCTTAACTTCATTTAACATAACAGCCGTATGAGATGATGCGAACTCTTGTGTCATATATCCTTATTAATATTCTTAAGAGTTAAACGGTTATTTTGAGCAATTTGCCGAGCTGAAGAAAGATAAGTTTCAAAATTTTGCGGTTGCCAGATTTCAAAGACTAATCCCTTTCCTACAAAACAAACCTGATCTGATATATCAGAATGCTCTATTAAAGATTTTGGTAAAATCACCCTACCCTCACCATCAAATGCAAGTTGGATAGCCTCACCAAGAATGATTGTTTCAAAAGCATCTCGTTCCTCAGAATATGGATCTAAGGTTTGAATCATTTGGCTTAGCTCCTCAAGCCTATTTAAACTACACGCCTCAATACACTTATTTCTAAAAGACGGATAAACTATAACCCCATTAAATGACTGACTAGACAAAGCTACTCTATAGCTGGCAGGTACTGAAACCCGACCTTTCTTATCAAGATTATTGATATATTTTGACAAAAAAATATTCATTTACCTATTTACCTTCCAAGAATTGGTAGCGTCATGCATCGGTATACTCTTCTGCTTTGAAAAATTGTCTCCATCATTCGTCATTGCGAGACCACGTGAGTGTAGTGGCAATCCATGCTCTTGGATTACTTCATCGACCTACGATCTTCCTCGCAATGACGAAGATATCTCAAACCTTCCCGAGTCAGCTATATAACCACTCCCTATACAAATTAATTCCATAATTAAATTTGGTTATATTTGGGATAATTTGGGATTATATGGAATTTTAAGGATATTATACTATAATTATAGAGTCAAGAAGGTTTTAAATAGTTTACAAAAAATTTATAAAATTTTATCAATTGTGACTTATTTCATGCATATATAGTCAAATAATTTGATTATAACTAACCCAAATAGGTTGTTGACATCCCAGGCGTCATTGCGAGACCACGTGAGTGTAGTGGCAATCCATGCTCTTAGATTGCTTCGTTGACCTACGGTCTTCCTCGCAATGACATTTATGAACTTTATTTTAAAAAAAGTGTATGACAGGTATTAGTGCAAAGAAAAATTTTAGTATAATGATCTCATACAAGAATTAATGAGATTTTTATGATTACACTACTTGCTTCAATAACGGGCTTTATTAGCTCAATTATCCCAGAAATTTTAAAAATTCTAAAGGATCAAAATGATAAAAAACATGAGCTTAATCTTTTAGATCGGCAAATTGAAAGCCATAAATTAGGGAATACCAAACTGCTCACAGAGCTTAACACTTCCAAAGACATTGCGGAGAATAATACTTTATATTCAACATATAAATTAGGCATTAATTGGGTTGACGCCTTAAATGGTTCAGTTCGCCCTGTTCTGGCATATAGTTTTTTTATTATGTATGCCTATGTCAAATATGTACAATATAAAACCATACAAAGTACGGCAATCCTTGTGGAATATCTTGATGTTTTATGGAATATAGATGATCAGGCTATTTTTGCCGGCATTATTAGTTTCTATTTCGGACAACGTATGTTTAATAAATTATGGAAGCGTAAAATGTAATACAAATGTATTACAAATACTATTTGTATATTGCTCGTAATATGCTATGGTAGAGCTTAAGAATTTTATTTAATTAAAAGTTAGATATATGCTAAAAAGAATTGTTTGGCCCATTTTCTTTGTGCTTGTTGTATACCCAATTGCACTTTTATGTTTGGTTATAAAATACTATGCTAGCCATAAGATAGGCGTGTTTGAAATCGGTTTGTTGATAGCTGGCTATTATGGCTCTAATATTGCTGTTGGTGTTGGATTACATCGGCTATGGTCACATCATGCCTTTAAAACAAATAAGGTGGTGGAGTTTATTCTTGTTATGATGTCAGCTGCTACGCTACAAGGACCAGTATTGTCCTGGGCATCAAATCATTTCAAGCACCATGCTTATACTGATAAAGATCAAGATCCGCACAGCCCATTAAAGTTTGATAATAAAATCTTAGGATTTTTATGGTCACATATTGGATGGATGATCATTGATGGAAGTTATAAGTCTATTGACCGAATTACTATGGTTAAACTTGGTAAAAATAAATTGCTGAGATGGCAATTAAAGTATTACTGGAAAATTTCTCTGTTTATGAACACTATATTACCTGCATTAATAGGTTATTTGATTGGTGGAACTATTACCTCTGCCTATGCTGGTTTCTTGTTTATTGGTATGGGTAGAGCACTGCAACAACATGCAACTTTTTGTGTTAATTCTCTATGTCATTTTGTTGGTAGTAAGAAATATTACAAAGGTACTGCCGGAGATATTTGGTGGATGGCATTATTTTTATTAGGTGAAAATTGGCATAATTTCCATCACGCCTTCCCATCAGATTACCGTAATGGTGCTAAATGGTATCATTTTGATGTCCATAAATGGATAATATATCTGATGAGTAAATTAGGACTAGCTTGGAATTTAGAAGTTACACCTGAAATTAGAATACAAGCGAAAGTACATGAGACTAGTAAATACCTAATAGAGGGCAGAAAACAACAATTAAGTTTACTACAAGATAAAATTAATCAACTAGTAGAACGTGTGTATGTAAAACTTAATGAGATTGAAAATTCTTCTATATCGGTTAAAGCTCAATTACAAAAATCTTTTATAGAAATTCAAGAATCACTGAAAAAGCTTGCTGACCAACTACATTCATCAGTTCAATTAACAGAAGAATCATCAGAGCGATTACTAAAAATTGCTAGTAAAAAGATTAAAGATCGTGAAATGGCAATTTATAGGTTATATAACGAACTAGATAGAAAATATGCTAGGAACTAGGAGAGATCACGATGCCAGACTTAACATCTATTGAAAATATGAGCTTTGAAGCTGCCTTAGCTGAACTGAAAGAAATTGTAAAAAAAATTGATACAGGTGAGGAAAGTTTAGATTCATCAATTAGTAGCTTTGAAAGAGGAGTTTTACTAAAAGATCACTGTGAAAAAAAGCTACAAGCTGCTAGATTGAAGATTGAAAAAATCACTAAGCAGACAGATTCGACTATTATTATAGAAAAACTAGAGGACTAAACTAGCTGTAAACTTGTTGGATCAGCATTCCAATATAATAAATCAAATTGTTAAAAACTACTTTCACACGTAGCTTCTCTAACATTTCAAAATGACGAAAACCAAACCCGTATGATACAAGGAATGGCACAAATAATATTACTATTCCCCAATTACCAAAATGCTCTATTAAATAAATTAGTCCAAAAGAAACAACAATATACATTGTTGCCTTCATCACAGCAAATGAGATACTGACACATCTAAAACGTTTAAAAACAGGAAACTGCTTATAAAATATTGAGGCAACTGGAAATGATCCTGTCTGAAATAGTAATATAGACAACTGCAATAATAATAAATAGAAAGGAGACGGATTAGTTAACAAATATGGCAAAAATATAATGATACTAGCAAAATTACGGGTCTATCAGAAAGATTGTGTAAGTATGATATCAGAGTTAGTCCATCTTTGATCAACATTTGCCCATTTTTGGTCATCAGTACCACAAAGTATGGCAAATTGATTCAAGGCAACTGACCAATCTTTAATTGGCATTGTCCACTTCTTTTGGGCATTTGTCAATGCCAAAAATATTATTTTTTGAATTGATTTATCATCTGGAAATACTCCTTTATTTTTAATAATTTTCCTGATTTGGCGATTGGCTGATTCAATAGTATCAGTAGTATATATTGCCTTTCTAATCCCTTCAGGAAAGCTAAAAAATGGAGCTATACCTGACCAAAGACGTTGCCACATGTCAGAAATTACCGGATATTTTTCGTCCCATTTTTTACTAAAGTTTTGTAGCTCTCTAATCCCTTCCGACTCGCTTATTGCAGTATAAATTTTCTTTAAATCAGCTGTTACCGATTTTAGATCTTTATATGATACGTACTTGGTAGAATTCCTAACCATGTGTACGATGCATAATTGTACAATAGTTTTAGGAAAAACACTATTTATACCTTCAGGAAAGCCTTTTAGACCATCTACACAAGCAACATATATCTTCTCTATGCCCCTCCTGTTCTTTAGTTCAGTTACCACTTGCATCCAAAATTTAGAACCTTCGTTCTTGCCAACCCAAATACCAAGTAGCTCTTTCTTACCCTCCATATTAA
>JAHFPS010000084.1 GCA_023269695.1 Rickettsia sp.
CAGCATTAGAAGAGTTAGAGAACATTGTAAAAATATGTGGTGGTTATAAAAAATTAGGCTTAGCTCCGGTAGAGAAAAAATTATCTGAACTTGATAAAAGACGACAACAAGAAGTGAAAGATGCAGACAAAGTAATGACCAAGATTGAAGCAGCTGAGAAATCTTATCATAAACAACTGAAGAAAATACAGTTATCGACTGATAAATTATCAGAATCTAATCCTGATAAAGAAAAATTGAATATTCTTGTAAAATTAAAGCTAGAAGCACAAGAGTCAATTAAAACCGATAAACCGCTACCAGAAAGCAAAGAAAGAGATGAGCTTTTAAAAATGAAAACTGAGACAACTAAAAAAGTAGAGAGTATGATAGAAAGATTTATGAGTAAAGGTTCTCCATCTAATAAACCACCACCATTAAATACATCAAAACTACAATTAAATAACACTCAAGTAAATGGGAGATAACTATGCCAGGCAAGGAATTTTTAAGAAATTAGTTGAAGATGCTTTTATGGATTGCTTCGTCACTACTAAAGTAGCTCTTCGCAATGACGCAAGTTTGTTATGAGTAAACATTCAATAGGGAGTTGTTTATGACCGATGAAAAAATCATGAAGTCTTTGAGAAAGGAGTTCTTGGATAAAATTATAGCATGTAGTAAAAGGCACAGTACCATAATAGATATTACTGTTATAGCACTAGCATTAGAATACGTTATTCAATATCAAGCAGATCAGAAAAGACACTCTGGTGAGTCATATTACCATCATCCAATACAGGTCGCATTAATAGCAGCCAAAATTTCCTGTAAAACTGAAATAATAGCAGCATCATTATTGCATGATATTGTAGAGGATACAGATATTACTATTGCTCAGATACAGCTTTCATTTGGCACAAAAATAGCAGAATTAGTTAACAAACTGACGAAGCTTGATGATATTACAACAAAAAAAGTAAAAATTGCAGGAGTAGATGCCTTGCAGAAATTACACGAGTCAGAAGATTTGGATGCATGGTATATCAAGCTTGCTGACAGATTACATAACATGCAAACCCTTCATCATATTAAGTCAAAAGAAAAACAAGAAAGAATTGCCTTGGATACTTTAGATAACTTTATACCACTAGCAAAACTAGCTCGGGTAGAGTGGATAGAACAGGAACTATACGCATTAGCTAGCAAAATATTAGAAGAAAATTAATACAGTTCATTTACTTTTTGTTAAGAATTCAGTTAAATTATCTGTGCTTGACATGTTTTATATAGTTGCTTAGCTAGCATATCTAGCTGTGCTGTATCTTTTGACATAGGTAGCTTTAATATAAAAATATTATCTGTTTTAATTCAGTATAATCAATACGTCTGTCTAAATGAACAAAATTTTTATGGATGCCGATAGTCCAATCTAGTTGCCAAGCAGTGGAAATCAAATCGCCTTTAATGGTTTTATCTAAGGTTAGAACATCAACAGCACAGCAACCGCCTCCACTATGGTGCGGATAGTCATAGATATGAAAGGAGTTTGTAGCTCCGTTGATTTTCTTGTTATATTCTCGGGAACGACAACCTCCCTATTTTTTGTTTTCTCAAGTTGCTATGGAACTTTCATGCTTATGTTAAGGCTGTGATATTGTTACAATTAGAAGTTTGTTATTTTAACTTAAATCTATAATTATTTTTTTATATCACTTAGTGCAACCATAAAATATTATATACTAAGTGTATTAACAGAAAATATAGAAAATTATGTTTAATAAAAATAATCACTGGAGAAATATGAACTATTTGAAGTCAACAACATTGAGTCAATTATGAGTGAAGCTGTTCAAGAAAATACCAGAATTATCCATACTAGTTTAACGAGAGAACAAAAATCAGCTATTGGGTTGCTTTCTATCGGGACTTTTTTAGAATATTTTGATCTAATGCTATACGTCCATATGGCGGTATTGTTAAATGAGTTGTTTTTTCCCAAAGATGACCCTCATACTACAGCAATTTACTCTGCTACGGCTTTCTGTTCTAGCTTTATTTTTAGGCCAGTTGGAGCATTAATTTTTGGCTATATAGGTGATAATATAGGGCGTAAGACTACCGTTATCATAACGACTTACTGGTTGCGATACTTGCTGGTTCAGTTCAGATAATTTATTGAGTAACCTATCGGTATAACGACAATTTGTATATCTTTCTTCCCAATCATTCTGACAATTATTATGATCTTCCATTTAAATACCTACTACATTATTTTAATTATAAAGTATATTAAACTAGAAGTTAAAATACTAGCAAATAATTTATTATATACTTCTTAAAATAATAAGTATTTTGTTATATTTAAGTTACAGCCTTTGTATAAACTCTTCCTATCGTATATTTAGTCGGAGTTGATAATTTTGACATAGGTAGCTTTAATATAAAAATATTATCTGTTTTAATTCAGTATAATCAATACGTCTGTCTAAATGAACAAAATTTTTATGGATGCCGATAGTCCAATCTAGTTGCCAAGCAGTGGCAATTAAATCGCCTTTAATGGTTTTATCTAGGGTTAGAACATCAACAGCACAGCAACCGCCCCCACTGTGGGGTGGGTAGTCGTAGATATGAAAGGAGTTTTTAGCTCCGTTGATTTTCTTGTTGTACTCTAGGGAACGACAAGCTGAACTAATAGACATTGGTTTATTAAAAATCTGGCGTAAGTTTACCAGTTTTTCTGCAAAGCCAGTAGCTAGCACTATTTTTCCTGTTTGTTTGCAAGATAATTCTTGATAGGTAAAATAAGGGATATAATATGTATTGTTCATATTTATTTGATAATTTTGGCTTTTATTTGCTTTGTTTCTTCATTTTTGCTGATAGGCGTTTTGGTTATAAATCTTAAAATAATATTAATAATGGCAATAACAGTAACGCTCATCGCGGTTTGGTGTTCTTCTGATAGCTCAATATTTAAATCAGCTAGCCAAGTAGTTAATATAGTGACTAGGTTAAATATAATGGTTCTAAATCCTTGTAATTTTTTCATAAATATACCTTTTAGTTGTTTTGGAAATTTGTTATTTGAAAATGAGCTTTAGATAAGAGTAATGGGAATTATGACTTTTGCCACTTTTCACCATCAAATCGATAATGACTACCATCATCGTCTAATACTACTTCTAGCCATTTATGCGGTATAATAAACCGCCAGCCATGCTCTAATTTTTGAGCGATGTTATTCTCGTGACCAGTAAATTCTTGCTCGGCGTTTGTGCCAATTATATATAGTTGACCAGGTTTTTGGTTATCTATCTCTATTTCAGGAGAGGTGATACCGATAGCTTGCACTACTGGATTTATCAGTATATCAAGTAAACTAAGAGCTTCATTATGGGTAATTTCTTTCTGCACCTGCCCACTATGAATCAAAGGTAGTTTTAATCTAGCTGTGTGTGACATGTGAGTTTAGA
>JAHFPS010000018.1 GCA_023269695.1 Rickettsia sp.
TCCAAGGAATATGATTTTCTTACTGATTCTAGTGAAAACATAATTTTTTTGGCTATGAGTCGATTACTTCTTCGCAGGTTATTTTCTTCTATTACTTAGTTTGCGGACAAGCTCTAACATCCTTGGTAAGCTCATGGTTCATATGTTCAAATACACCTTGTTTTTTCCATCTTCTAAATTGCTCATATACTGTCTTCCAAATTGGAAAGTCGTGCGGCATATATCTCCACTGACACCCAGTACGTAATACATAAAAAATTGCATCCGAAATCTCTCTTTTACTATGTTTTAAAGGTCTCCCTCCCTTTACATACGATACTTGGAACAATTCCTCTATCCTTGACCATTCTTCATCTGTTAAATCTGTTGGATAATTTTTTCTGCTCATTCTTTTATACTTCTTGCTAATAATACTTTATTCACCTCTATCATACCTTAATTTTAGTTTGCGGACAAGCTCTAAGTTTAAAATTTAACTAGTCCATTAATGTAAAAAGAGTGGGTAGTAAAGTTTTTCCTAAAACTATAATCATAACCAGCAGCCAGTTCAACTGCTAAGACAGATTGCATATTTATATAACCTCCTAAAGTATACATAACATTCTTTGGAGAAAATCCTACAGATTGTGGGATGGGGGCTATTGTTTGGATCTGATGTGCTGTGCTAGTAAAGCTAATTATGTCGGTTGAATTTTTTAGTAGAAGAGTGTTGTCTAATTTAAAGTGAACCTCAGGAATAATTGAAATATTTTTTACCAAAATGGCTTTACTTAAACCTATACCAGTTTCAAGTAATATTCTTTTTCCTTTCCTAGTTGGTATATTAATATTAAACTCTTTCCTATATTCTGTAAAATTTTTGATTAAAAAATGATCAAATATTATTCCTATTATTGGTTTAAACAAAAATTTATCTAATTTAAGTTCATAGTAAGTTTCAAGTTTTGCACGTGTTACATCACCTTTAGTCTTACTATGAACTGTAACCCCCTCTCTTCTCCCTAGATTCTGAATGAAAGCTTTACCATATTTGAGATAAGAATTTAGGTATATATTTGGTAATAGTGTATATTTGCTGTAAATTGCACCTACATGTAAAGTAGTATTTTGTTGGTCATTAAAGATGCTTTGAAATTTAGTAGACGAACTTGCAGTAGCATACGCGATTCCTATAATAAGCTTGTCGATAGGTTGTACATCAAAACCTAGAATGAAACCTTGCTGATTATTTTTAAAGGCTAAAATACTTCCTTTTTGTTTGGTAATAGACCTTACAAATTGAATCCATCCTCTTTTTCCAATATAATAATCATTATCTCCTGCCTCTACTACATTTTCAAAATTATGTTGTAATATATTATTTCTAATGCTTAAAGCATTAGAAATTAAACTCAAGTAGTCAAATTCTATAGGCGTGGTATGTCTTACTATATTGTTCTCAATATCAAAATTAATAGGTGGATTTTCTTCATCTAATATTTGAGTATATGGAGTCACTACTGAATCTGGTTGTTCAACTATTGGAGTTGATTGTGCAGTTTCTGAATCTGGTTGTTTATCTTCTGAACTTGATTGTTTAGTTTCTGAGTTAGTGTCTTCAGTCTCTGAGCTGATTTGTTCAGTCTCTGAGCTGATTTGTTCAGTTTCTAAGTTGGTGTGTTCAGTTTCTAAGTTGGTGTGTTCAGTTTCTAAGTTGGTGTGTTCAGTTTCTAAGTTGGTGTGTTCAGTTTCTAAGTTGGTGTGTTCAGTTTCTAAGTTGGTGCGTTCAGTTTCTAAGTTGGTGTGTTCAATTTCTGAGTTGGTGTGTTCAGTTTCTAAGTCTGTTTGTGTAGATACTGTATTTGTCTGTGTAACTACTGTATTTGTTTGTTTATCTACTGGAGACGGAGGGTCATATACTGGAGTCTTAGGTTCAGCTGCTATTGGTGCTTCTTTAAACAATGTTTCTAACCCAAAGCTTTCTTCATCTTCCTTATTGTACACAGGCACTGTACCCTGGTGGACTACTACTGGTTGTTCAGTTGTTATATCTGTTTGTGTATCTACTGTGTTTGTTGTTACTATATCTGTTTGTGTAGCTACTGATTTTTTAGTTACTGGAGGCGGAGGGGGGCCTGCTGGAATCAGAGAGTCATCTACTGAAGCTGTCTCTGTTACCGAAGGCATCTTTGTCACTGTAGGCATCTCTATTACTATAGCTGTCTCTGTTACCGAAGGCATCTTTGTCACTGTAGGCATCTCTATTACTATAGCTGTCTTTGTTACCGAAGCCATCTTTGTCGCTGTAGGCATCTCTATTACTATAGCTGTCTTTGTTACCGAAGCCATCTTTGTCGCTGTAGGCATCTCTATTACTGAAGCTGTCTCTGTTACCGAAGCCATCTTTGTTATTGTAGGCATCTCTATTACTGTAGCTATCTTTGTTACTGGAGTTGTCTCTGCTATTAGATCAACAACTGCATTATCATGCATAACAGTATGCCTTTTTTTTCGATAGCTTGGATCAGCTGCTTCTAACTCGTCTTGCAATGATAACTGTGAATAATCTCTTGTTACAGGAGATTCTTTGTTCACACAGCCTATAGACTCATCTTCAGAATCTACTAACTCTCTGTCGTTAAATTTTGGTTGTGTTGGATTAGGTTCCGTTTGCTCGTCATTCTCTATCGGTGTCAACTTTTGAGATTCATTGGGTATACTCCTTATTTCTTGATAGTGTGGTTCGGCTTCTATGAATTTGCTTTTCAATGATGACTGTGAATAATCTTTTGTTGCAATATTTTCTTGACCTAATAATTCATTGCCAGGTAATACTAAATCCAGAACCTGAACTGGTTGCTCTACTACCAAAGGCTGAGGTTCAGCTACTATTGGCACAGCATTTTCTTCTGTTAATATGATTTCAGCGATACTTATCAGAGACTCCAAGTTGTTTACTATAGTTTGGGCTCTTGGGATCAATGTTCTATATATTATAGTATCATTGGCATCATTTCTTTGTTCTTGAGCTATCGATTCAGGATTAATTAAAGAAGTTAAGTCATTCATAAAAATTTCTATATCTTCTATTGCTTCATTAAGCTGGATGGTAAATAATTGAAAATCATTATCACGTAACGATACTGATACATTTTGGTCTAATAAAACTTGTGTTAATAACGTTTCTGAAAATTGTAAAGCACTCGGCAGATTATTTAGTGTAGTTAAGAGTTGTTGAATTTGAGATAAGCCCTCCTGTTGTGTTATATATTCTTGCCTTAACTTTCTATGTATACGCGGCATAATCTTCTCTATTATTTTCTGCCACAAGCTTTTGTTATTATCACTTGATATACTCCTCACCCTATCTTGCCGCTGTTTAACTTTATAAAAGAGTAAATCGTCTACTGTATCTATTCTTGCTATTAGTTGTTCCAATTTAGATGATTTT
Source organism: Rickettsia sp. (assembly GCA_023269695.1). Taxonomy (GTDB): domain Bacteria; phylum Pseudomonadota; class Alphaproteobacteria; order Rickettsiales; family Rickettsiaceae; genus Tisiphia. The sequence continues at coordinate 3,431 of JAHFPS010000018.1, forward strand.
GTTGTTACTAAACTAGAAGCATTTATTATAGGCATAATTTGTTTTACTACATCCCTAAATGGTTCTATTGTTTGTGACTGTCCTTGTTCTAGCACTTTCAATTCCCCTTGAGATTTATTAATAATTTGCCATATTGCCTCTATTTCATTTTTAATGTAATCTTTATAAATAATTGGGTGTGGGTAAGGTATCTGCGGACCTATTTCTTCATTAAGCCCTGCTGCCAAAACATTAGATGCATTAAGCTGTTGCAATAAAAAAAATAAAACAACACAGCTTCTTACTAAATATCTATTAAGAAATCTATTTTGTACTATGCTAAATAACATCATATCTATTACCACTAATTAATTTATTTACTAAAAATTAATTAATATTAATGTAATTGTTATAGCGACACAAAGTAAAAAGTATATTTTTTGCTTTATTCTTAAATAAGAAGTTACTATATGTTGTAAAAATTATGATTATAGATTAAACATACTCTTTAAGCTGTTCCTTTTGTCTAGACAAAAAATTTAGATAATTTGAGATATAATTCTCAAAAATTAAATTGTTGTTTTTATGCAATATTTTTTTAAACATCTTACCTAATGAGACAATTAGCTCTTGCTTCTGTTGTCTTATGGTTACGATAGGTGTACAACCTAGGGAAAGCTATAGCATTTCTGAAAAATACAATTTAACAAAGTAAAATTTAGATTTTTGTAAGCATATTATTTAATTTAATGTTTTCTTAATTAGTAGGTTTATAGGCATTGTCTTCTTAGATATTTTCTTTTAGCCAAATTAGAAATTTTTTAAACCAACTAGCATCATTAGTATCTGTAACATCAAAATTATTCTTTTGTATTTTTAAAGATTGGTTTTTTACCATACCTATAGCAGTAGAATATATATGGGGATTATAATCTTCAGCAAAACCTGGTAAGATTTCTGGTTTACCAATTCGTACTTGTTTCTCAAAAATTTTGCTTGCTAGTTCTTTTACTCCTCGGAGCATTGCCCCTCCTCCGGTGATAACAATGCGATAAGCGACCATATTGCCTGCCACAACTCTGTCATGTTCGGCTTGAACCATCAATAATATTTCTTCTACTCTTGGGCTGATGACATGTGCAAGATATTTTGAGGTAATTGGCGGTCTACCACTATCAGGAATTTCCATTTCGAAATCTTCTAAATTAATAATATTATCTTTGTCAAGAGAAGATGGCATGGCATTACCATGTAGAATTTTGAGTTTTTCTGCAACGTTCAGACTTACTGAAAAGACTTTTGCTATATCAGATGTAATATGAAAACTACCTATATCTATGTAGCTTGTATATATTAACTTGCCTGAGACAAACACCCCAAAAGAAGTGGTTCTTGCTCCCATATCGATTATAATAGAGCCAAGATCTTTTTCATCTTCTGAAAGACAAGCAATTCCTGATGCATAAATTGCTAGTATAATATTATTTATTTCCACATGACATTTTGCAAAACAATTGGTAATATTCATCAGCATATTAGAACTTGCTGTGATAATATGTAATTCACAGCCTAATTCTCTACCAAACATCCCGATTGGATCTTCAATAGCATTATTATCATCAAGAGTGAATTCTATAGGAAAATAATGAATAATTTCTTGATCTTTAATCCTGAACTCCAATAGGGCTTTTTTGATAAGTTTTTTGATATCATGTTGCGAAATTGGTTGATTAGAGAGTTTTATTTTACTATTTGCATAATAAGACTTAGTGCCATAGCCTGTTAGTGATATAGTTATTTTTTTTATGTTTTTACCGCAATCTTTTTCTAATGCATAAATCGCTCCAACTATACTATTTTCTGCATCTTTTAAATCTAATATGACTCCTGATTTAATACCTTTCGAGTGATGCAAAATCTGGCTTACTATTTTTGCATCCTCTCTTTTGTCGATATATGCTGCAATACCAGCTATTTTACTACTGCCAAGGTCAAGGGTCACAAAATTAGACAATAGGGATTTCATAATTTCTAATATTTTTCTATATAAGACTTACTAGAATCTCGTAAATCTATAGTTTTATAATTCTGATTAAATAATAGATTTTTCATATCCAATCCTGCAAGGTAATCTAAAGCACGGTCAAACCCAGACTCTGGCATTTTAACAGTTATATCTTGCTCTAGATTTAAATTCCACCGTCTTTTCCCATAAAGTACAGAAGAAATAATCTTTTTAGCTAGCTCAGGGTGTTTGGCTAAATCTTGAATTAATTTACTAGTATAAATATTAGCATCCGATCCCACAACATGAGGAAGATTAGTGAAAATACCTATATCAGTGGTAATTTTATATCCTTCTTCATCAATCAGGAAAACTTTCTCGTTAAACTGCCAGATAGCAATGGGTATTCTCTCAATTAATCTTATGTAAATAGTATTAGGTAATCTTCTCTCAATGATTGCAACATTTTTAATCCAAGGATTGCCTTCCAAATTATTCTTTATTGCCCCCAAATCTAAAGAAAGAATAGGCGTACCCTTATCAGCATTTAAAGTAGCCAATATGTCTTCTTCCTTAGTATTATATTGCCCTTCTATTAAAACATTTTCAAGTCTAAAGCTAAGATCAGAAGTGAATTCATAAATATTTTGGATGATTTCTTGTCTTATAGGAGCAAAATAGCTGGTAAAGAAAAATGCAGACAACAAAATTACCAGGGTAATTTTAATAAAAAATACCGCTCTAATATACAGCACTGCCAACTTCCGTCGTAAAGGTATATTGGCTTTTTTCTTCTTATTAGACGCTTTATTCCTCTTCATGTGTCAATACATGCTGTTTCTAAGATTTTTTCAACTAGTGTACGGAAATCCATCCCCTGTAAGGCAGCTATTTCTGGTATAATCGATAAGGGAGTCATACCAGGATGGGTGTTAATTTCTAAAGTAAAAAATTCATTCTTGCTTTCATCAAAAATAAACTCTGCTCTAACTACGCCTCTGCAATTGATGTTTTGATATATTCTTTCCGACTCTTCTAATAACTTATTATATATATTTTGTGGTAATGGAGCTGGACATAAATGCTCGGCAAATCCATCTGTGTATTTAGTATCATAATCATAAAAACGTCGTTTCAGAAGTTTTATTTCCAATACCCCCAAAGCTTTGCCGTTTAAAACGGCTACTTGCATTTCTCGTCCCTTAATATATTCTTCAATCATCACCTGATCACCATAAGGAAAATTATAATCAGCAAAGTTAAAATCATCCTCAACAAAGATTACTTCAACACCTATACTTGATCCTTGGGTAATAGGTTTTATAACATAGGGTCTTGGCATAGGATCATTGTTAATATTATCAGATTTATTAACGATAATACTTTTGGCTATCTTGATATCATTAGCAACAAACCATGCTTTGGCATGTATTTTACTAAATGCTAAAGAAGAAGCAAGAACACCGCTGTGAGTATAAGGAATCCGTAGGATATTGAGTAATCCAGGCAGACAACCATCTTCACCATAAGTGCCATGTAAACAATTATAAACTATATCAGGTTTTATCTGCAACAATACTGAAGCAATATCTACTCCCATATCTATAAAAGTAACTTTATATCCACTATCTACCAAAGCTTGGTTAACTCCCGAAGATGATACTAAAGAAACTTCTCGCTCAGCCGACATACCGCCACCTACTACTGCCACGTGTTTTTTTCCTTTATCACTCAATATTGTAACCTTAGAATTAGCAATAAAGCTTGTTTGATATTTATGCATATTTCCCTATTCTTTTAATTTCCCATTTTAGACTAATTCCACTATTTTCAAATACCTTTTTTTTAACAAGATCACCAAGATCTTCTAAATCACGAGCAGAGGCATTGCCGTGATTTATCATAAAATTACAATGTAATTGTGAGATAGAAGCTCCGCCAATTTTGTATCCCCTCATACCAGCTTTGTCAATTAATTGCCATGCTTTATGATTTTCTGGATTAGCAAATGTACTACCACCAGTACGTTCTTTAATTGGTTGGCTTGCTAGTCTATTTTTATTTATTTCATTCATTTTGTCTAGGATCATATTACTATCTCCTATAGCTGTCTTAAAGATCGCCTTGGTTATAATCAAATCTTGTGGTAAATTATTACCACGATATTTAAAACCTATTGCCTCGTTAGGAATGGTGATAAAATTCCCTCTAGAATCTATTGCTTCAATTGCTAGGATAATATCTTTAAATTCTGAGTTATAGGCACCAGCATTCATTACCACTCCACCACCTATAGTACCTGGTATACCGCTTAGAAATTCAAAACCAGTAATTAAATGTATCTGACAAAATTTAGCAAGGCTAAAATTAAGACAACTACTCCCTACCGATATTTGATTATCCGGCATTAATTCTATATTAGTAAAATTCTGACCAAGTTTTACTACCACTCCATCTATACCACCATCTCTAATAATAATATTTGACCCAGCCCCTAAAACAGTTATTGGTCTCTGTTGTTGGTTTTGTGCTACAAAATCTGCTAAGCTTGATGAATCTAATGGTTTAAAAAATATCTCCGCAGATCCACCAACTTTAAACCAAGTTAGATGACTTAAATTGTAATTATTTCTATATTCACCAAGTAATTCCATAATTATAAAATACCTACTTAATAAATTTGTTAAAGTTAGCAAATTGCTGATGCAAATTATTTGCCCAAGCAGAAATACTCCCAGCACCCATCATAACTATTATATCATTTGGCATAGCTTCCTTGGCAATAATGCCAGCTATATCCTCATGATTCTCGATAAATGATACCATCGAATGAGATTTAGTAGTTTTGATGCGATCTACTAAACTTTCTCCTGTTATACCATCTATTGGCTGTTCACCGGCAGCATATATATCTGTGATATACAACTGGTCAGCATCAAAAAAACAAGTTACGAAATCATCAAATAAATATTTAACTCTTGAATATCTATGTGGTTGGAAGATTGCTATAACCTTACTATTTTGCTTGTTAGCAATATTTCTTGCCGTAGCAAGTGTCGCTTTTACTTCCTCCGGATGGTGAGCATAATCATCAATTATCGTAGCATTGTTATATTCGGCTACTTTAGTAAATCTACGTTTTATTCCTTTAAAGCTATTAAATCCATTCTTAATGATTTTGATACCAAAATCAAGCTCCACAGCTATCGCGATAGCAGCAAGGGCATTAAGGATATTGTGCCTTCCTGGGGTAGGTAAGGTGATTCTCTCGATAGTCGTTACGCCATTTACATTAGGTAAACTAATTCGCACATCAAAAGTTGATGATTCAATATCAAAATTTAAATTAAAGGCTTGTATGTTAGCATCATCCGAGTCTATTCCATAAGTTATGATTCTACGCTCAACTATGTCATTTACTAGTTTTCTAACAACTTGATGATCGATACAAGCAATTGCAAAACCATAAAATGGTAAATTAGTTACAAAATTCCTAAAAGCTTTAATTAAACTATCAAAATCCTGATAAAAATCTAGATGCTCAGGATCAATATTAGTTATTACTGCAATTGTTGCTGGTATGTGAATAAAAGTTGCGTCAGACTCATCAGCTTCGGCTATTAGATAATCGCCAGACCCAAGATATGCATTGGTAGATCTATTATTAATAATACCACCATTAATTAATGTTGGGCAAAGCCCAGCCGCTTCAAATAAACAGGCAACAAGTGATGTGGTAGTAGTCTTACCATGCGAACCAGAAATTGCTACGGAACATTTTAGCCTCATTAATTCAGCTAGCATTTCAGCCCGCCTAATTATTGGTATCTTTCTGCGTAAGGCTTCCTGAACTTCAGGGTTATCTTTATTGATCGCCGACGAGACCACTACATATGAAACATCAGTGATATTTTGGGCATGATGACCAAGGAAAACCTTAATACCATTATTTTCTAGTCTTTTGGTATTATAATTTTCTGCTACGTCAGAACCCTGCACTTTATATCCGAGATTATGTAGTATTTCGGCAATGCCGCTCATACCAATTCCCCCGATACCTATAAAATGCATCGTGTCAAGAGTTCCATTTATTTTTTTTAGCTCTAATAGAAACATTATACGTAATAATTAGTTGTTTATCTCTTGCATAATCAGTTTTTAACTAAAGGTCAAGCTCTAATGATTTGAGTATACAACAATTATGGTGTACACTAAGTGTTATTAGAGAAATATTTGTAAAAATATTATATAGCTAACATAATTAGTATTACTCCGTCTATTAGCAAGGAAGTAGCGAAGCACTACGAATTAATTGTTGGTTGTCATCACAGCTGTCGAAAGTTAGAAGGGGAAGAGGTTTTAGAGGTCATCATGGCAGTTTAGAAGTTGCGGAAAAATAACCGGCGTCATTGCGAGAAGGCGTGAGCCGACGAAGCAATCCATTTTTGTGTCATCTCTGCTTAAATTTAATGTCATCCCTGCGAAAGTAGTGGGATCTAGATTCCCGCCTACGCGGGAATGACACCCTTTTTTTGTGTCATCCCTACCCAATTTACTATCATCCCTGCGAATGCAGGGATACTGACCATATATGATATTTTTACTACATATACTCAAGAGGTTAAAGTTTAATGTTAGAATAATTTTATGCTTTTAAGTAGTGATGTGATAGTATATAATACAGGAAATGGGAGTTTAACAATTTTTTGTTAAGCAAATATAATTTAATAGCTTATTATAATTAAGGAGTTTGTTATGATACTAAAAAAAACTACAATAGCTTTTCTAGCACTATTTATGCTTTCTGGGTGTGGTTCTACGAAAAAAAAACCAACAGTAGATACGGGTATGACTCATAAGGTTGAGGAAAGTTCCTTAGCTTCTGATTTCGAAAGACGCGCTGGTGATAGGGTGTTTTTTGCTTTTAATAAATCAGACATTTCACCTCAAGCAAAAGAACAGCTAAATAAACAAGCCGTTTGGTTAAAAGGTCATCCTGGTGTGAACGCCGTTATTGAAGGACATTGTGATGATAGAGGTACAAGAGAGTATAACTTGGCACTTGGTGAAAGAAGAGCAGAGGCTGTTCGAAAATACTTAACTAATCTAGGAGTTGAAAGTAACAGGCTTGATACTATCTCTTATGGTAAAGAGAGACCAGCTGTTCCTGGTGATAATGAAGCAGCTTGGGCACAAAACCGCAGGGCTGTAACTTCTATAAAATAAAGTATGTTCCGATAATTTAAAGAATTGCAACGTAAACAGGGACAATTCTTTAGACCCGAGAATGTTAATAGGGTTGGCGTATTTTCTTCGCTGACCCTTTTGTTGTTTATTTTAATGTCATCTCCTATGCATCCTTGTCATCCCTGCGAATGCAGGAATCTAGATTCCACAGCTATCGAAAGTTAGAAGGGGAAGCGGGTTTAGGCAAGGTACTTTATAAAGTCGTATGTGGTCAACGTCATTGCGAGGAACACAGGGTGAAATTTGCACCCTCGCAATGATACTATTTCCGCTATTGTTTTGCACCCTTGAAACCCTAATACTCATAAGCTTTTCTCCTATAATTTTAATTAATATTTTAGAGATTATTTTAACTTAATATATTGGTCAATTTCTTGTAAAAATTGAGGAATATACCCAAAAATCTACTATAAAACTACTATAAAAATATTATTTTTAAAACCATGCTTTTAGTTGAATTATTGTTATAATAGTCAACAAAAATATATTAATTTAAATACCTAATTAACTTTATATATTTCTACATAATTCTATTAATTATATTAATTAATTATGTAACAAATTTAGTTTAGCTAGATATATGACACCAGTTCATTTCATCTTCCAAAAATCAACAACCAGAGCTACCAAATGCTAACCCTCTTGAAAAGCTGCAATAACAATTTTAGTGGATGTTATTAGATCAACACTATTCTAGAACTTTAAAAAAATCTTAGTTTTATTAAAAAATCCCCTTTACTCTGCAGAAAAATAATAGTATTTGTGAAAGACGATACTACGTGGTGTAGTGTCAAGCACCGAGGTTAGAAGACAATCGAACAAATTTCACTCTAACCTCAGTGTCTATTTTCTGAAAAACAAAAAACAGGATTTAACTCTATGCCCTCCTATATTAAAAATCAATAAAAAACCACTTAATCTAAATAAAAAATACCAATAACACCATCAGTGACTGTAAATTGTAATCAGCTATTGCCCCCTTTGAAGGAAAAATTGTAATAAGAATTGACCCTAAGCCTAATCGCACTGTAACCCAGATAAAATATGGCTTTCGGAGTTTTTATTCTTAATTCTCAAGGGGGTCAATTTTTATTACAATAGAGGGTCAAAAGATGATTACAATTTACATGTATTATACTGAATTATTCAAGATCTTTTTGATAGAAGATACAGTAATATCAATATCCTCATAACTTATATCCCTATGAATTATAACTCTTATCTTATTTTCTATATTAGCTACCCTAATTCCGTAATTTATCCTTAATGTATCTATTAATTTTTGCACAGATATAGAACTGATACACAATGAAAAATATGCTATATTAGTTTTATACAAATTTGGATTGATAATAACTTGTTCTATATGACTTAAGCATTCTACCAGATGTTGAGTTTTTTTATGATCTTCTATTAGAGAATTGACATTATTTTGTAAACCGTATAAACATGCGGCGGCGATAATACCGGCTTGATGCATTCCTCCACCAATTTGAAATTTATAGTACCAAGCTTGTTCTATGAATTCTTTACTACCAACTAGTACTGATCCCATGGGTGCTCCTAAACCTTTACTAAAATCAATAAACACTGAATCAAAACAATCTGCATATTTTTTGGGAGAAATGTTAGTATAAACACAGGCATTGAATAATCGTGCCCCATCTAAATGAGTAAACACACTATTCTGTCTACATAAGTTTGAAATTTCTTGTATGTGCTTTAAGGGCCATATAGCCCCACCACCAAAATTAGTAGTTTGTTCAATAGATACTAATCTAGCCTTTGGTACATTTCTTAAAGTAGGTTGGATAATAAATTCCCTAATTTGGTTTGCTGTAAATATTCCTCTTATTCCTTTAATAGGCAGAGGAGTTGCATGTGCCTGTGCTGCAATTAATCCTGATTGTACTACTAAAGAATGTGAAGTTTTATCGAGTATTAAGTAATCTCCCGGTTTCTGTATATGAACCTTATAGGCAATTACATTACACATCGTACCTGATGGTAGGAATACTCCTGCTGGTTTACCTAACATTTTACAGCTAATTTCTATTAATTCATTGACCGTTGGATCTTCTCCTGCTACTTCATTGCCAACTTTTGCTTGAGCCATAGCTTCTCTCATTTCAATTGAAGGCTCAGTATTGGAGTCACTAAAAAAATCTATTTTTATTTTCATACTAAATTAAATACTACCTCCTCTATAATTTTAATAGCATTTATAATGTCTATTTCGTTAATACCTAAATGAATAACTACTCTTATGTGGAATTCAAGCCAAGGAAATAATAACAAACCATAAGTCTGACATTTATTTAAGAAAACATCATTAGTAACGTGCAATTCTTTTATACTAAAGCTTACTATATTGGTTTCAGGGTAAGGAAGTATTAGTTTTATATACCGAATTTCTTGAATTTTATCCGCAAATAATTTAGCTAGTTTATTATCTTTTATCAGTCTAGGTATATTATTCTGCAGCACATATTTTGCTGCATTAGCATAGTAGCCAATTTGATGATAACCACTACCAAGCCAAAGTTGTAATTTTCTAGCCCTGTCAATTATTTCTTTTTTACCTAAAAGCATTGAACCAAATGGTGCTCCAAGTCCTTTAGTAAAAGAAAAACTCATAGTATCTACATACTTAGCATAATCTGCTAATACAATATTTGTTTCAACATGGGCGTTAAATATTCTAGCACCATCTAAATGGAGATTTATATCTTGAGCTTTGAGGAATTTATATAACTTTACTTGCATGTCAAATGGATAAATTTTACCGTTAAAGCCATTTATACTATTTTCTATGGAAACTAGCTTAACTTGGGCAAAAATTTTATACCTTGGTTTAGAATTAATAGTATGTTCTACCTCTTTAATGTCTAAAATCCCACTAGAATTTTTACTGCAATTCAATACAATATTATTTATTTTTGCGTTACCTGCACTATCGAAGAAATTAATATGATAATTATAATGGGTAATCACTTCATCTCCAGGATTTGTTTGACTAGCAATAGCTAACCTATTTGCCAACATACCGCTAGTGACAAATAGTGCATCCTCTACTTTAAATAATTGCTTACAATATTCCAGTAAGTCATTACAACTCTTATCTTCACCATAAGCAAAATCTCCAACCATTGCATTACTCATTGCATTTACTACATCTAAACTTTGTAAAGTTGTAGTATCACTTCTAAGGTCTATGATTTTTGTTTTTTTCATAATAGTCCTATTTTAATACCTTAGTACATCATCAATTTGAGCATGCCACAAGTCTTGATAAAGACCTTTCTGTAAAACTAATTTAGCATGGTTACCGTCTTGTACGATTTTTCCTTTATCAAATACTAAAATTCTCTCCATATGCAAAAGTGTAGAAATACGATGTGCTATCACAATGGTAGTTTTATTTTCCATTAATTTAAATAAGCTTGTTTGAATCTCTTGTTCTGTTATAGAATCTAATTGATTGGTCGGCTCATCAAGAAATAATATTGGTGCATCTTTTAAAAATGCTCTGGCTATTGTTATTCTTTGTCTTTCTCCTCCTGATAGCTTTATGCCTTTTTCTCCAACTATAGTATTATAATGATTAGGTAGAGTAATAATGAAATTGTGTATACCTGCTAACTTAGCAACTTGCATAACTTCTTCGTTAGTAGCTTGAAAATTGCCGTAACGAATATTTTCGAAAATAGTGTTATGAAATAATACTAAATCTTGAGGTATTACAGATATTGCTTGTCTTAAAGAGTCTTGTGTAACTTCTGATATACATTGATCATCAATTTGTATTTTACCATTCTTAACTTCAAATAACCTGAGAATTAAGTTTATAAAAGTAGATTTACCACTTCCTGAATAACCCACTAAGCCTATTTTTTCACCAGGGTTAATAGTAACTGAAATATCTCTAAATAAAGGTTTCTTATTTTCATAAGAAAAAGAAACATGATCAAATATTACTTTTCCATTTACTACTTTTAATTTTTGGGCATTGTTCTTATCTTGAATTGTTGATACGGTAGTTACAATAGGTAATGCTTCTAAAACTTTACCAAAATGGGCAGAGAATTGGGTAAAATCTCTAGTGAGTTGATTTAGGAATTCTACAATCGAGATATTAATCCCAAGTATTAGAGCAATATCCCCAAGTGCAATCTTTCCTAACTGGTAATCATAAATTAAAAAATAGAAGCTTACTACTTGTAGAAAATCAAATGAATAGCCATATATAAACCAAATCCAAAAGTACGTCCATTGTAATTTTTTCTCCGCAATTATTTTTTTCTTACATACTTGAAAAAATTTATGTCTCTCATATATTTGTTGGGAGAATAATCTTATTGACATAATGTTTAACATACTATCAGCTACACTAGCTATAATTTGCGTGCTGAATTTGGAATAATTATTAGCTACATCAGCAAGTATTCTAAAACTAAAAACCAAAACTAAAATAAAAACGCTTACCCAAATCAGAGTGGTTATTGCAAACTTGATACTTACCAGTGATAAAGTATAAATGGCTAAAATTAATGCTATACTGTAACTAAAAAAATGATCTATACATAATTTTATGATCTCTATTGTACTCTCCATTAAATTACTGACTTTATGTACTAAATCTCCGGACAAATTATCTTGATAATAAGTATGATTTTGTTTAAGTAATGTGTGAAAAGACTTATCAGCTATTCTTTGACGCAGTAAAGGAACCATTTTGATATCCACAAAGTAGCCATAGAATCTAAAAGCAGTAGTAATAAGCAATGCCATAGAAATATAAGCACTGACAGGTAGTAAAAGATTTTCCATAACATTACTATTTTGATATTTTACAGCTGTATCTAGAATATTTTTGATTAAATACTTTCTAAAAGATGAATCAATAGCTACTATCAGAGCTACTAGAAACATTACAAGCACATTAAACTTAAATTGGGATAACACATTTAAGATAAATAAAGATATATACTTAAAATTATGAAAGGTATTTTTACTCATTATAATTCTAATTTTACCACCTGAACTTTTTTATTAAGAAATATCAGTAAAGAAAACCATAAATTCTTATATATTTTTCCTGAGATATCTCCAGCATTATGTAATGTTGATGCTTGATGCAAGATAAGTAACTTGTACAAATCTTGTTTAGCTTTGATAATATTAACTTCAGGAATACCTAAAGTACTTGTGAGAAAAATCAACCAGATTTTGATAAGCTCTACCATATTTTTTTGTTCTATGTTTTGTTGTTGGTCAAATAATAATAAATACTTTCTAAGTATAGATTCTGTTAGTACCCCACAATTTAACATACCAAAATTCGAATGTTGAGGTTTAGGTATGTAAGGAAAACTTTGTTTCTTTATAACCCATCTTGTAACATAGGCAAACCTATCTTTAGCATCTAGATTCTTATCACTACCATGCCATAATTTTGAATCAAAAACTATAGCATCTCCTGCTGAAATAGGTAATGTTTCGATTTGATCACTGCTCCAATTTGAATATTTATCAACAAAATATGGTTGCCAGAAGTCAACCAATGGCTCTATTGACCAGTTATGACTGCCCTTTATAATTTGTAAAGCTCCAGAAGTGTTACTAACATCATTTAATGCTAGCCAAACAGAAAAATGATAAGGTTCATTAAAACTATAAGCAATATCCTGATGAAAAGGAACTGCATCAATCAAATCAGCAGTTTTACAGATAACATTTGATTTCTTTTCCAATATTTGGTCTTGCAACAATGTTTCAAGGTAGTTTTTGATAATCTTATTTAACATTTGAGGCACAGTCTTAGTAATTTGAGATGATGTATCCCATCTACCAGTACAATTTAAATAATCAAAAAGTGGCACATCTAATTCTTGAGATAATTCTGATATTTTATTCTTGATGTTACTTAAAGATTTGATTATTAACTCTACAGGAATCATATTTTTGATAATAAAAAAACCATTCTTTTGTAATATTGCCATATCATTAGTACCTAATGTCAATAACTGATAAATAATCTGTCAAAGGCACTATGTCAAAAATTTTAAAGTCTTGTACTTGTGTTAGTATCTCTTCCCAATTACTTAAGGTTCTTAATTTGCCTCCTGTTTCAACCATTATATTAATATCTACAGTGCCTCCTATTGGAGATTCACTGGTTAGAATGGTTTCTATTAATAGTATGCGAGCTATTTGTTTGTCTTTAGCTAATTTTAGGTAAGATAGTACTTTATTATCATCGTAATGTTGTAAAAAACGGCAAAAAATGCCTAAGTCATAATGTTGGGCTAATTTTTCTGGAGTTATCAACTTTATTTTTGAATCTTTTACTAGATCTTTAGGTAGCTTGTGATTATTATAACAATGTAAGTTTATAGTCTCTGTGACTTTATTTTCTATAGAAGAAGTTAGAAACAAAGAATGTATGCCAAATAATAATATATCTTTAGCCTCACTTATATTTATCTTGCTATTTAATTCTTTAGCATCAAGTGCAGTATAGCCTAATAATGCTTGATAAAACTTAATTTTTCTATTTTTTGATGTTTCTTTTTCTTTAAAAGATGGAAATGAAGATATTGACTTCTGCTTTAACATATCGGTTATTTTTAACCAGTTCCTTTCAGCCGCAACTCTTGCCCACATGGTTGCAGCTTTAGATAAGAACGGTGTATTTTTTAAGAATTCGCCTTTTGCCGATAATTGCCACAAGTGTTTGTTTTGATCATAATCAAGCAATTCTATTTCCCACAATGCTCTTAACAATCTTTCTAGATTTGCTTCAGTAATATTCAGTTGTTTAGATAAGACTGAGATAGTTGCAGGTAGGATATTCAATAAATCAAGTTCAACTGCAACATTTGTTAGGTAAGTTTTCCAGAAAGCAGCAAGTTCTGCAGAAGCTTTGTACACTTGAACTTCTTGCCTGCAAGCTGAAATAGTAAGTTTTATGTCTCCGGTAATATCAACTTGCCCCAATATGCCTTCAAACGTCTCAACTTTTGCTCTACCATTATAGAATGGCTCAACCATTTTAAAGCGTTGCTGATAAATAGCATTGCCATCCCTATCTATGTGAAACCAACCATTTTTATCTTCTGCGATAGCAAACCCCTTATGAAAAATATTAAGCTTTTCATACCACTTGTTATGTATTAGCTTTCCATGATGATTAATATGGGTAGCTTGACCACCTTTATATACTACAGCAATATCATCTTTAAAATCTCCAACGTAATCATATTCTTCTTGGTAAATCCTGTTACCGTCTAAATTAATATGGAAAAATTTATTATATTTTCTAACTACACAAACATCTTCTTGGTAGTTTCCAACCCATTGATACGAATGCTTATATACTCTATTACCAAAAGAATCAATGTGGTGATATCCTATTTCATCTTCTACAGCTGCTCTATTGCAATAAAACCCAAAAGTTTTTAAAAACCTCCTGTTATAACTTGCTTTGCCTGTAGTATCAATATGATAAGCACCTGTCTTATCATAAACAGGAGCAAGACCTGGCTCATGAAATTTCTCAACATGTATAAACCTTGATTCATACATGGGTTTTTTAAACAATTGATGAAACGTTCCACAAGGTGAAATTCTAATAAATTTAAGGTAATTATTGTCCTTTATTAATTGATTAAGGGTTTTCTCATATTGCATGTTTTACATAACTCATAATTTAAATAGTTTTTTTGTAAGTTTACATATTCATTGCTTTGCCATATTGTTTCTAACTTAACTTCATTGACATTGCCAAAATTTCCCAACGTTTTTCTTAAATCATCTGGAGCACAACAAGGGCTAAATTTCCCCTCAGGGTTTACCCATGCTTCTTTGCCTAAAAATGGGCATGATCCACCAGGTGCTAAGTCCTTAATACCTTCTTGAGAAAGAACCGTAAAATTCTCTAATTTTATTTTCTGTCCATTTGGTAATAACATAGTTTCTCTCAATTCATACAATCTGTTGACTTCTATATTCCATCTACTAATTGCTGATTTATCTCTCCTCATAGATAAATCCTTAATCTCTGCAAAATGTGTCCAAAGGTGATGCCCTTTAACTCTATCAATCCCATGTTCTATAGCCATCTTAACTATGTCGTAAAGTTCATGTACATTACTTTCTAAAAATGTTAATTGCAAAGTAACAGTACATCTTCTTTCTGTTCTATTGCAATATTCTTCTCTAACATTTAGGAATGTTTTTAAATTTTCTATTACTACTTCCCACTTTGAACCTATCATAATCTTTTCATGCGTTTCTTTAGTTGCTCCATTCCAAGAAATCTTTATATCAGATAAAATCGGCACTAATAGTTCAGCCCATTTCTTAGCTCCTTTAATAGGAAAAGAACCATTGGTTGTTAAATTAAGTTTTAAACCAAATTCATGACATATATTTATTATTTCAGAAAAATTCTTATACATTAAAGGCTCACCCATAGTAGAAGGTATTATCTCCCTTAAAGGTGTTCCTGCTGCTTCTTCAATAACTTTTCTAATAGTTTCTATCGGCATTATTTTAGGTTTTATCCCTTGTGTTTTTTTTGCTTCTTTAACTTTACTATAGGGAGAAAAACATTCACACATTACACAAGCAAAGTTACAATAATCCGGATTAGTATCAAAAGTAATTCTCCAAGGACCAGGTTTTGTAGGTACTGATTTACCTTTATCGGCAATAACATTGGTATAAATTTTATTAAGTTGCTTCGTATGTTCACTGATAGACGGTACATTGCCATGTTGAGTATAGAGATAGCCTCTTTGAGTAAGTTTATTATATAATTTCTGATTGGTAGATAGGTCTTGCATTTTCTCCAATAAACTATCTACATCTCTATGTTTAAATAATAATCCGTTTACTCCATCTCTTACATATTCTGCCATGCCGCCATAATTGGCAGTTATTACCGGTACTCTCAGTTGTTGAGCTTCATGTATCACTAACGGTGAGTTTTCACCCCAAATTGACGGTACCACAATTATATCAAGTTTATTAAACACATCAGTTATTATATTCTCATTATTATAACCTCCCATCCACTCTATTCTATCTTTAATTTCCTGTGAGAATTGATCAGTGATTGCTTTTAAAGCTGTAGTTTCCTCTCTTGCTGTTCCCCAAATTCTAAGTTTCGTTTTAGATGATAAGTTAGCAAAAGCCTTTAATAATAGATCTATACCTTTTTCTGGAGTATGAGTGCCAATATAGCCAAAAGTCAACTCTTTCTCCTGTATTCTATTGTGCTTCTTAAGACGATCTAGATCAAAACCATAATCAAGATAAGAAATTTTATTTACTGGAATGTTAAAATCTTGAATAAATCTATCCTGTAAAAATTTTGATGGTGCAACGAAGTAATCTATATAATCCACTACCTCTTTTGTTTGTTTCATTCTAATACCAACCCACTGTGTCCAATAATCTAGGTCTGAATTCAGAAATTCTTTATCTCCTGTAAAATATCCCTTATAGCATTGAGTTGCACATTTTTGATCTTTTTGACCATCACAAAGTTGTAATAAATTTTCAGAGTTACGTTGAATAAATCTGCCCCTCGGACACATTAACCAAAAGTCATGTAAAGTGAAAATTGTAGGTATATTTTCCTGAAAAGCAATTTTTGGTAACGTAACGGATAGGTGATTAAGGTGACCAAAATGTATAAGATCTGGTTGAAAGTTATTTATTATTCTTTTAAACCTGATATTTACTTCCTCATTAACAAATTTATAACGATATTTAGCTGTAGGTATATTAATTAGATTCAGTAAAATCCGAGCATCACTATAGTCTAGGGCTGTACTATAATGAAAATCAGGTAAAAAGCTATTTTCATGCCTAGTAAATACTTGTACTTCGTTATCATTGGCTAATTCATGTGCTAGAATTTGGCTATATATCTCAGAACCAGCCCTATAGTAGGGTGGGTAACCATGAATAACTTTTAATATTTTCATATATTACCATATCTATATTTTTAGGACATTCTTGTGTATTGTTTTTTAGATTTCTTATAAACTTATTTAATCCTACTTCTAAGGAATGTTTTGGAAACCAACCAAGTAGCTCTTTAGCTCTAGTAAAGTTACCATAAAACTTAGGGACATCAAAGTTTCTTGGAGAATGAAAATCAATTCTAGAATTACTTCCTGTAATTCCTAATACTATTTTTGCTAAATCTTCTAAACTACATGGTCTATTGGTAGTAAAATGAATAGGGGGAAGATAGGACTTTTTATTTTGTAAATATTTAACAGTTAAATAGATTCCTTCAACTACATCATCTAAATAAGTAAAATCAAAAATACATTCCCTACCATCAACTCTGATAGGATTTTTTCTTAATGCGTTGATACAGAACGCAGGAACTACCCTGTCATGATGATCTAATAAACCGCCATATACATTCGAAAATCGTAATATCGCTATATTAAAGTTAAAATCTCTTAAATTTGTTACGTATTTTTCTATTGATAGTTTGCCCTTAGCATAATTATTCATTGGACTCAAAGCAGCAGATTCTGTTACTGGTAATTCTTGTTGTTCTCCATACACTTCTCTACTACTTCCATAAATAAACCAAGGCTTATTTGGCAGTGACTTACATAATTCTAATAATTTTATTGTACCGTCAACGTTAATTTCTTGACATAGTTCAGGATACATTTCACCATGTATAACCCTAGCAATTGCAGCTAGATGAATAATTCCTGTACATTGAATCAATATTGATGTTATATTTTCTGAAAAAAAACTTAAGGGATTATCATGTAATCTAATATCACAGCTAATTACTTCATAACCTTGTTTCTCTAATTTTTCTACTAGTTTTGATCCAATTAAACCAACTGCACCTGTCACTAATATTTTCATAGATTACTCTTGATTAATTAGAAAAACATAATAAACGTTAGATACATCATATGTATCACATGGACAGTACTATTAGATACAACCAGCCACTTTTAATTTAGCAGATACTTTTTGTTGTACAGATTTCTTATTGTACTAAAGTGGCTATAAAACAAGTGCTAAGCTACTCCTATATTTTTTAAGCATTCTTTAAACTGATATTGTTTATTGTTACATTTTCTGTATACCTTGTAAAGATATTATAAATATATTTTTTACTTACATCTAGACCTATTATTTTACTCATGATATAATCTCCTTCGTCTTATTGTGCAAGGCTGCTGTTTCCAGCACCTTCTGCAATTTGTTCAAGGTAAACAACCAAGAGGCTACTTATTCTGTTCGCGACTATTTCAGCCCAGTGTCTATCAAGTCACCCTCTTACTACTTATATCATAATTTAAAGATATAAGTGTCTAGGTAAGTCTATTGACTTTTAATGGGGTGTTGTAGTAATAACCACCATGGTAACTATTGCTGTACAGGAATTCAGATTGTTTGTTATCCCTGTTACATTTTATGGATTGCTTCTGACCTACAGTCTTCTCGCAATGATGTTTTGGGTTTTCAGTATATTTTCCCTACGATTTTTAAATTATCTTATGAATTGAAAGTAATGTTAGTCGGGTTAGCTATATAGTTTACAATTTTTCAAATAATTTGCATATATCTATTAGTGTAGTTAATTTTTATGATATAAAAGAAGTCTATTGCCTAATATGGATATTTTTTATATATCTATACAAACAAAATAAATATATTGAGTAAGATGCATAAATATAGAACGCATAATTGTAATGAATTGCGGTTAAAGGATGTTGGGAAAAAGGTGAAATTATCTGGCTGGGTACATAGAAGAAGGGATCACGGTAATTTGGTCTTTATTGATCTTAGGGATCATTTTGGTATCAGCCAGTTGGTGTTTACTGATCAAAACCCAAGTTTAATGGATGCTGCTAGTCGGTTAAGATACGAATCGGTTATAACTATTGTTGGCGAAGTGGTAGCAAGGCTCGATGATACAATAAATGACTCGTTAATGACCGGTAAAATTGAAATATTGGTAAGTGAGTTTGTAATTGAGTCTAATGCAGAAGCTTTACCATTAATGGTTAATTCTGAACAAATTTCTCCCGAAGAAACTAGGTTAAAATATCGTTTCCTAGATCTTAGACGTGAAAAGTTGCATAATAACATTATGCTAAGATCGCAAATTATTGCTCATCTACGTCATCTTATGATGCAGGGTGGTTTTACTGAGTTTCAAACGCCAATCCTAACTGCCAGTTCGCCAGAAGGGGCTAGGGACTTCTTAGTACCCAGTCGATTACATCCTGGAAAATTTTATGCTTTACCGCAAGCCCCTCAGCAATTCAAACAATTGCTTATGGTATCGGGATTTGATCGTTATTTTCAGATAGCTCCTTGTTTTAGAGATGAGGATGCAAGAGCGGATAGGTCACCAGGTGAATTCTATCAATTGGATATAGAGATGTCTTTTGTCACTCAAGAAGATATATTTAATACCATTGAACCGGTGATGTATGAAATATTTAGCAAATTTTCTGATAAGAAGGTATCGAATACTCCTTTCGTTCAAATTCCATATGAAGAAGCAATGTTAAAATATGGCACTGACAAGCCAGACCTTAGAAATCCGCTAATAATTGCCGATGTTACCGAATTATTTAGAGAGTCTAATTTTACTATTTTTAAAGAAAATATAAAAAATGGTTCTGTTGTAAGAGCGGTGCCAGCTCCTAAGACTTCTACTTTACCAAGAAGCTTCTTTGACAAAATGGCAGAATTTGCAACTTCCGAGGGGGCAAGTGGGCTTGGTTACATCCAGTTTCTAGAAAACGGGCAAGTTAAAGGACCTATTGTTAAATTTCTAACAGAAGAGCAATTATTACATTTAAAGTCTTTAGCAAACCTACAAGATGGCGATACTGTCTTTTTTGCTAGTGATAAAGTGGATAAAGCCTCTAAACTTGCTGGTAAGTTGAGAACTAAATTAGGTGAAGATTTAGCTTTACTGAAAAAAGATTGTTTTGAGTTTTGTTGGATAACAGATTTCCCATTTTACGAATTAAATGAGCAAACTAACAAAATAGATTTTAGTCATAATCCGTTTTCTATGCCACAAGGTGGTATGGGAGTGCTAGAATCAGCCAAAACAGTAGATGATCTACTAGCCATTAAAGCATATCAATATGATATTGTTTGTAATGGTATCGAATTATCTAGTGGGGCAATTAGAAATCATAAACCGGAAATAATGTATAAAGCTTTTGAGATCGCTGGATACCCCCCGGAAATTGTAGATAAAAGATTTGGTGGAATGATCAGAGCGTTTAAATTTGGTGCTCCACCACATGGCGGGATAGCCCCTGGCATAGATAGGATTGTGATGTTATTAACCGATTCAACCAATATTAGAGAGGTTATAGCTTTCCCACTAAATCAACAAGCAGAAGATTTATTGATGAATGCTCCTGATTATATTGATGAAAAAGCTTTAAAAGAGCTTAATATTAACTTATCACCTTCAGTGAAATCCATAGTGTCATCCCTGCGAACGCAGGGATCTTAGAGATTCCCGCCTACGCGGGAATGACAAAGAGTCACTGGAATGACAAAGAGTTGCGAGAATGAATGAATTTACTATAATACTAAAATGAAAAAAAAATCAAAAAATAAAATTATAGGAGCATTTTTAGGGACGATTATTGAATATTATGACTATACTTTATACGGTTTTTCTGCCGGAATTATTGCTGTCAAATTTTTTCCAAATGCTGATTATATAACGAGTCTAATAAATGTTTTCGCTGTTTATGCGGTAGCATATTTATCAAAACCTATTGGTTCACTAATTTTTGGTTATATAGGAGATATTTATGGGCGTAAGATGGCGTTAACTATAACCATAATAGGTATTGTAATACCTACCATGGTTATAGGCTGTTTGCCAGAATACTCGTCTATTGGTGTTTGGAGTACAATAATTCTGGTTTTGTGTCGCATTATGCAGGGTATTTTTGTAGCTGGAGAATATGACGGTGCGGCTATTTACGTCATCGAACATTTAGGGGAGAAATATCGATATACAGCTTCAGCAATAACTCGTTGTACTGGAGTTTTAGGCTTGTTACTAGGGATTGGTGCAACTAATTTTTTTAGTGCCCATATTTTTCCAGATTGGGGCTGGCGTATTCCTTTTTTAGTCAGTTTACCTTTAGCTTTAATTACGCTATACTTCCGCCGGAAATTTGATGAAACACCAGAATTTAAGAAAAATCAAGAAAATAATATAAAGATAAAAAGTTTAGCTGTTCTGGTTAACAAACAGTGGAGAATCATTTTGATGGTAATATTTCTCGCCGGTGGATTTGGTGTGACTTATCAACTACCCATTATTTTTATGAGACAATATTTACCTATGGTTTTACCACAAACTAGTTTCATTATGAGTGTTTTCTCAGTTCTGATCATTATGTGTTTTGCAATTTCTATGCCTATTTCTGGCTTACTTGCCGATAGATTTAATCAAATGAAAGTGTTTAAGATTAGCTTATACGGTACTATCTTAGCTAGTCTATTATTTATTATTTCTGTTAACTATCAAATGGTTAATTTGGCTTTAGGTTCTTGTTTGATGCTCGCATGTTTTGTCGCCCCTTTCAATGCTCTTGCCCATGGTGTTATGGTAGGATCTTTTGCTGTTAATGATCGTTACCGGGCAATAAGTCTTGGTCATACTATGGGGTCAATGTTGATGTCTGGCAGTGCAAATTATGTATGTCTAGTATTAATGAAATATCTAAACTTTAAATTATTCCCCATCATCTATCTTGTTTTCTTTGCGATATTAGCATATTTGATGGTAAAGCGTTTCGAGAAAGATTATAAAAGAAAAACTAAGTTGCAAACTGATATTAGTTTATAACTATTATAGATTCTGCTACCTGAATGTTGACTAAACTTATTTGTTCATATTATTCTATTTCATCACAAAACACTCTACTATCAGTATTTACATTACTGAATATTCCTGTTTTATTTTTTGTATGCCATTCATATTGATTTGCACCATATCGTGCTCCACTAGCTGATACCCTACCAGTAAAAATCAAAATCTGGTTTTCTTCTTTAACTGGAATAATTGCTATAGTATTAGCTCCCTTATTCAGATACCTTACATTTATTTTTCTTCCATCTGTACAGCTATAATTTACATTCTCAACTTGTAATTTCCCATCTCCAGGAATAATTAAATTTTCTTGGTATTTATAATTCTTCCAGAAAGCAAAAAATATAACCACTAAAAAAATAGTAAGAACTATCAGCTTATTTTGAACTAGTTTTGTTATTTTCATAATTTTATCCTGTTTTTCTGTTATATAATAGCTAACCCGATTAGTATTTAGCCATAGTAAATTGGTGTCTATTAGCGAGGAGCCACTTTAGTCACAGCTGTCGAAAGTTACAAGAGGAAGCGGTTTTAGGCAGGACGCTTTAAAAGTCGTATGTGGTCAACGTCATTGCAAGGAAGACCGTAAGTCGACGAAGCAATCCATATGACAAATTTCATGGATTGCCACGCTCACATACGTTCGCTCGCAATGACAAAAGTACTTTTACCCAAACGTCATTGCGAGGAAGACTGCACAACTGTCGACAGTTAGAAGGTAGAGCGGGTTTAGAGGTCATCATGGCAGTTTAAAAGTTGCGGGAAAATAACTGGCGTCATTGCGAGGCGGCGTGAACCGACGAAGCAATCCATTTTTGGTTACTTTTATGAGTCTGTAATATACTTTGTGTAAGTTTCAAAACTAGACAGTAAGATGTACTGTAAGAAAACAACTTATAAGAAGGAAAAATATGTCAGAGAAAATAGAAAAGAAAATACTAGAG
>JAHFPS010000085.1 GCA_023269695.1 Rickettsia sp.
ATTAGAGAGTTATATAAAGATTTTAACATTAGTACTATTACAATCAAATATTCGATATCAAATTACCGAAGAACATCTAATGAAGTGTTAATAACAAATTATTGATTGTTATACAATTAAGGGGTTGTTCTCTGTTTAGAGCTTACTATTACCCACATCTTTGGTCTTAGTAGAGAAAATATGTTTTCCAAAGGATGATAAGTATACGGCTTTTAAAAGATGTAGGTAATAGTAAGATTCTGACATTAGCTGTCAAAAAAATATTAGAGGAAAGTTAGTTTTACATTTAAAATTCAGTTAAATTACCTCTTTATTAATCCTTTCCAAGCAAATTTTTTCCGTCACTGTTTTTAATTTTTTAACTCTATCAATAAGGTAAAGTAGCTGTTCTTTAGTTATTTTATAATCTTTGTTATAGCGAGCTTCAATATAAGCCTGTTCAAGTAATCTAAAACATTGCCTTTGTTCAATGCTGGAATGAGGAAATATTTGCCATAGTTCTTCATCGTAATTTCCAGCTATACTACCTAATTTTCGTATATCGTGCAGTTTCGGTTTATAACCGGAAAAAACTAACAGGATAGCATTATAAAAACTTTCGGTAGCTTGATGAAGTAAAAAGGCTGAAAATGGATAATTACCTCTTTCTAAAGGATATCCACATTCTAAAAAAAACTCTTTCCCACTTGTAAACCAATATTCATAATCTTTTCTTGCTATTTCTCTTCTTTCTCCCCAAGGTAAATTTTTAGCTTCCGCCAACTGAAACTCGCCACTATCATATAAAAGAATTCCTTCTTTTTTTATATCAGAAAAGAAATAATGCCCCTTCTCCAACTGACTATTTACCGTCTTGATTGATTCAAGCACTAAAGTTACCCATAGCTCAAAAGGACTTCTTAATGATTTTCTCTCCAACCTTTTTTCGATTTTATCTTCTATTGATAACCCGGCAAGACCGGCATGTTTGCCTTTCTTCATCACCAACATAATATCGAGATCACTTTGATAGCTATAGGTAATGTGCCCTTTTTTATACTCATCTTGTACGCCGAGTAACCCACTCCCATTACTGGGAGTGAGTCCTCTAAGAACCGTGCTTGCGACTTTTACCGCACACGGCTCAAGCCCTAAGTAAAGCGACGTTGTCACCCAGCAGTCGTATACTCAATTCAGATCTAGAATTACTATTTACTATTCTAGTTTTACTCGTATTTTCCCTGTGTTTAAAGTAATCTTTAAATTTTGGGTCGTACGGGTGAGCATCACTCTTAATTTTGATGTGCCTTTTTATAGCAGTTTCTCCCGCTCGGTAGAGATAGAGAGGTGTATTATTACCTTTCTCATCTCTTACCATAGCGTGGAAATTCCAATTACTTAGACCTCGTCTAATAAAATATTTCCTATTAATCCAGGATTTGCTTTTATTAGGATGTCTACGTAACATCCATGACTTAAGCGTTTTGTAAATCTTGTCATCGACATCTGAAAAAGCTTTTGATGATACTGAACTCCGATAATAATTAGCCCATCCCCTTATTTTAGGGTTTAACAGATTAATTAGATTCTTGGTTTTTGCTGAGTAATTGGCTTTAATTGTATTCCTAATCTCCGTTAGAAACTTCTTAATATTTTCCTTTGAAGGTTTTATTAATAGTGTTCCTCTGTACTTACGTACGTTGAATCCTAGGAAATCAAAACCATTATCAATGTGAGTTATTTTAGATTTCTCTTGAGAGAGTTCTAATCCCACTTCTTTTAGTGATTCTATAACAATTGGTATTACCTTCTCTTCTAGCAACTCAGTTGACTCTCCAGTAATGATGAAATCATCAGCATAAGAAATAAAGTTAATCTTTTCTTTGTCTCTTGTTCTTTTACGATGGTCTCTGATTCTTCCTTCAATACCTGATAATGCCATGAGTGCTAAGGTTGGAGAGATAATACTACCTTGTTCAGTTCCTAATTCCGTGAAGTATAACCTTCGCTTTTCCATATATCCAGCTCTTAAAAATTTCCTAAGAATTTGTTTATCCATAGGAATATTTTCTAATAGCCATTGACGAGAGATTTTATCGAAACAAGAATATATGTCTCCCTCGAATATCCATTGAGCTGATTTTCTCTTAGAGAGAGCTTTGAAACACTGCTCTCTTGCGTCTTGTGCAGATCTTTTAGGTCTAAAGCCGTAAGAGTTTGGGTCAGCTCGTTGTTCGGGCTATTGGGATTAATGCCATCAGCCATAGGGCTTGCATAGCTTTATCCTTCATAGTTGGGATTGAAATCGGTCTAAATTTACCTTTTTGTTTCTTGGGTACATAGATTCTTTTCGAAGGTAATGGATTATATCCATGACGCTTAAGTGACAGAGCAGCTTGCATTTTCTGTCGAGATGTTCTCCAGATAATACCATCAATACCAGGTGTTTTTCCACCTTTATTGAGTACAACTCTTTTTACTGCTAAACATTTAGCATAAAATGAGCTAGTTAGGATTCTTTGCAAGGAATTCACCTTGCCTTTCTTCCCTCCTCGTTCTGCCTTAGCAATACGCATTTGTAGTCGAGTTACTTGCTTATTAATCTTATTCCATGAGAGTTCATCCCAAGTTTTAGATATAAGTGTTGAAGAGGCACCAGCCGATATTGCTATCGTTGTCATTTGCGTTTCTTCATTCATTCGATTCTCCAAATTATCTTGCTATCTAGGACCAGTTGGACGTGGACACACTTTCGTGTCAGGTGATATTACAACCTGTATCTACTCCATTACAGAATAGCATTTGCTTTTTCCAACATCCCTAACCTGCACAATTATCAGTATTTCTTGAAAAATACCTTCCCAAAGATTTCTCTTGGGAATTATACAGGGTTTCCACGTTCCGTGTTAGAAGTACGCTGGGTTAGGTGTCTGCTGTCGACCGGGAAATTTAATGACCACGAGAATGCAGATTGGACACATTTCTCCAATTTCCAGTACCATTTTGGTCTAAGTGTATCAACGACTTTCACTTATACAGAGTCACGGTCTTTATCACAGATTCAATTACCTTCACCATACCAGCTTGCTTGCACTTACCCAGTATTGTCGTTACTAGGAGGGGCGTCCTCTCGCGATTTAAACCCCGTATGATTGCTCACACTTTGTTACTTTGTCAGGATCGCTACTTTATTCAGATCCCTAGCATCATCAGGTGGCACTGATGGTCCTCTCTAAATTGGAGGACAACTCCTTGACACAGCCTCGTGTCGCAGCCAATCTCCTCTAGCGTAAGAGCCAAATAAAATAATCATAGCAATCTTGTGCTTTGACACACCCAGAATTTCTTTGACAATATTATCAAGTCTTTCTTGAATTATCAGGGAGCGTTCAGGTAAAACAGTTTTCATATATTTGTAATGCAGCTATCTATAAT
>JAHFPS010000086.1 GCA_023269695.1 Rickettsia sp.
TACATTAATAATCATTCAGATGCTCATCAGTCTAATAATATTAGTAATATCTCTTTAGAGTAATAGCGACTTCCAGTCTAGATATCAACCCACCAGCTTCAGCTGGTTGTTATTGAGTGTACGAATATTGTAAAATTAGATTTTTTAGATAAAATTGTACTAGCAGCACTATGAAGATTGGATATACTTGTGTTAAGTTTAATATTCTAGTAGTTTGGCTAGCTTTATGTTATAATAACTAAAGGAACTGTAACAACTCTTAATAATTACTATTTATGGCTATTACTAAATTTCTAGATCCTAAAAATGATATTGCCTTTCGCCGTATATTTGGTTCGGAGAAGAATAAAGACATTCTAATTCATTTTATTAATGATGTACTAGAGCTTAAAAGCAGTGATAGAATTAAAGAAGTAACATTTTTGCTTACTATCCAAATACCGGAGATAGCTGCTAGAAAGCAGAGCGTAGTTGATGTTTTATGTAAAGATGAAAATGGAGTGCAGCTAATTATTGAGATGCAGGTATCTCCACAAGAAGGCTTTGAAAAAAGAGCTCAGTATTATGCGGCTAAAGCCTATTCACGGCAGTTAAATAAAGGTAAGGAAGAAGGAGCTAGATATATAGATTTAAAATCGGTAATATTTATTGCTATCAGTGATAATATTATTTTTAAAGATAAAGTGTTCTATAAGTCTGATCATATTATTTTGGATAAAGATAGCTATGCCCATGATTTAAAGGATTTTTCCTTTACTTTTATAGAGCTACCAAAGTTTAAAATCACAGATATAAATTTATTGACCAACATAATTGAGAAATGGTGTTTCTTCTTTAAGCATGCGGATAAAACTAGTGAAGCCGACTTAAGTAAGATCATAGGTTCTGATCAAGTGATAGAAAGGGCTTATGAAGAATTAAATCAATTTAATTGGACGGAAGAAGAATTGCTGACTTATGAGCAAGAGACTAAACGTATTATGGATAATAAGGCATCCGAGGATTACCTGATAAAAACTGCTAAAGCTGAAGGTAAAGCTGAATTGGTAAAGATACTGTTACAGAATGGCAATTCTGTGGAGTCAATTGCTAAGATGACAGGTATGTCTATTAAGGAAATCAAGGAATTATTAAATATACAGATACAATAAGAAAGAGCCTTTCTAATTAAGGGTTCTGATACTGTTGCTGAAAGCTTTTTTCACACTATAAAAACAGAACTAATTTATCAATATAAATTTAAAACTAGGGAGGAAGCAAAATATGCCATATTTGAATATATAGAAGTATTTTATAATCGTATAAGGATGCATTCAACTAACGACTATCTATCACCTGTACAATACGAGGAAATGCAAAAATGTGCCTAAACAAACTGTCCGGAAAACTGTTGACAGATCAGATCAAATAGACGATTATGTAAAGAAATTCAGTGGAATATAGCATATAGATGGTTTTGTGTTAAGTTTAGAGGATAAAGTACTAGATCATTAAGTGAGATAAGAGATAGATTTGGAGTAGCAGCGATTCCAAATATGAAATGGCTCAATTCCTTATCACTCTAGGTAATTTTACTGAATTCTCTACGAAATATGTATTTTAAATTGCTCTGTCATATTACCTCTACAAGTCATATTTGGAATTGCTGGTAACTTGGTAATGCAATTTGTTTTATCTGAATCTGAGATAGTATTTCCCTAAAAATATCTAGATGATTTGCATGAATACGCACTAAAAGCAAAGCTTGTTCTACAAGCTCTTTACGTGCTTTATCATTAAAGTCTCTAAAATTCAGTAAAGCCAAAATTTTCTTATTGCTTTCTTCTTTTTTTGCTTTAAGCAATATACTTTTATGCTTATCTTGTATGGCAAAATACTCAGTTAACACATAATCCAAGTCTATCAAAACATCTTTGTAGTCAAAAGAAAATAACCGACCTTTAGCTTTAAAATAGCCAAGTTGTAATATTGCATGAACTTTAGAAGAAATATCGGGAATTTTTTCAATGAGTTGCCTCTCCTTCTTATTTAAAGAAAAGAAAACAATCCTTTTTTCTAATGTGAACTTTGGCAAAGAATAAAGATCATTGACTTCAGCCTCGCTTAAAATTTTGATGCGTTTATAACCTGTAACCATAAAACCATAACTTTTTGTATAAGACAAGACGACCGATAAGATACTGCTATTTTGTAAGTGCTATATATGTTATATAAATAATACAATATTTATAGTTTTTTCATAAAAATACAGTTAAAACTTAACAGGCTAGAGAATGACCAAAATTATAGCTTATATTCGTACCTCAACTGATAAACAGGAACTAAATAATCAAAAATTAGCAATACTAGAATATGCTCAAAGCAAAAATCTAAAAATAGATGAGTTCATCGAGATTAAGATTTCTTCGAAGAAAACCCCTAAGCAAAGACGTATAGAAGATATTTTAGAAAAACTCACTAATTCTGACATGTTGATTGTTACTGAACTCAGTAGACTTGGCAGAAGTACAGCAGAAGTGATAGAGCTATTCAATGAATTGGTAAAAAGAAATATCAGAGTAGTAGCCCTTAAACAAAACCTTGATATCACTAAACAAGATATAAATTCTAAAGCAACAATTACGTTATTTTCGTTGTTTTCTGAACTTGAACGCGATTTGATAAGTGTACGTACCAAAGAAGCTCTTGCTATCAAAAAGTCTCAAGGACAAGTATTAGGTAAGCCAATTGGTAGCATACAAAAAAGCAAGTTTGATAAAGACATTAGTAAAATTAAAGAATTATTAAAACTAGGCTTGTCGGTAAGAAAAATATCCAAATTCTTTGGTTATAATAATCATATATCGCTTAATACTTATATTCAAAAAAGGAAATTAAAGGGTAGTGTAAATGGAGACAAAGATGTGAGTTTTTAAATGGCTTAATTAATAACACAAAAAACACTCTGAAACCTATATAATAAAAGGCTTAGATGGGGTGCTAGTTTATCGGCGGGGATTGTGCTTTGCAATGGCATTCGGTTAAGAAAATCCAGTTTGGAGGTTATGAGTTATTGTGCTTAGTTCCTAAAAATGGGTGCTATTATTGCTTGCCTTATTAAAAAATATGATAAAACATGTAGGAACTCGCTTCTCTATAACCTAAAATTAATAAGGTTAGTTCTTAATTTAAGAGGGATAACAGCTTAACCGAATGCCATTGTTGTGCTTTGAACCCCAATCTATACTGAGTAAAGCAGAAAAAGAACAATATAAAGAAGAGACTCAATAACAACCAGCTGAAGCTGGTGGGTTGATATCTAGACTGGAAGTCGCTATTACTCTAAAGAGATATTACTAATATTATTAGACTGATGAGCATCTGAATGATTATTAATGTAATT
>JAHFPS010000059.1 GCA_023269695.1 Rickettsia sp.
GGCTTTCCAAGGAATATGATTTTCTTACTAATTCTAGTGAAAACATAATTTTTTTGGCTATGAGTCGATTACTTCTTCGCAGGTTATTTTCTTCTATTACTTAGTTTGCGGACAAGCTCTTACTTGCAGTTGGCAGATATAGGGGTATTTACCAGCTTTGGACAGGAAGTAAATAATACGATTAGCTTTTTGGTAGGTAGCAGAGAGAACGCCTTTAGGCGGTATAATATTATCGAACAAACCAAAATGAGAATGTTGCAAGAAGAAAAATACTTTGAGATGAAGTTTCAGGAGTTTATGTCGACTAATGAAATGGATGGATAACTGTGAAATGAACATGGATAAAAAAGGGATATAGCTAACCCGATTAGCATTACTCCGTCATTGCGAGGAGGTGTAAGCTGACGAAGCAATCTAATAAATAATGGATTGCCACGACCACTAGTACTATCGCAATGACGTATGTACCTATAACTCGTCATTGCGAGGAAGACCGTAGGTCGACGAAGCAATCCATAAAAGTAACCAGAAATGGATTGCCACGACCACTACGTGGTCTCGCAATGACGCCAATTTGTTGTATAGAAAGAAAATAGGTAGAAATATGGAACTTGATTTAACAATTCATACTTACGGTTATTACGATGCTTTGTACTATGTGTTAAATGGTCTGGCAATGTTCCGCAATAATGAATTTTATACAGATTTAGTAAATAGTCTATGCATAATTACTGGATGCTATTATGCAGTAAAAATGTCGTACAGTAATAGTAATATGGTGTGGCGGGCATATGTGTTTAAAGTACTTGGTATGATTGTAGTAATTAACACATTATTACTGCCTAAAACGGAAATGATTGTTAAAGATCATGTAAATAAAATAATAGGTAAGGTTGATAATATTCCCATAGCTTTTGCCCTACCTGTTGGCATATTAGAAGAATTTGGTCATTTAATTACTATTGGTTTTGAGCAAGTATATGCACCGATAGAGTCTCTTGTAAGTTCTGGATCACCTACATTTTCTTATTATAATTATGGTATGTTATTTGGGGCAAGACTAAAAAAGGAATTACGTCAGGTTCGCATTAAAGATCCAGAATTTGTAGAAAATATGCGATCTTTTATCAAGCAATGTATTGTACTACCAGCAATGATCGGCTACCAATTTACTCCTAAACAATTAATAGATACTCCAGATATTTGGAAATTAGTAAGTAGCAAATCTGGGACTTTAACTCGTCTTTATCTGCGGATAGGAGATAAAATACGTAATGTTACTTGCAGAGAAGCAGTAAATTTCTTTGAAAATTATTTTGATGAAGAAATCAAAAGAGTAATGTCAAAAAATGCCAATACAGAATTTGCTTTAGCAAGAGGTGGATCAGATTATACCCCATCAACTAGCTCATCAAGTATTCTGTCAAATGTTTTAGAGAAAAATATTAGAGCCCTCTATGGCGGTGGTCAAAAAGCAGGTGACATACTACGTCAACAAATGATGATCAATAGTATATCTGACTATACATCCAGTAACTATGCAGTGGCAAGAGCACGAACTAACCAAGAAAGTGGTTGGTTATTATCAAGCGATATGGCAAGCTTATATCTACCAATGTTACTAGTGGTAATAAAATGTATAGTTTATGCATCATTTATGTTCTTAGTGCCAATGTTAATCTTTAGTGGTGGCATAGCAAAATATGCTTCTTACCTAACCCTAGTGGCATCACTACAATTATGGCCAGCATTAAATGCCATTATTAATATGATCATGGGTACGTATAGCAATTTAAAAACTGGTTCAAGTTTAATGTTAAGTTTTAGTAGTGCCAGTACAATTACCAATCATGTTGATACAATAGTAACAGTAGCAGCAGGTTTGCAAATGGTAATACCATTTTTGGCATTTGCTATTATGCAAGGTGGTGTTAGCAGTCTTGGTCACTTAGCGGGATCAATTATTGGTGGGCTGCAAGCAACAGGCGGTAGTATAGGAGCAGAGGTAGCAAGTGGTAATAGAAGCATTGATAATGTTTCAGAAGGGAATAATCAGCGATATACGAAGTCAGGATATAAGACTGACCATAATATGCAATATGTTGAAGGTGGCAATAGCTGGCAACAAGCCGATGGTAGTATAGCTCGCAATAATCCTGATGGTAGCGTAGTTTACAGTGGCGGTCAAGGTATTAATACTTCGGTTGGTGTCACTAAATTTAATCTGGAACAAACAGCCCAGAATCATGTGACTCAAGGTATACACACATCTGAAAGCTTGCTGAAGTCAGATCAAAGGTCACTATCAGATGCAAAGAGTAATACCTTTAGCAAAACAGCTGATTTTGTTTCCAACTTAGCACAGCGTGAACATAGTGGAGAAAGCTATAATTATGATATAATGGGAGAGCAAGGCAAATCACTTCAGCGGGCAGTAAACAACGTCTTAACTCTTAAAGAACAATATGGATATAGTTGGCAACAAGCAACAGATGCAGCGTTAAAAGCATCTATGACTGCGGCTACTCCACTAAAAGGACTTACTGGTATTGGCATCTCTGGTAGTGTAGAAGGTTCAGTTACTGCTAGAAATATAAGCGATCAGTCTTTTATGGAGGATAATGATACATCAACACAAAATAATACTCATGAAGATTACAACAATATAGTCAAAACGGCATCAAGTGAAGTATGGGGAAAAGATAATAGTGCTGAGAAACATTATAGCGATGCAGTAAAAAGCAGTTATGAAGAGCAACAAAGATTAGAGGCACAAGTATCAATGCGTCAGGAAGCAGTAGATAATTGGTACAAAACAAAAAGCAAACTTGAATTAGAATCAGCGACAGTTAACAAAGATATGTATCAAGAAGTGTTAGATCGTTGCGTAATAGAATTTGGTATGGATGCAAACTCTGTGAGGAAGCTCTTAGACAAAAGGCATCCTGACGTGATGAAAGTATGGAACAAAATAGCCTCTGAAGAATTACAAAATTTAATACCTGAAATAAATAGCGGTAAGCAGCAAGTATCAAGTCAGCATGCGGAAAAAGCATTAAATGATTTTAGCAATGAACATGATAAGCGAATTAATAGAAATCCTAAATCACAAGTTAAAGAAATAGCAACAAAAAGCGGTATTAATATTAATAATGAGGAATTTACGGCAAATATTAAAGGCAAAGAGGGAAAACTTAAAAATAAGTTTGAAGAAGTAACAGGTAAAAATTCTGATCAATATAATAATATCCGACAAGCTAATGAACTTGAACGAAAAGATTTACAGGCAGAGATTGATAAGTATGAAGATAATAGAAAATATTTACGTCCTGGTAAAACATTCGGTGTAGGAGGACCAGCTAAAGGATCTCCAAAAGGCTGGCAGTTCAACAAAGGAGCTTATCAAGCTGCAAGGCAGAGTAAACCAAAAGATTATAAATGAAAGATTTACTTTCTATTATAGTACATATTGCCAGGTAGATTACGATGTTCAATGCCTGTGTAATATATATTGTTTGAACTAAAGGTAGAAGAAGAATGGACATTAGCATTATATGTCCCTGCTTTCATACCGATAATTTCTTGTTGCCAAGCATTTTTGTTAAATAAAATAGAAATAGGACAGTTTTTACATATGAAATATAAAGTAGGTATTGCAAGCAAAAAACCAAGAAATGTGGTAGCTGTCAAATCAAACAAAATAACTCCATTGAGCATAAAGAACGGTACAAATACAAAAGCCGTTAATACTATTGTCAGTGCAAGCACTGTCCCAAAATTTTTTGGCAGTCTATCAGTTAGAGACTGGTCTTGTTTATTAAAAAATGTTTTATCTTCAGTGTATGTTACTTTATTAAACATCACTAGAAATTTAGGTACTACAAATAGTGTAATTAATGCTAAAAAAATACTGTCAAATATTTCGCTCATTGCCATACTAAAACACATCCCAGACCAGAACATTAAATTCCAGAAATTATCTTTATTTAGCCGTGATTTGATCCAATTCATAACAAACCCTAAGTTTAACATACCTAAATCAATAATATCATGGTTTACTATTTTAAGTAAAGAAATAATAAAGATTTTGGTGGTTATAATATTTAGTTTTTCACAAAACGTAGTGTTTGCCCAAGATTTATCCGAATTAATTAGCACAGTTGAAAAAGAGAACAATCTCCCAAGCGGTTTGTTGAAAGCCATTGTTGAAGTAGAATCTGGACTAAAAGCTTACGCAATAAATATAAAGGGGAAAGCTTTCATTGCTAAATCTCAGCTAGAAGCATCTAAAATTATACGTTCTTACCTTAGACAAGGATATACCAATATTGATATAGGACTGGCTCAAATAAATTGGCACTGGCACGGTTATAATTTCAGCAGTATAGATGAAATGCTTACCCCTAAAAATAATGTTAAATATGCTGCAAAATTGCTAACTGATTTATATGAGAAACATGGTGATTGGCAGAAGGTAGTAAGACTATATCACTCAGCGAAACCCTATCATCATAAGCAATATTCAAGAAAGGTACTATTATCATGGCTTGCTAGTTAAGATAGTACTATAAAGTTACATCATTCTATTTATAGTACTATTTTTTGAATTATTATTGTTACTAATAATTTGCATTTGTAGATTATTAGTAGTAATAATATTTTATTTTAGGAGGAAATATGGCTATATCATTTATAGGAAGACAACAAGAACTACAAACTTTATCCAAGTTACTAAAGAAAAATGTTGCAAGTTTAGTAGTAATTCAAGGAAGGAGAAGAATTGGCAAAAGTAGGTTAGTAGAAGAATTTGCTAAAGAATATACATTTTATCAATTTTCTGGTTTACCTCCAACACGTGAGACTATAGCCCAATCTGAGCGTAATGAATTTTCTCGTCAATTATCTATACAAACCGGGCTACCTGAACTTTATGCTGATGATTGGAGTAAGTTATTTGTTCTGCTTGCTGAAAAAATTAAAACTGGTCGCATTATTGTCTTATTTGATGAAATTTCTTGGATGGGTTCAAAAGACCCTGATTTCCTGGGTAAATTAAAAAATGCTTGGGATTTATATTTTAAGAAAAATACAGAATTAATGCTTATTCTATGCGGTTCTGCTTCAGTATGGATTGAGAAAAATATTTTATCCAATACTGGATTTGTAGGGAGAATATCTTATCGTTTAACATTAGATGAACTACCGGTGCAAGACTGTAATAAGTTTTGGCTTAAGATAGGGAATTATATATCAACGTATGAAAAGTTTAAGGTTCTGTCTGTTACTGGAGGAGTACCTCGTTACCTAGAAGAAATAAAGCCAGAATTATCTGCCGAAGATAATATCAAAGACTTATGTTTTGTAAAAGGTGGTCCTTTAGTAAATGAATTTAATGATATATTCTCAGATCTTTTTCTGGTGCGTAGTCCGACATATAAAAAGATTATCCAAGCACTGTCTAATAACCCACAGGAAATCAAGAGTATTTGTAGTATGTTAGATATTGCTCAAACAGGATTTATTAGTGAGTATCTTGATAACCTGGTAAAATCAGGGTTTATTACTAGAGACTATACTTGGCATATTGCATCAGGTGAAATTTCTAAATTAAGCTACTTTCGTTTAAGTGATAATTATTTAAGGTTCTATTTAAAGTTTATTGATAAGAATCGTTTAAGAATTGAAAATAACGAATTTGCTTTTAAATCTTTGACTTCTTTCCCAGGTTGGGAAGGAATTATGGGGTTGCAATTTGAAAATTTAGTACTAAAGAATCGTAACTACATAAAAAAATACTTACATATTTCTCCAGAAGAGATTATCTCTGATAATCCATTTTTCCAGAAAAAGACAACCAGATATCCTGGTTGTCAAATTGATTATCTTATTCAAACAAAATTTGGAGGACTTTATGTTTGTGAGATTAAATTCTCTAAACATCCTATTGCACCTGATATTATTAATGAGATGCAAAAGAAATTAAACAGTTTGTATTATCCTAAAGGGTTTTCTTGTAGACCTGTCTTGATACATGTAAATGGAGTACATGAAGATGTAATAAATAGCGACTTTTTTGCAGCAATTATCGATTTTGGCAGCTTATTGAAAGAATAATGAAATAACTATGAGCTTTTTATGCTAAACAATTTTATTGGTGGTGGACAAATCTTCTTACATAAGATTAGGATGTTTTTGCAGGTATTTGGTCGGTCTATTACTATCTCGTGTGTAGTAAGTGTGATAATTACCATAGTTCTAGCTTACCCCAAGCTAGAACTATATGATTTATCTGCTGCCGTAACTTATCAAAAAGCTTTACTAGCTAGTAACTTTGATAATAGCATACGTCCTATTAGGGCAATAGTTAATCCTAAAAGTAAAGAATATGAACATATCACCACCATAAATGCCTATAACCAAGCTGGTTTATATAGGCGTAATATCAATCCTCAATTAATTTTAACTTCCCAGCAATTCAGTAAGAATTATTATCAGCTGGTTAGTTTTATCAAAGTTGAGTTATTATTCTGCCTTGGGCTGATGTTTGGTATTTTTGTAATGATCTTTCTACTTTGGGCAAAATTTGGTAAATCGGTATCAATAGAAAAACAAATCAGCGGTAGTACTATCAAATCCGCAAAAGAAATCACTAATTATTTACATAAAGCTAATAAAGCAAGTAAATTCATTGTAGGTGGCATGCGACTTGTTAAAGATAGTGAAATTAGACATATCATAGCTATTGGTACTACAGGTTCTGGGAAAACTAATTTGTTTAATAACTTAATTCCGCAAAGCAATGGAGAATCCGTTAGTAGCACATGAATTCTTAAACGCTCATTTGCCTAAAAGTATTAAAGCTCTGATAGATTTCCCTAGTTTAAAATTTGAAAATACCAGTTTTATAGAGCAAAACCTAAGAGATTCTATCTCTGATGTGTTATTTTCTGCTAAGTTTGATAGTAAGGATGGTTATCTGTTTCTTCTCATTGAACATCAAAGTTCGGTTGATCATTTTATGGCATACAGGATGTTTAAATACCTAATTAATATCTGTGATAGATATTTAATTTTAAACCCCAAGACAAAGACTTTGCCGTTAGTCTACCCGCTAATATTTTATAACGGGACGGAAAAATATAATGTTCCAAGGAACTTGTGGGATTTGTTTGAAGATAGTAAGCTAGCAAGGAGTAGCTGGATCAATGACTACCAATTAGTCAATGTTCACGAGATACCAGATGAGCAGTTGAAACAAAGGGCGTGGTCAGGGATACTTGAGTTTTTCATGAAGCATATCAAGAAACGCGATCTACTTAAAAGATGGCAAGAAATATCCGACATGTTACCTGAACTAGTCAAGGTAAGTATTGGTTATAACTACATAGAGCTGCTACTCTATTATACGTTGACAAGAATAAACCAATCGGATAAAGTAGAATTAGAAAAGTTATTAACAAGTAAGTTAAATCAGAAAACAGGTACAAAGCTTATGGGTAGTTTAGCACAACATTGGAAAGAAGAAGGTGTCCTAGAAGGCTTGCAAATTGGTGAAGCTAAGGGAATCCAGATTGGTAAAGCTGAAGGTAAAGCTGAAGGTAAAGCTGAAGCGATAAAAGCGGTAGCAAAAACTATGCTAATTAAAAATAAACCGTTGGATGAAATTATTGAATTTACTGGATTAACTAAAATAC
>JAHFPS010000087.1 GCA_023269695.1 Rickettsia sp.
TCCTTGGAGTGCTTCTCATATCCAATATGAACTTCCATTTCTTTTTCTAGAATCTTATTGACTAGTTGTTTTTTTAACTCTTGGAATATACCATCTTTTCCAAAAATTTCTGATGGAGTACTTTGTGACAAAAGTTCTGATAACTACTTTTTCTACAGATTGATTTATTGTTTTTGTTTTCTTCTTCATATTAACCTCATGTAAGTCTTTTTTTAGTAATCTTATTTTTAATACTTTTTTTAATTTACACAATCCTTATGACAGACTCGATAAATTTATTATTAACCCTAACCATTACACCCTGGGACTAAATGCCTAGTTAGATTCTTGTTGAAGCAATGCGTTCAGTATTTATTAGTTGTCACCACACAGTTATTATTTTGCACTGTTATTATTTTGCACTTGAAAAAGATAATCTTAACTGATATAAAACAAACATCTTTGTATATAATATTTTGCGTATCTAAATTGCTTTTTTCCTTTACCATGGATTCACATACTCGCATCCCCTATGGTGGTTAGTGCGTGTTCAGAATTCAATTCTTAAGATCAGAGCAATATACGCACCCTTAGCTCAGCTGGATAGAGCAACGGATTTCTAATCCGTAGGTCAAAGGTTCGAATCCTTTAGGGTGCACCATTCTTCGATTTTGGTACATTTTACGAACATGTCAAACGGTGGACGTAGCTTAAAGTCTAGCTTCCCGGCTTTTATTTCCAGGTTAACAAATACTAAATTTATCAATTTGCGTTTTCCTTCGACAGTGGAACCTTTGAAGGCTTCTGCCGCTCCGGAAGCCAGTTCTACTAAGTTGATTAGACATTCTGAAAATTTATCATCGGCATTGTCGTGACTTGCTATTTCGTTGACAATATCCTCTCGTTTTTTGGTTAATTGCTGACGCTTTTCTTCATATACTTCTTTTGTCAGATCGCCATCTAAAAATAAATCTGTTAGCTTATCCATACGAGTTTTCATCTTTGTGTGTTCAGATTGTAACTCAGATATACGGCTCTTATGATAACCTTGTTCGATACTGGCTG
Source organism: Rickettsia sp. (assembly GCA_023269695.1). Classification (GTDB taxonomy): domain Bacteria; phylum Pseudomonadota; class Alphaproteobacteria; order Rickettsiales; family Rickettsiaceae; genus Tisiphia. The sequence goes on from JAHFPS010000087.1 coordinate 1,045, forward strand.
AGCTTTTTATATGAGATATTACTTCTTTCAGTAACTCAGGCTCTAATCTTAGTGTTTCAAAAACCTTTTCGACTTCTTTTAATATTATTTCTTCTTTCACGTATATTGCCCTATTATTGTTATCTGGATCCCATGCTCGTAAATATGTCCATTCACCAACCTCACCATTACCGTAAGTTTTCTTTTTGGTAGCAGCAGTAACTATTCGACCAGTAGACGCACATTTTATTAATCCTCTAAATATATACTCTTTTTCTCCATATTTAAATGGTTTTTTGTTCCAACCAAGTCGAACTGCCTGGCAAGCATCAAATACCTCCTTGGTAATAATAGGTGGGTAGATATGTGGGTATTCTTTTTTAGTTTTTAATACTCTCATTACTCCGTAGTAAAATGGGTTTATAATAATGGAATAAATATGTGATTGACATAACTGACCTTGATTACCTCTAGAATTACGTAATCCCCATTCTTTTGTTTTCTCTAGCATCTCAGATAGAGTATGAGCACCTGTAGCATATGTTTCAAATAATTTTTTGATCAAAGGAGCACGATCTGGGTCAACTATTATTTTACCTTTGCCTCTATCTCTGCTATTATTGCTTTTTATATGCAAATAGCCTATAGGGGCTGTGCTTATCCACTCTCCTTGACGAAGCTTTTGAGCAATACTGCGATTTACATTATCTCTAAGGTTATCTACGTAAGATTGAGCCATCATCACAAAAAGATTCCATACCATTTTTTCTTGGGATGTAGAGTATCTATGAATGATACAATTTTCCGTATAAAAATGTAATTCGATTTTTCCTCTTTCAATTAGATCATTTAGTAAAGGGGTTTCTTTATAACTACGTTGCATTCTATCTACCTTATCCGCTACTATTGCGATAACTTCTTTATGCTTTTTAGCAAAGTCAACAGTTTCCTGGAACTTTTTACGATTACCTACTGTTGATGATTCAGAAAATTCAAAGGTTTTTAAGATTTCTAAATTTTTACGTATACAATATTCCTGTAATCTATATTTTTGAGCTTCTATAGAGTAGCCCTCTTCTTGTTCTTTTGAAGAAACTCTTGCTAAAAGGATAGCTTTGCTGGCTTTTGGGTCTTTTTCTGTCATTAGTTGCTCCTTTCTCTATAATTATAATATTGATTGATAAATTTAGTAATAATAATTTGGGTGTAATGGTTAAAGCCTTTACATTCAGAAATAGCTTAAGCACCGCACAAGTCAAGTTGAATTGTTATTAAATTATCCCATCTCCTTCAGTATTAGAGCCAAGTGTAACATTTTTTCCAGTATTAATAATTTTTGGTTATTATAAATAAATTGTGTAGCAATTTATGAGCATTTTTTGCTTCGTCGCTACTAAAGTAGCTCCTCGCAATAATGGTAGAGGCTATCTAGGAGTCTGTCGGAGAATGGAAAATATTGACCGTACCCCCTTACGGCTTGTTTTATAAAATTGATCATTAATTAGGGTAAATTCGCTATTCTCCGACAGACTCCTAGAGCTTAGCGACATTTTTTTCTTATTTATATTGTATAATATCACCTGATTCAATGCGTTTCACTATATTAGCTGGTTTGTTATTAAACTTATATTTTAGCTATTTTAAGGCTATTACACGACTTTTTACTGTCCTTATGGTGGGTTAAAAACCTAGTTTTTGAATTATTATTACGCTCTAAGTCTAAATATGAGGTTTTTTGATTTACTACGAGTTTGCTTTTTATTAGCATGCCTGTATTTAAATATTTTTTGTCTTAGCTAAGGTTTAATTTCTTTATCCTTCAGCTTTGTTGCACTATTCCTATTGCTAATTTAAAGCTCTGTTTTTTACCTCATATTGTTCATCCTATGGTATTTTCTTATCCCTTTGCTTTTTTATCTTGTAATTTATAATCTCCTGACAAAAATCAATAAGGTTCCTGGCAGCTTCATTTGCTTCTGCATTACTGAGTTTGTCATGATATATTGTCTGTATCCTTGCAACTATGCTGGCATAGATTTCTTCCTTACTACGTTCTATGTGGGTCATCATATTTAAGCCTTTTTCATTCTTACCATTTTATCTTAGCATCTAGCATAATTTTACTTCACACAACTGTCAGTTCATTTAATTAGATAGAAAATGTCTTGTTTTTACAATTTAGTTATCTTTAATCTCGGTATTTATACGGGAGTATTCTTTACGGGATAACTAATATGTATAGCTAATTAGTTCATTATATTAACTAATTGTAAAACGCTTTGTAATGATTATAAAAAAATGATTCTCTAAATGAAACATGCAACTTAGAAGTTAGCGAATTATGAAATT
>JAHFPS010000019.1 GCA_023269695.1 Rickettsia sp.
ATTTAGAAGAATGCAGAAACCATTATGGCACTCGATGCCGAATATATGACCGCTTCCTTTGTGGCTCTATTTTTTATTTTCTTTATTGACAAATTCACTCGTCCATATATGACATCTTTTCGTTGAGATAAATGGAGAAAATACTAATCGGCTTAGCCATAGCTCTAAGCATAAATGAAAGTTATTATAATAAATTTGTGGTCAATTGAATAACAAAACTTGGCATTACTCCCTGCTCAGTCGCGGCAATTTTCAAATGCTGCAATTTTTCTTCGATAGTATGATATTGGCTATGAAATATTGCTGCATTACCTGTTAATACTAAAGCTGAGTCAATTCCCAGGTTATTTGCTCCTAAAATATCGGTAAAGAAAGTATCACCTATCATCAGAACACGTTTTAATGAAATACCTGGTAGTTTGTTTAATACTGCATGATATATTTCTAGATGTGGTTTACCGCTATAAATTACCTCCCCACCAAATTGCTTTATTTTTGCCGCAAAATATCCAGAGCAATATCTCCGTATGCCTTGTTGCACAATTCCAAGGTCTGGGTTGGCACATATAGTAATTATATTTCTTTTTACTACAGTTTTAAATAAATCATCAAACTCATCTAAATTTAAATTTTTTCCTGCATCGCGATGGAGCGTTAACAGAAAAATATTAGCTTCATCTATGTTTGTGGTAATAGGGGTTTGCAATTCATTCAGAAGATCATTGTCTTCTTGACCAAGATGATAAACCACCGGATTTTTTATACCAAATCTTTTATCACTTTCTAGTATCATATCAATTGCTACTTCACCAGAACTAAAAACCATTTCTTCCGTTGCGTTAATACCCCAAATTTTATTAATTTTGTTAAATAAGAAAGACCTACTACGGGGGGCATTAGTAACAAAAAAAACCTTCTTTTGCTGTTTAATTATCTTGTTAATATTATCAACTACCCCAGGATAAACCTGATTGCCTTCTATTACTACTCCCCAAAGATCAAATAAAAAAACATCATAATCATCCATTACAGATGGAACATCTCTAAAAGTTAGTTTTGTCATTGTTGTGTACACTATATAAATTTTTTTATAAGAATAATTTGATAAGAGATGATAATAAACAATAAATATTTTTAGTAAAATATATTTGTTCATAAACTACTTGAAAAATATACACTTGCTGTAATTTTGCTGTATAGTTATCTTTTATCTTTTTATTTATGTAGGATATGTCAAATAATCAACAAAAATCAATAGCAGAATTAGAATACGGGGCTGACTCCATCAAGGTTTTAAAAGGTCTTGAAGCAGTTAAGAAAAGACCTGGTATGTATATCGGTGATACTGACGATGGTTCAGGATTACATCATATGATTTACGAGGTTGTTGATAACGCCATCGATGAAGCTTTAGCTGGTCACTGCGACCTAATTAAAGTAATTCTAAATGCCAACGGCTCTGTAACAGTGCGTGATAATGGACGTGGGATACCTGTTGATATTCACGAAGAAGAAGGTATATCAGCAGCTGAGGTTATTATGACCCAATTGCATGCTGGAGGTAAGTTTGATCAGAACTCTTATAAAATATCTGGTGGGTTGCATGGTGTTGGTGTATCTGTGGTAAATGCTTTATCAGAATGGTTAGAGCTTAGAATTTGGCGGGATAATAAGGAATATTTTATAAAATTTAGAGATGGGGCTGCTGAAACACCACTCACACTAAAAGGAGAGTCAGCAGAAAAAAGTGGTACAGAGATTACTTTTTTTCCATCTATTACCACTTTTAGCATGATTGAATTTAATTTTGCTACTGTAGAGCATAGACTTAGGGAACTAGCATTTTTAAACTCTGGTGTCAGGATATTATTAAAGGATCATCGTTTTGCCGAACAACAAGAAGTAGAGTTTTGCTTTACTGGTGGTGTGGAAGCTTATGTTAAATATATAGACAAAGCCAAAACTTCATTACATAAATGTATATCACTCAATACTAATAATCAGGCAACAGGGATTACTTTTGAATTGGCAATGAATTGGAATGATTCATATCATGAAAATATTTTATGTTTTACTAATAATATAAGACAACGTGATGGCGGTACGCACCTTATTGCCTTTAAGGCTGCTCTTACTAGGGTTATTACAACTTATACCGAGAATATTGGACTCAATAAAAAAAGCAAAGTAAACTTCACTGGCGATGATACTAGAGAAGGGCTGTCATGTATTCTATCAGTAAAAGTACCAGATCCAAAATTTTCATCACAAACTAAAGATAAATTAGTCAGTTCTGAAGTCCGTCCTATCGTAGAAAATGCCGTATATACTAAGATTTTAGAATGGTTTGAAGAACATCCTAGTGACGCAAAAATAATTATTAATAAAATTATTGAAGCGGCAACTGCTAGAGAAGCAGCAAAAAGAGCAAGAGAATTAACTCGTCGAAAGTCAGCTCTTGAAATTTCAAACTTGCCTGGAAAACTTGCTGATTGTCAAGAAAAAGATCCAGCTCTTTCAGAGTTATTTATTGTTGAGGGAGATTCGGCTGGCGGTACAGCGAAGCAGGGGAGAGATAGAAAGTTCCAAGCAATTTTGCCACTACGAGGTAAAATATTAAATATTGAAAGAGCTAGATTTGATAAAATATTAAATTCTGAGCAGGTAGGGACACTAATAACAGCTCTTGGAACAGCTATTGGTAATGAAGACTTTTCTTTGGATAAGCTAAGATATCATAAAATAATTATTATGACAGATGCTGATGTTGATGGTTCGCACATCCGAACCTTATTGCTTACTTTCTTCTACCGGCATATGCGGCAATTAATTGATAAAGGATATTTATATATCGCTCAGCCGCCTTTGTATAAAGTAAAAAAAGGTAATAACGATTTTTATTTGAAGAATGAACAAGCATTGCAGGATTATTTAGTAAAAAACACTATTAGTGATGCAACAATTATGTTGTATAATGGACGAGAGATCAGTGGTCATGACCTTGAGGAGATGATCAAGAAGGCTATCCGGTTCGTTGCATTACTTGATCAAGTTGGCAAAAAATTTAATCGGCAAATTGCAGAATGTTTAGCTATAAAAGGTTTATTAGATAATCAAATATTTGATCAAGATAAAACAAATGAAATAAATCAGGCTTTGAATATTTTAAATCTTGGTGATATATCACCTGATAAAACAGATTGGCAATTTGTAGTTAGCACAAATAAAATAGAATTCTTCCGCTTTGTTCGAGGACAAAAAGAAAGTAAAGTTTTATCGAAAGAACAGCTTGAATCTTTTGAATTTGTTCAGCTTACTAAATCATTTACTCCGCTTGTAGATTTATTTATTGAACCGACAAAGTTATTAATTAAAAACCAGGAATATATGATTACACTGCCTAGTATGTTGCTGAATTATATATTAGAAAGCGGAAAGAAAGGTATAGCTATTCAACGTTTCAAAGGTCTTGGAGAAATGAATTCTGATCAATTAGGGGAGACAACATTAGACCCTCAAAGAAGAACTTTACTGCAAGTTAAAGTACATGAACAAGATAGTGCCGAAGTAATTTTCTCAACATTAATGGGAGATATTGTTGAACCTAGAAGACAATTTATTCAAGCAAATGCCTTGAATGTAATTAATCTAGATGTTTAATCTATATAGCTAACCCGATTAGTATACTCCGTCATTGCGAGGAGGCGTAAGCCTACGAAGCAATCGTAAGTTGTCATTCCCGCGTAGGCGGGAATCTAGATCCCTGGTTTCGCAGGGATGACACAAAATTGGATTGCTTCGTCGCTACTAAAGTAGCTCCTCGCAATGACGCCAGTTATTTTTCCACAACTTTTAAACTGCCATGATGACCTCTAAACCCGCTTCTTCTAACTTTCGACAGCTGTGCTATGTACGCTGTGGTACTCGGCTTCGTTTTTCCTAAAAATCCCGAGGGTTTCTTTGACTTATGCAGGAAGTCTAATAATAACCGATGCCGGTATTACTATTCTATTAGGTAAATCTAATATTTGATCAGTAAATATTGTAAAATTAATATCCCTATTGCTAAATATTTCACTAAAATTTGCAATTTCTTGTTCTAAGAATTTAGTAGCCTCTTCAATTAACATATCATTAGCGATAAGTTTTAATGACATTTCAATTTGTATATACTGATTAGATGATGACAACGTATTATCTAGACCCAACCTTTGCCATTTAATCTCTTCTAGGTGCAGATTAGGTGATAAAGTTGTTAAAAACTTTTCTAACAAATCAAATGGCATTGGTACAGGCATTTGCAATAATGATTCAAAGACATATAAGTCAGCTAAATTAGTGGCGTTTTGAAGATATGGATAGCTTTGCTTAACGTTATAATAATCTTGTTCAGTACTAAAATAGTGTGAATTTAAAAGATCCAATTTTTTGTAATTTGCTACGGTTTTAACTTTGATAACAGATGCGACAAATATCAATACTATCATTATAGTAATAAGTGGTTTAAAAACTAAAGAGCTGATAATATTGAGTTTAGCTATCGATTCTAAGTATTGGTTAGAGGCTAGAAAGCTTTTTTGTTCATTAAATAATTTGACGATCATACCATCTGAAAATTTGTTATTCTTACCTAATATATCATTGGACTTACATATTACTGGATGTCCACCAAAACTGGATTGTTCTAACAGCAACTTTAAATTTTGGTCTACTATGAGAATTATACAAACTTTAAGGGCTAGACTATCAATATAGTTTTTACAAGATATCAAACAATCTTCCACTTCTTGTTCGATTATACCTTGAATATATAAGTCTGACTTATCAGATGGGTAGTCAAATGTTTGTTTTGAGATTATATTACCTTGGTGTTTAACAACAAGTTTAATGCCACTGCTATTTAAAATACATACAAAAATTTGTAAATATCCACTATATTTATTATTCTCAACGTTTTTTACAATTTTATTGATAATTGTTTGCAACTCTAAAGATAAAAAATAAACCCCACCAAACTTTTTGCTATCACTTTCCAGCAGATTTTCAAGTAGTTTACTTAAAGGTGGGGTATAAGTGCTAGATACAATCAGAGTGTTCCACACCTCACTAGGTTTGGTATTAATGTTATAGACAGTGTAACTAACTATATCATCTGCAGGAAAATACTCTTCAATAAACTTCTCCACAGGATTGGTTTTTACTATTGAATGTAGTACAGGTACTAGTTCATGGCGTAATTGACATTCAGAACCGCTCAATAAGAAAAAAACATAATGTTTCTTGAATTTAGCAAAAAATTCTTTATAGGAGTCTAATTCATTTTGCTTTTCAGCAGATACAAATAAACTACCTACAACTTTATGGTGAACCAAAGCACAAAGAAATGTACCTTTATCTCCTATTAGGATAATAATATTTTTTCTGTACAAAAAATATGCCATAAATTTGTGCAACATTTTTATAAAAATTTGCATTTTTAGTCGATTGAATATATTAACCATAAATTAGTACTTAAAACTTATATTTAGTTAGATATAGCTAACTTGATTAGCACTTAGCCAAATTCACAAACGTCTATTAGCGACGAAGCAATTGTAAATTGTCATTCTCGCGTAGGCGGGAATCTAAGATACCTGCTTTCGCAGATATGACACAAAACAGGATTGCTTCGTCGGCTTACGCCTCCTCGCAATGACGCCAATTTACTATGGCTAAATGCTAATCTGGTTAGCTATAAAAAGTGTATTATAGCATGTGATAATCCTTCCACTAAGTATCTTTAGCATTTTTTTTAATAATAAGTTGCATTAAATTTTCTAAACAAGGTTTTATAAAAGGTACAATAGGTTGAGGGATATTATCGAAAGAAAAAAAAGCAAGTTTTTTACATAAATGGGGTTCTTTATTTGAAATTATACCTATAAAGTTATTTATTCTATAGAAATAATTCAAATATTTCTCCTTATTTTCCAAATTCTCACTATAATATGGACTTAATATCAAATCAATTTCATCTAATCTAGGTAATATTCCAATCTCTTCTCTAGCTTCTCTTTGGGCAGCAATTTTTGGAGATTCATTCCTGTCTATCTTGCCTCCTGGAAGAGCAAAATAACCAGCAAAGGCACTAGTGTTCGCACGCTTCATTAAGAGAATTTTATTATCATAAGATATAATAGCTAGATGAACTAGCTTAATTAATTCATTTCTTGTCATTGCATATACCAGCTTTCTAGACTCAAAAACGCAGCATAAAGTAAGTAAAATATTACACTTCTATCTATAGTTATTGGGCAATGCCGAATATTCCTGTAAAAAAAATTTGCAACGGGGTCGATATTACATTAAAATATAAATTTCCAATTTAGTCAAGGAGCATAATAAAATGACAGTGCTAAGATATGATTTGTATAGAAGTGTACATAAGTTCATTCGTAAGGAGCTGTACCAGTTCGGAGAAAAGCTAGGTAAAACAGATTTTCGGAAAATAGGAGCTGTAACTAGTATTAAAGGTTCTTTTGATAATATTGTATTTGATCTAAAAATGCATGCACAAAAAGAGGAAAAATATTTTACCCCACTGTTTAATAAAAAAGGATCAACCGTGCATAAGCATGTTGAACAAGTGCATTTCAACCAGCAAGATGAACTGATGGAGTTTCAGGGGCTTTTTGAAACCGCGATAAAAACAGTGGATGATGAAGCACGGGTTATACAGGGCTGCCATATCTGCTCCTCATATGATCAGTTTTTGTCTCACAATCTTCTGCATTTTTATCAAGAAGAAACCATATTAATGCCTGAATTATGGAAGCTTTATTCTGATAAAGAGTTGCAGCAGGTTACCGTGGATAGTTATAAAGGTATGCCAAAACATGTTTTATTAGATAGCTCGGGCTTCTTCCTGGGTTTGAATTTCCTTGAAAAGCGTACTTATTTACAAGATCTTAAAGAAGCTTGCTCACCTGAAATGTTTTTTGAAATTTGGAAGCGTACATTAGTCTCAGCAGGCTGTTTCACTGCTGATGAAAAATCCGCTTTCGCCATTGAGTTTGATTTGCCCTTAAAAGACACTACTGTAGACAGTGCAGAACTTGTTGACCATTCTGTAGACCAATGACTGTGTCCAATCTTGCTGGTAGGTAACTTATGTCAAAGAAATATAGAGTTGTTGTTGAATTACCATAACTTATAATTAATAAAAACTTTTATAGCTAACCCGAATTAAGTTCTTGAGATTCCAGGCGTCATTGCGAGACCACGTGAGTGTAGTGGCAATCCATCTCGCAATGACGAACGCCAGTTTTCATGGATAAATACTAATCGGGTTAGCTATAACTTGAAAATTACAAGTTTTTCAGTATATTCATTCAAGTGCAGCTAAGGCGATTAGCATTACTCCGTCATTGCGAGGAGCTACTTTAGTAGCGACGAAGCAATCCATAAAAGTGATTAGAAATGGATTGCTTTGTCGGCTTACGCCTCCTCGCAATGACGGAAGTATTACTATGGCTAAATGTTAATCTGGTTAGCTATATACTCAAAATAAAAAAATACACTTATTGCAAATTAAATGAGTTGATACACTTAGTGTAGGTATATTAATGTGATATAAAATTAAACAAAATATTTTTCAAGGATCATTTACCCATGACTAAACTTACCACTGAAGAAATTAGAAGTAAATTTATAAGTTATTTTGTTGCCAATAATCATCTACACGTTCCAGCTAGCCCTCTAATTCCTCATAATGATCCTAGTTTAATGTTTGTTAATTCCGGGATGGTGCAATTTAAAAATGTTTTTACTGGTCAAGAAAATAGAGATTATCAAAGAGCGGTTACTAGCCAGAAATCACTACGGGCTGGTGGTAAGCATAATGATCTTGAGAATGTTGGCTATACCGCAAGACATCATACATTCTTTGAAATGTTGGGCAATTTTTCTTTTGGTGATTATTTTAAGGAAGAAGCAATATATCATGCTTGGAATCTTTTAACCAAGGAATTTGCTATAGCCAAAGAAAAACTATATGTCACGGTTTATCATACTGATGAAGAAGCAGCTACATATTGGAAGAAAATTGCTAATTTAGGCGATGACCGAATTATTAAAATAAAAACCACTGATAATTTTTGGTCAATGGGAGATACTGGACCTTGTGGACCATGTTCAGAAATTTTTTATGATCATGGAGAGCAAATAAAAGGCGGATTACCAGGAACGAAGGATCAAGATGGGGATCGCTTCATTGAGATTTGGAATATGGTCTTTATGCAATTTGAACAATTGGATAGTGATACTAGGATTGAATTGCCTAAAAAATCTATTGATACTGGAATGGGATTAGAACGTATTAGTGCTGTGATGCAAAACGTGTATAATAATTATGACACAGATTTATTTAAAGAAATAATTGCCTATACCGAGAATATAGTAAAAGTTAAGGTGGAAGGAGAGGCTAAGTTTTCTTATCGGGTTATTGCCGATCATCTACGTGCTTGTGCCTTTTTAATTAGTGATGGCATCATGCCATCAAATGAAGGCAGAGGCTATGTACTTAGGCGTATTATGCGTCGGAGTATGAGGCATGCCCATATACTTGGTAGTAGTGAACCTTTAATGCATAGACTACTTCCCAAATTAGTAGATCTTATGGGAACAACTTATCCTGAACTGAGGAGGGCTGAGGATTTTGCCAGTAATATCCTGGAACAGGAAGAAATAAGATTTAAAGCAACTCTTGAACGAGGTCTTAAACTGCTGGATGATGAAACAAATCATCTTAGTAAACACTCAGAACTTTCAGGAGAAATAGTCTTTAAATTATATGATACATATGGCTTTCCTGTTGATTTAACTGAAGATATATTAAAAGCTAAACAAATCTCAATTGATCTTGATGGCTTTAATAATAAGATGCAAGAGCAAAAAGAAAGGGCAAGAAAATCTTGGTTAGGTTCGAATGAATCTAAAACAGATAAGATGTGGTTTGATCTTAAAGCAGAATTTGGTAGTACCGAATTTTTGGGTTACTATTTGAATGAGGCGGAAGGTAAAATATTAGCTCTAATTAAAGATAATAAATTAGTTGATACTATAGAAACTAGTGAAGAAAAATTTATTGTAATTAGTAATCAAACTCCTTTTTACGGGGAATCTGGTGGACAGATGGGGGATGTAGGTTATATCATATCTACCAACAGTAAAATTAGAGTAGTAGATACGGTAAAATATCTTGGTTCAATAATTGCTCATATATGCATTTTGCAAGAAGGGGCAAACATCAAGGTTGGAGATAGTGCCGATTTTGCTATTGATGTCAAATATCGTAATAATTTAAGAATTCATCATTCTGCAACTCATATATTACATGCAGTATTACATCAAGTGCTGGGTAAACACGTAACGCAGAAAGGGTCGCTCGTAGCATATGACCGTCTACGTTTTGATATTAGCCATATGGCAGCATTGACGACAGAAGAAATTCTCTTGATAGAAGATAAAGTAAATCAGATTATTACGAATAATTCGAAAGTTACCACAACATTAATGTCAACAGATGAAGCTATTAAAGCAGGTGCTATGGCTTTATTTGGTGAAAAATATGATTCTGAAGTAAGGGTGGTAGCAATGGGAAAGTCGCTTGAGCTTTGTGGTGGTACGCATGTTACTAGAACTGGTGACATTGGGATATTTAAAATTACCAGCGAACATGCTATTGCAGCTGGAATTCGAAGGATAGAAGCTGTTTGCGGTGAATTTGTCTTAAAATTAATCAGGCATAATGATGCGGTAATTGAAAACATGTCTGCAACCTTAAAAATAGGTAAGAATGAAATTATTGATAAAGTTAATAGTCTAATTGCTAGTAAAAAACAATTAGAAGATCAGTTAGTAGCCCTTCAAGTCTCGATGCTTGACTTGAATATTGAGCAAATTGCCAAAGAATCAGTCAGTGTCTCCGATATACAATTTATTTATAAGATAGTACATAATTTAGACACTAAAATATTACGCTTATCTGCCGAACGAATAGCTAATAAGTCTGATAATCTTGTGATTATATATATAGCTATACCGGAAAAATCTAAAGAGGTTGTAGCGGCTAAAGGGCATAATTCTGGTAAATTATCGATTACAGTTGCGGTTAGTAGAAAAATCAGTAATAAGATACATGCTGGTAATTTGGCAAAAGAAATTTCTATATTCCTTGGCGGTAGTGGTGGTGGTGGTCAGGCTAATATAGCCCAAGCAGGTGGCACGGATGTAAGTAAAGTAGAAAAATTACCAGATATGATAAAGGAGTTGTTATCATGACTTATAGCTAACCCGGCTAGCTTTAGTCATAGTAAACTGGCGTCATTGTGAGGAGGCGTAAGCCGACGAAGCAATCCATTTTTGTGTTACCCTTGCGAAAGTAGAGGGGCTTAGATTCCCGCCTACGCGGGAATGACAGCTTACAATCAACTATGGATAAGTACTAATTGGGGTAGCTATAGAGTTGTTGCATAAAAGAAGACTATTCTTGATATTTACAGAAGATAGCATAGAATAACCAAGCAATAAATTGTTTATGAGTTTATTATGTTACATGGGTCCATTAAAAATAACACTGTTCTTTCTTTAGGAGAAAAACAACATCCATTCCATCTTGTTGATCCGAGTCCTTGGCCAATTTTAACTTCATTCGCCTTATTGCTATTAGCTAGTGGCGGCATAATGTTTATGCATGAATATCGATTTGGTCAATATGTTTTTGGTGCTGGTATTCTTTCAGTGATTTTTTGTGTATATTCCTGGTGGAGTGATGTAATTAAAGAGGGGCTAGTTGAAAAACATCATACTGAACCAGTAAGAATTGGTTTAAGGATAGGTATGGCACTATTTATTTTGTCAGAAATAATGTTTTTTGCTGTATTTTTTGGATCCTTTTTTAAAGCAAGTCTTTTCCCTGTAGGAATGTTAGAGGGTGTATGGGTAGTAAAGCCTGGTATATGGCCTCCTGCATCTATTCAAACATTTGATCCGTTTGACATTCCTTTTATTAATACATTGATTCTTTTATTATCTGGTACAACAGTAACATGGGCACATTATGCTGTTGAGGAAAATAATCAGAAAGATTGTGTGACCGCTCTTGGTTTTACCATAATACTTGGGATATTTTTTAGTTTAATGCAAGCTTACGAATATCATCATGCAACTTTTAAATTTAAAGATGGTATTTATTCTTCTAATTTTTATTTGGCCACCGGGTTTCACGGGGTTCACGTAATAATTGGCACTATATTTTTAACTGTTTGTTATTATAGAACACGAAGAGGGGATTTCGTTAAAGGCAATGGTCATTTGGGTTTTGAATTTGCCGCTTGGTACTGGCATTTTGTCGATGTAGTATGGTTGTTTTTATTTACGTTTATATATGTTCTTGGAAAATAAATTGTAAAATTAACTGACTTGTAAAATTGTGACTAAAACACCACGCAAGCCTTTATTCTCCGGCAATTATTCAATTAGATTGCAACTATTCTTAGATTAGTCCTTGAATTATAAGAAACTACCATATAGAATCAGCTGCATGTCTAATAATTCGTTAATGAGGTAAAACATGAATATTTATAGACCCTATTTGGAACAATTTGATAGTAACTTTGTCTGGCGTTTGCTGTTTGTTCTTTGCAGTATTGCTCTAATTATTGCAGCGTCAGATGCTTTTGCTAGTGGTGGTGCTGCTAGTGGTGGTGGTGTTCCTGTTCCTAGTGGTGGTACTGGTGGCGCTGGTGATCCGGTAGGTGATATGTTGTGCAAGATGATTGCAATATTTCGTGGCAATACGGCTCGTGGTATAGCAGTTATTGGTATAGTTGTTCTAGGAATTCAAACTCTCAGAGGACAATTAAAATGGGAAGTTGCACTGGTTATTATAACTGGTGTTATAATATTATTTAAGGCCCCTGAAATTATAACCATGATAGCAGGTGGTGCAGATACATGTAGTAATAAGACATAAGTCAAAATGTGTCATTCCTCTCCTAGCTCCTGGGTTAGTCGGAGTGGCACAGAACACGTAACTTGTCATTTTATGTTAAATAACCCCATAATGGGTACGCTATAAGTGTACCCATTTGTCAAAAAGTATTTTTATGGTAAAAAATAGAATCTTCACCTCTGAATCGGTATCTGAAGGGCACCCAGATAAAATTGCTGATCAAATTTCTGATGCTATTTTAGATGCAATTATCACTCAAGATACTAAATGTCGCGTTGCATGTGAGACTTTAGTGAAAACTGGTATGATTCTAGTGAGTGGAGAAATTACTACAGATTCTTGGGTTGATATAGAGCAAATAGCACGTGATACAGTAAGAGAAATTGGTTACAATAATCCTAGTCTTGGGTTTGACGCAGATTCTTGTGCCGTTATATCTGGCATTACCAAGCAATCAATAGATATAGCTATTGGTGTGGATAACCATGATGAGGATATGATCGGTGCTGGTGATCAAGGAATGGTATTCGGTTACGCCTGTAATGAAACAGAAGTTCTGATGCCAGCTCCAATATATTATGCTCATAAATTAGTTAAGAGGCAAGCTCAATTACGTAAGCAAGGAATCTTACCATGGCTTGGTCCAGATGCAAAATCACAAATTACTTTACGATATCAAGGCAATAAGCCGATTGGTATTGATACGGTTGTATTATCAACTCAGCATTATAGTCATGTAACTCATAGCCAGCTAGTAGAAGCAGTAATGGATGAAATTATTAAACCAGAACTACCAACAGAATGGATTAGTAAAGATACAAAATATTTAATTAACCCTACTGGTAGGTTTGTTATTGGTGGACCTGTAGGAGATTGTGGGCTTACTGGCAGAAAAATTATAGTAGATACTTATGGGGGAATGGCTAGACATGGTGGCGGTTGTTTTTCTGGTAAAGATCCAACAAAAATAGATCGTTCAGCTGCTTACATGGCTCGCTATATTGCTAAGAATATTGTAGGAGCTGAGATAGCGGATCGTTGTGAAATACAAATATCTTATGCAATTGGAGTAGCAGCCCCTGTATCTATTCTAGTCGACACTTTTGGTACTGGCAAATTAACTGATAATGAAATAGCGGAATTAGTAAATGAACATTTTGATTTAAGACCAGGTAAAATTATAAAACAACTAAAATTGCAAACTCCTTGTTACCAAAGAACTGCGGCATATGGGCATTTTGGTAGAGAAGATCAGAACTTTACTTGGGAACAACTAGACAAAGTGGTGTTATTACGTGCTGCCTCACTAAAAAAATGATCACTGGATAATTAGTAAGCATAAGAATATAGCATGCCAATTTCCTGGTAAGATTGCCCTTAGTTCGTCGACCCGTCAAAAGTCTAGCTATATAACTCTATTTATTAACACTAATTGGTATGAGATATTATAGATTTCTGCCGTTGCTAAGAATGACGCCTTTTTCATTTAAATTATAGTAGATGTTGTATTTCTAGACTTTTGATGGATCGGCTAGTTCACACTCCAATTATTCAAGTCATTTGACTATATATCTACTTCATTTTTACCTTTAGTAGTGAGCTGATCTTTAATAGCAGAAGCAAGGAAGGTATTGTTGTAATAATAATAAATGTAAAAAAGTTTTGCCATCCGAATTGGACTACAATATATCCTGAAAGAGCAGGAAAAATCGATCTCGAAAATCCCATCATAGAAGAGAAAAACGAATATTGTGTAGCACGAAATTTACCTTGACAGATTGAAGCAATAAAAGCAATGTAGGCTGTCATAGTCATTCCCCCAGTCACACTTTCAAAGCCTGTAGTAATAAAGAATAATGGTAAATTTTTGCCATAGATCTCTTGTAGAATAAATAAGGTATGTACTATGGCATGAATTACCCCAAATATCAGTAAACTATCCAGGATATTCTTTTTTCTCATCACTGAGCTAGCTATTAGCCCACCAATTATTGTAGATATTATACCGAAAAACTTCCCTGCACTGGCTATTTCAAATTCGTTATAGCCAATATGCATTAAGAAAGGGTTAATCATCATACTAATAAAATCATCTGGTAACCTATATAAAATCAAGAAAATTATTATTAAAAAGATTAAAGAAAAAGATCCTACAGGACTCAAGATATTTTGTACAAAGTTTGAAATATTTACCTTATGATCTGGATATGTTTGAGGAATTAAGTCGTGTTTTAATTGTAAGATACTCACAACTAAAATAGCAGAAAAAACAAGTATAGAAATGGCAAAGATTTTATATATATTATTCCACCCCAAGTAGCTTGATAGATAGATAGCTCCGGAGCCTGATATTAGCATACCGATGCGATAGCCAAAAATATAAATGCCAGAAGCTGCTCCTTGAGATTCTTTTGCAATAATTTCGGTTCTAAGGGCTCCTAGGACAGTATCTTTAGCTGAACTTAAAAATGATATTATCAATCCCACTAGTGCAAACAATATTAAACTATGATGAGGATTCATGGTACTTAAAAGAAAAATAGCAAATGCCAACAAAATTTGGAGCAGACAAATCCAAGATAATCTATGACCAAGCAGTTTACTTAACCAACCCAACTGTATCGTATCAAAAATAGGAGCCCATAAAAAATTGATAGCATAAGGTATTATGATAACAGCAAACATACCAATAGATTGTAAGTCAATATTCTCCTTGGCAAGCCAATAATTTAAAGTATTACCTGTAATCATTAAGGTAAATCCACTAGTTAAACCAAACAACCAAATAATGAATAATTTTGAAGGAGTTAACATAAGTATCTATTGGAAATAAAACATAATACAGTAATAACTTTTTCTATACAAGTTAGATTCTATATCCTATATATTCTAAGATGTACCCTTAAAACGCCTAATTACCTTTAGTTTCCCTTGGAAATATATGGTTTGTAGGATATTGATAAGCTGACCCTATTCGACTATATGGGTAGGACATATTATTAGGAACATTATTACTGTAACTAATTCCATAACCTTTTTGGCACCATTCTTTATATGTTAAGTGCTATAACTATTGAATCACCCCATACTGTATGAAGAAGCTGTTCAGCATAAGAAGATACACAAATAATATAATTGATTATAATAGAAAAAATTATTTTCTTTATCACAACTTACCTTTTAGAATTAAAAAGGTGCTATTATCAATTAATATTGTTAATTGTCAAGATTCCTGTTACAAGCAGCCCCCCTTCATGAAGAATTTTGTTGACAAAATTGAGGAAAGTATTACTATTGCTGTTCTTAATTTAAGATAGTAGAAATGTTTAAAAAGTTGAGTTATCACTTTTAAAATTTTTGTTAAATAATATCAAAGGATAGTTTTTATATGAAAGTTGTGAGTTCGTTAAAATCTCTAAAGAAAAGAGATAAAGATTGTCAGGTTGTAAAAAGAAAAGGTAAAATTCTTGTAATAAACAAGAAAATTAAAAGGTTTAAAGCTAAACAAGGTTAGATGATTTAGAAGTTTTATAGTTGTTGATTAAATTTCTAAGATTTAATTTTAGATGGAGAATCTTATGCAAAATACTAATTTGATAATCGCTGTAGCAGGTCTATTTTTAGTGTTTATTATGTTCTTTGTTTATAAAAAGAGCAAGAAAGCATCTGTTAGTATGCTTGTCAAGGATACCAATAATGCAGAAGAATTTAATGCACCATTTAATAAAGCAAATAATAATACCAAGAAGCTAACTCTAAAAGAGAGGGTTGAGCTATCGTGGAGGTTCTTATATGAAGTTACAGAATTAATTGTTAATAAATTTTCTAAAAAGGATATAGAACTAGTAAATCAACTTGGTCATACATTGTTAAATAATGGTATGAGATACGAGCATGTAGTAGATCTTGGTATCAAGCAACAAGTTACATCAAGAGCTGCAAGTATTGAGCAACAAGCATATTCTCAGTCTCAGAAAGCTTTGGGTAAATAAGCATCGGTAATTTTGACAGCAAGATTAATCTCAGATGTAGGGCACTAAAAAAATATTCACCCTTATGCATGGCATTTAATAAGTTATAGGAAAAACACAAACCTGGCGTCATTACGAGGTTTACCATTACACACAAATGATTTTGTTAAGGGTACCACCGTCATTGCGAGAAGCCACTTTAGCATAGTACCCTACATTTTTTATTATTATAGTAAAATAGCAAAATTATACCAGACACAAACGTCATTGCGAGCAGTAGCGAAGCACGACGAAGCAATCCAAAACATATGCTAAACAATATCTTCATATAAATTGGATTGCTTCGTCGCCACTTTAGTGGCTCCTCGCAATGACTCTTGGAGATCATCTTTTTTCCTTAAATCGACATGCATACCGAATTATACTTTCACGATAGAATAAAAAATGTAGGGTACTATGCCACTTTAGTGGCTCCTCGCAATGACGTCTTGTACTTTTCTGCAATTTTAAATTGCTGTAAGTTATGTGTAATATGTGTAAAATATTTAAAATTATACTACAGTCACGTCTAACAAACCTAATACCAAAATCAAGCCAACATAATTGTTATTTTTAAATCTAATAAGGCAGTTTTGTGGATCTGAGATTTCTAATGTTACTATCTGCCAAATCAGCATCATATAAGCACAAAGGATAGCTATATAATTAAGGTGATGGGTTGCTATAATGTTAGCAACTATGAATAATATTATGAAAATGGTGTAGTAACAGTATAAATGCAGTTTATAATTTCTTTTTTCTAAAAATAATGGCATTGATTTGACATTAATCTTTTTATCATCCTCTATATCCATAAAGCCATAAATAATGTCATAACCGATAGTCCAAAAACAGCAAGCAATATACATAATAACAGCTTCTAGTGATATTTTATCAATTACCGCACTATTACCAATCAAAACTCCATTAAATGTTAATCCTAGAAATATTTGCGGGAAGAAAGTAATTCTCTTCATTAGCGGATATAAAACAATCAAGATAAAAGAAAAGAATCCCAAACAAATTGCTGTTTTATTTAATGACAATAAAATGGTCAAGGAAATAATTGATAATATAGTTAACAAAATCATCGCATCACTTACATTCAATGCTCCATTAGCTAAAGGTCTATTTTTTGTTCGTAACACATGCTTATCAAAATCTTTGTCAAAAATATCGTTAAGCACACTACCAGCTCCCCTGGTAACAATACTTCCGATAAAGAATAAGAATAGTAATTTTAGCAAACTATATATGGCAATATTGTTAAGAAGTGTCCCAAAGCATGCTGAGAAAAATACCAGCAAATAGCCAGTAGGATTTTGCAGCCTCATTAAACTAAGACTTAGGAGAAATTTATTTGGCATTACTATTAATTATGATATATCTTGGTTAAAAAAATGAGCAATACCACAAAAATAATGATATTGCTATTAGTGGAGCATAAAAATCTGCTATATTCACAAATATAACCGAATTTGGCATAACTTGTTATAGCTAACTCGATTAGTATTATACCAAACTCACAAACGTCATTGCGAGGAGGCATGAGCCGACGAAGCAATCCATTTTTGGTCACTTTTATGGATTGCTTCGTCGACCTTCGGCCTCCTCGCAATGACGGCGTAATGCTAACCAGAGTTAGCTATATATTGAATTCAGGTTAGTTAGCAACACTCCCTATATAATTAGGATATTATTATGACCGAATTTCCAAAAGATTATAGCTTTAGTGAAAGCGAAAGAAAATGGCAAAAATTTTGGCAAGAACAAAAAATTTATCTTTGGGATAAAAATGAAACAAGGGAAAATAGTTTTATAGTAGATACTCCACCACCAACAGTCTCTGGACAACTGCATATAGGACACGTTTATAGCTATACTCAGGCAGATTTTATTGTCCGTTTTAAACGGATGTTAGGTAAAAATATTTTTTATCCAATCGGTTTTGATGATAATGGTTTACCTACCGAACGTTTAGTTGAAAAACAAAAACAGCTAAAAGCAGCTAGTATGGCAAGAGAGCAATTTATTGAAATATGTAAAGAAGTCGTTATTTCTGAGGAGGAAAAATTTCGCTCATTATTTAATCAAATGGCTTTATCGGTTGATTGGACTTTAGAGTATCAAACAATTAATCCGTTATCACGAAAAATATCACAAATGTCATTTTTAGACTTAGTAGATAAAGGGGAAATTTACCGCAATAATCAACCAATATTGTGGGATCCAGTTGATCAAACGGCTTTGGCTCAGGCTGACATCGAAGACCAAGAAAAAACCTCAATGATGAATGATATAATTTTTCAGACCAATAAGGGTGAGAAGATTATTATTGCCACCACTAGACCAGAATTGTTACCAGCTTGCGTCGCGGTATTTTATAACCCAAATGATGATAGATATAAACATTTGCAGGGGCAATTTGCCATAACCCCGCTATTTGATGTTAAAGTACCTATTCTAGCAGATGATTTAGTTCAAATAGATAAAGGAACCGGACTTGTTATGTGTTGTACTTTTGGTGACACAACCGACATAATTTGGTGGAGAACTCATAATTTACCTATGAAAATTATTATAGATAAAAAAGGTATGATAGATTTCCCAGCCGAATTATCAAATTCATCCTCTTATGATCAGATAAATGGCTTAAAAATAAAAGATGCCAGAAGTAAAATTATAGAAGTTTTAAAAGAGAAAAATTTATTAGTTAAACAAGTAGAAATTACTCAAACAGTAAAATGTGCTGAACGTTCAGGTGCTCCACTAGAAATACTTACAACACCCCAATGGTTTGTTCACACGATAAAACATAAAGATATTTTAATGCAACGGGCGAATGAGATTAATTGGTATCCCCAAAATATGAAAATTAGGCTTGAGAACTGGATAAATAGCCTATCATGGGATTGGTGTATAAGTCGTCAACGCTATTTTGGTGTGCCATTCCCTGTTTGGTATTCTAAAAGAATTGGTGAAGTAGGCAAAGCCATATTTCCAGATATAACACAACTACCAGTAGACCCCACCCAAGATTTACCAATTGGCTATTCACGAGAAGAAATAGAGCCAGATTATGATGTTATGGATACTTGGGCTACCAGTGCAATCTCACCACAATTAAGCAGTCACGGTATATCTGAAAAGTTTAATGTAGATGCTGAGCGTCACCACAAATTATTTCCAGCTGATTTACGCCCGCAAGCTCATGAAATTATCAGGACATGGGCTTTTTACACAATACTTAAAGCTCAATTGCATGAAAATACCCTACCCTGGAAAAACATCATGATTAGTGGATGGTGCCTTGCATTCGATCGTAGCAAAATGTCAAAATCTAAAGGAAATGTTATTGTACCACAAAAATTGCTTGAGCAATATGGTGCTGACGTAACACGTTATTGGACTTCTAAATCTAGGCTTGGGGCAGACACTGTTTACTCTGAAGATGTAATGAAAAATGGTAAGAGGCTTGTTAATAAATTATGGAACGCTTGTAAATTTGCGGCTATTCATTTTGATAAATTAGACCCACTAGATAAAAATACCCAAATTTCTGATATAGAAGACAAAATTTGTCACAAGTTTGACCAATGGTTAATAGTGAAGTTATTTGAGTTAGTAAGCAAAGTTGAATCAGATATGCAAAACTATGAATATACCAATGCTATGGATTTGATAGAAAAGTTTTTTTGGTCAATATTTTGTGATAATTACCTTGAAATCACTAAAACCCGGGCTTATAACATGGATGGCTCAGATAATAATGGGCAGTATAGTGCTGTAATAACCCTGTATCATTCGATAAAAATTTTGCTAAAATTATTGGCTCCTTTCCTACCACATATAACAGAAGAAATTTGGCAAATTTTATATAGTACAAAATCTATACATACACGGGGTAATTGGTCTCAAATCAAAAATTTATCTTTTCCGGTAGATCAAACTCAGCCTGATAGACTTATTAAAATACTAGACTTAGTTAGAAAAGCTAAAGCAGAAAAGAATTTGTCAGTTAAAGCTGATGTTAAGGTACTAGAAATTATCGGAGAAAAACTTCCTAATGACTTAACAATAGACCTTAAAAACGTTACATCTTCTTATAAAATAGAATTTGTCGAGGAATTTTCATCAACAAATCAAGTTTTAGAGAATGGTGATATCGTAGTTAATGTAACATATTGACCGTAATAAATAAATGATCAATGAAGAAAGTAATAAAAATCGGTACAAGAAGAAGTCCTTTGGCTTTGCTGCAGACAAATTTAGTAATTGACCAAATTAAAATACATTATCCACAGATAAATTGTGAAATAGTACCAATAGTTACCTCTGGTGATTTGATTAAGGATAAAAATCTGTATGATATAGGTGGTAAGGCTTTATTCTTAAAAGAAATAGAAACTGCTCTTATAAATGAAGAAATTGACTTAGCTGTACATTCCTTAAAAGATGTACCTTGTAAATTACCGTCAGAATTGATGATATGTGCTGTACTTGAGAGAGAAGATGCACGGGACGCATTTATCTGCTTGAACTATAAATCAATAGAAGAATTGCCTTTTGCCAGCAAAGTCGGTACATCTTCAGTACGTAGAAAAGTCCTAATACAAAGAAAAAGACCTGATTTACAAATTGTTACTTTTAGGGGAAATGTTGATTCAAGAATAAAAAAATTAATGCAAGGTGATGTTGATGCGACCATCTTAGCCTATAGTGGTATGAAAAGATTGGGGCTATTTGATGCACAATATTGTCACTTAATGGATATAAAGGAAATGTTACCATCTGTAGGACAGGGTGTTATAGCAATAGAAGTAAGAAAAAATGACAATAAAATGCAAGAGATATGCAATAAAATTAACCATCTTGAAACATGGCAGCTAATGCAAGCTGGAAGGGCATTTTTAGAATATTTAGATGCAGATTGTAGAACCCCTATCGCTGCTTATTCAACATATATATACTTAAATGATTTGAGTATAGCTGATAAGGTTATTCACACAGAGTTTATGCTTGCTAATTTTGACGGTAGCAAAATAGTTTTTCATAGCGAAATTTCTGTTCCAAAAGATGGTAAGAATTCTGGCATAAAAGCTGCCAAAGATATGATATCTTGCCTTTGATACACTGCTTTGGCATTTTTTACCATTATAGCTAACCCGCGATTAGCATTATGCCAAATTACTCAAGACAATCACTTATATCCATTATTTCTCCTAATTGTTCTACATGACAAGATGATGAAATGAATGCTTGTAAATGTTGCACTCCTTGTTTAATAGGTTCATAATTATCTTTATGTATAGTATTGGATGATTTAGAAAATTTCCCAACTAATTTATCAACATTAAGAACCTCTGTAAAAGCTGCAATTTTTGAATAACTATCTTTTGATTGTTCCTGTTCAAAATATTTTTTATAGCGGCACGAATCCTGAGGCAGATGCAATATAAAATCTGAAAATTGTTGCAACTGGATATTGGTAATTGCCGTAAATACTTTCCCAATAACATGAGGATTAATTTCTTCAAGAGTGGGAGTAAGTGACTCCTCTGTTTGGGACACTCTACATACGTCATTAGATGTGATAACTATTTTATAATCTTTATCCGTTTCATCTAAATTTTCTTGTACAGATAATTTATCATCATTTAAATCCTTTTCTGTAAAAAGATTTTTATACTTAGTGAGCCAAGGTCCAAAAGCTGTGTCTGCAAGTGGTTTAAAGTATTGTTCTAATTTCATAATTTCCTCTTAATTTCATTAGACTCCTTTAGCAAATTAGCTTACGCTAAAGGATTTGAAAAAGATACGGGGTACAAAACATGATCGTATCCCCACAGATTATGTAATAATTAGAGAGAAATAGCAATTGAAATTTATAATAGACCTCCTTCGAAACTCGCTTGTACGCAAGGGTGTGAAGGAGACACTTCACCTCGAACCGCAGCGTACTCTAATGTACGTGAGGAGAAGAGTACCGGTATCACGTACAAATCACCAGCAGAAGTAGAGTTTCGAAAGAGGTCTAATGTATAATTGTTCCTATATAATGAAAGTTAAGATTTGTGTCAATGGAAATGCAGCAATAAAAATTTTATATTGACCTATCGGTGTATAATTATATAATCCACGATTTCAATAAGCATAAAATTATAATGAATAAATTACCAAAAATATTATCTACAGTTTATATATGTTTCTTAGTTTTTACCAGTGTTCAGGCAGAAGAGATTAAGGCTGATCAGAGATTTTTTTATATTGGGACTGAAGCTGGAATAGTAGAGCCGGTGGTGAAGAAATTTCGCCATAATTCAGGCACTGATTTTACCTTAAAAAGGTCTAAGATGTATAGCGGTAAGATTGGTTACAGCTTCTATCCGCAAATGGCTATCGAGTTTTCAGTAACACATCAACCAAAATATCGATTAGATTATGTTTTACCCAAACAAGAGGTTGCCGGTTTAATTATACCACAAACTCCAGGAACCACTAAGATAATTTCCAATTTATATATGCTTAATCTTGTATATGATTTTGACAAAATTAAAGAAATAACTCCTTTTGTCATATTAGGTGCTGGAATTGCCCAGGTAAATGTTAGCTCCGCTTTTTCTCGTTGGAATTTAATGGATGTAGAGTATTTTAGAATTAGAACCACTCGTAGTAATTGTTTTGCTTGGCAGGTAGGTCTTGGATTTTCTAAATACTTATCTAGTGATTTTAGCATTGATATAGCAGTAAAATTACAAGCTGCTCATTCCATAAAGATTAATTATGATAGTTTGGATATGAAAACCAAGCAATTTATACCAGCAACTCCTATCAAAAAAACTATAGGGGTTGGAGAGTTTGGTATAGGATTTACTTATAGATTACCGATTTAATGCAAAAAGACTATTAGTGCATTAAGTTTTTTAGTGTATGATACACTTTATTATTATAAATTTATTAAGTTTTTTAGTATAGGAGGCATATGACTGCTAATTTAGAACTGACTTCAGCACCTCATAATACATACGATGAGGTGCCTTACGAGAGCTATCCGTATGCCCTAACCAATCCATATCACCTGCAGACATTTGCTGTGTTATTTGGTATGAAACCACCAGCTGTTGAGACTGCACGAGTTTTAGAGTTAGGGTGTGCTGCAGGCGGTAATTTAATACCGCATGCTGTTAATTATCCTAAAGCTCATTTTGTTGGAGTCGATCTATCTAAAGTGCAAATAGATGAAGCTAATAAACATAAAGAAGGATTAGATCTTAAAAATATAGAATTCCGACATTGTTCTATTACAGATATTGATGAATCATTTGGTAAATTTGATTATATAATTTGTCATGGAGTAATCTCTTGGGTACCAAAATTTGTCCAGGATAAAATTTTTGAGGTAAGTGCTAAAAATTTATCAGAAAATGGCATCGTGTATATTAGTTATAATACGCTACCTGGCTGGAATATGGTGCGTACTATAAGAGATATGATGCTTTATCACTCAAATACCTTTGATAACATTAAAGATAAAATTGCTCAATCTAGATTATTACTTGAATTCGTTAATGATAGTTTGGAAGGCTCTAACTCCCCTTATGCTCAAGTGTTACAGACTGAAGCTAGTTTGCTTGCCAAACAAAATGATCATTATTTGCGTCATGACCATTTAGAAGAAGATAATGTACAATATTATTTTCATGAGTTTATGGATGAGGCTAAAAAAAATAATCTGCAATATCTGTCTGATTGTAGTATATCTAGCATGTATTTAGGAAATATGCCGGCAAAAGCGGTGGAAAAATTACAAGCGATAAATGATATTGTTAGAACCGAACAATATATGGATTTTATTACCAATCGTCGATTTAGGTCGACCTTACTTTGCCATAATAGTATTAAATTAAATAGATCTATCAATAATGAGGATATTACTAAATTTAATATGACATTTAATATAGTGCCAGAAAAACCTCTTGTTGATATAGATCTTAATTCACTCGAAGTAGAGAAGTTTTTTCATAATGGTGATAAGGATAATAGTTTATCAACATCTTCTCCTTATCTGAAAGCGGTACTCTATACTTTTTCTGAGAATATCAATAACCCGATGAGTTTTGATAAAATTGCTATGAGTAGTAATAAAAAATTGCAAGGAACAAAATTGAATGAGATAAAGACCGAATTTTTAGCTAATGCTATGAAATTAGTGTTGCAAGGATATATTAATATCACGTTGCAAAATACTAGGAAAGAAGTAAATCTTGATAAACCTAAAGCATCCAAGCTTATTTCATATCAGGTAACTCATACCCCAAGTATGTTGCTGACCAACCAAAGACATGAAGTTGTAGCTATTAATCTTTTTGAGAAATTTGCTCTGCGATATATGGATGGTAAGCATGACCACAAGCAAATAATTGAATCTGTTATGCAACATGTTACTTCTGGTGAGATGACTTTAAGTCGTGATGGTAAAAAAATAGAGAATAATGATGAAATCAGCAAAGAATTAGAAGCATTCTTACAGCCGACATTAACTAAGTTTGTGGCAAGTGCTTTTTTAGTGTAAAGGCCTGATTAGTTTTTACTCCTGGCTCTTAGTTATAACCCGATAGCATTACTCCGTCATTGCGAGGAATGCGTAAGCATGACGAAGCAATCCAAATCTAATCATTTCCCTGGATTGCTTCGTCACCACTAAAGTGGCACAGCTGTCGGAAGTTAGAAGAGGAAGCGGTTTTAGAGGTCATCATGGCAGTTTAAAAGTTGCGAAAAAATAACCGGTGTCATTGCGAGGAGGCATGAGCCGACGAAACAATCCATTTTTGTGTCATCCCTGGGAAAGTAGCGGGATCTTAGATTCCCGCCTACGCGGGAATGACAACTTACGATTGCTTCGTCGACCTACGGTCTTCTCGCAATGACGTTGACAAAATACAACTTTTAAAGTGTACTATCTAAAACCGCTTTCTCTTTTAACTTTCGGCAGTCGTGACTAAAGTGGCTCTTCGCAATAACGCCATTTTGCTATGGGTAAATACTATTCGGGTTAGTTATAGATATTCTCTCAGTACATGACAAAAAGATTAAGGAGAGGAAAAGATAGTAGATAACGCCCAACCAACTGTCTATTACTTATGTTACAAGACTTAAGGAGTAGAAGAATGATTACAGCGTTATCA
>JAHFPS010000088.1 GCA_023269695.1 Rickettsia sp.
TAGCAGGGTGCTTAAATATTTGACTAGAAAATAAAAAATCAATTAATTGTCTCTGGTTATAAATGCCAATTTTATTTTTAGCATTTGTTATATGTTTCTCTGCAGTTCTGTACGATATGCCTAATCTACTTGCTATGTGCTTTTTAGGAAACCCAAGAGCTGCAAGTATAAGGCATTCTAGAGTTCTTTGGGTGAGAATGAAAGATTTGCCTAGATAGTTTATGTTAATTTTAGTTATTTTCATAATGGAACCATTTTTAGTTATTGCTTGAGAGCCTTTCTGGAAATAATTCGTCCAAGCTATTTTGACTAAAAACTTTTACGTATAAATCATTGTGCTGTAAGCTTTCGCAGTATGAATTACTACATCTTATGCTACTCAGAACTATGTTAGCATAAAGACTGACAATGGTAATAAACTGTTCAAAAGATTCAAGGTTGTTAATGTAATAGCTGATAATCTCTGAATTGTTACTTGAAGACAAAAAGTAAAATCCTTCAATTTTATCTTTTGTTCTTTGGTAGATGATAAAACTGTTGCATGCTTCTTGATTATAGAATCTCCTCAAAGTCTCGTATTCGTAGCTTAGATTTTTACTTTGGGTGTTTTTGATATTGTCGATATTTCTTGTACAAAAGCCCATAGTTGTCCCATCTCTTAAAAATTGACGATAGCCAAATTCCTGAATATTTAAGTTAAATATCTCCGCCAATTGGTCAGTTAACTTTGCTTGTAATTCATTTTTTGCTAACTGTGCAAGAACAAATTGATTGATTAGGCACTTACTCATTACACCTTCAGCTATTTTTTTATTCCTTTGTTCATAGTCACTCTCATTGCTTTGGCAAAATTCATGATCTTGCTCAACTAAATCAAGTTGTAATCCATATTTGATAGATTTTTTGTTCATAAATTTTGCTCTATTTTACCTAGCAATACGGGATAGCTTGCTGGTGCAGGTAAAAAATTCTTTGCCACTAAAAAACTCTTTAGCAAAAAATATTCTGATACTCGCTTAAATCTCTGGAACATATAGCAAAAACCAATTCCACAGCTCATGCAAAATAATCCTAACTTGGCATTACCGCTATTAAGCAGCACTATCCCTGGAATTACACCAACTAAAGTCACACCCCACTCATCCAATATCAACCCCATATATCTCAAAGGTCTAGAGAGAGACCAGTATAAAGCTTGGTTCTGATTGGTACTGTACTGCATTGCTTGTATGCTCCTTAATTCCATTGTTTGTGTTTCATAGTATGCTGATATTTTCTACTTTGCAATATGCTGTTCATTGAATTAGACAGTACTTAACTTGCATAGGTACCAGAGACTTACAAAAATTGTTTAAATTAGTTAATTAAGTGAAACACACACATTTTATTGACCGCTTTCTATTTCTTTTTCAAAGTAAGCAAAAGATTTTGGATGACTTAAGCCTTTTTTGTTAATACGCTTAATGACTCGTTCTATTTTTTGATAGATTGTCTTACTGCTCAAGTTATTTCCTAGCCATTTGCTTAACAACGCCCCGTCTTGAGGCAGTAGCATGTTGTGTTTGACAAACAGTGCGATCAACTGCGTCTGCAATTCTTCCAACTGAGCAAAGTTATCCACAATTTTGGGTAAACCTAATCCATCATCTAATCTATTATCAATATCTTTTAGTCTTATGGACGTGCGCGTATAGCATTGCCATTGCATATGCAATGGCAATGCTATAGCATATCCATTAGCATGATAATTTTGTGTCTCTATGGCAGTTTTTCTACTGTAACATCACTACTCTGTACCCCCCATCTCTTCTGAGCTTTCAGAGTATTTTGTTGTGATTTTAACTGGGCTTTTTGGTACTCTTGTTTGAGTTCAAAATGGGTAAAAGTTCGATCAGAAAAAATAAAAAAATTTTGCAAAATTTTTTTATAATTCTGCCATTTCTTTGGAGTAATTCGTAAATAATGGGCGATTTCTGTATCATTATTTGGTAGTTTTCCACAGCATTTCCACATATATTCAAGCAAACGAATATATACCCCATATTCATCATGTTTCAGTAACTCTATGTCTTTAGGTGAAGCTGATATGTAAAAGAGTTTGTTAAAAGACTCGATCATAATTATTCTCTTTGTTAAATTGATAAAAGTAATTGCATTTCATCTGCTTAAAACAAGTTCACTTTATGAAACACACAAAAAAATCATAAAAAAATGTCAAAAAAGTTCTAATTTTCTAAAGAAATTCTTAAAATTTTCTACTAATTTTTATAGTTATAAATACTTATTCACAGGTTATGCACATATTATCCACGAAGTTATCCACAACATTTGTGAATAACTTTAATATTATTAGTGCTTATTAATTAGTTTTTTTAAACTGATAATTCTATAAAAAGTACTTTTTAAGGAGTAATTTTAAATTGTAAGAATCAGTTCTACAGTAATTAAAAATTTTAAATTTAAATTTCAGGAATAAATATTGCATTGCATATTGCTTAAGACATAAGAAACATAGAAATTTGATATGATAAATAAAAATACTCTTGTTTCTACACATGCTGGAATATAGTTAAATATCAAAACTTATGCTATGTTATCTCAAACATGACTAAACACCTTGACCAAACGCCATACTTTCATAATAGAGCATTTTAATAATATCTCAGTACTAAGACACTTGTCGTAAAACATAGCGTAAGTTTTGATATGTTATTTCATATGTTAATTTATGCTGTGAAGGTTTCTAAAGTAACCTAATTTTGGCTTTTTTTGCTGCGAACAAATATGATTTTCTTGAAATATTTATACTATTCCTTCAAAAATCCTATTTATTTGCAACAAAAAAAATAGCTCAAAATATAGAGCAATTATAAAACCTTCATAGTCTAGCTATTGATACACTAATTATCGAAAAGAATTGGCATGCAATGTTTCTTTTGGAGAATTTTTGGTTTTATCTGACTCAAATAGTGCCTCAGAAAGATTGTGAAAATCATTAGCTGTAACTGCTGAGTGAGTTTCACGATAAATTTTAACTATGATTTCGTGCCTTGGTATAACATTTTCGTGGATATATTTGTGTACTAAACTTCTACTCTTGCCTATTTTTTTAGCAAATACATGAATTTTCATTTCATGCAATTCTAACCATTTTCCTAATTTCATAATTCGCTAACTTCTAAGTTGCATGTTTCATTTAGAGAATCATTTTTTTATAATCATTACAAAGCGTTTTACAATTAGTTAATATAATGAACTAATTAGCTATACATATTAGT
>JAHFPS010000060.1 GCA_023269695.1 Rickettsia sp.
ATTGCTCAACTAATTTAGCACTACAGCCACCAATAGTAATTGCTAGACTACAGGCATTAGTCACCTTGTCTAATCCATACTTAGAGCTTGTCCGCAAACTAAAATTAAGGTATGATAGAGTTGAATAAAGTATTATTAGCAAGAAGTATAAAAGAATGAGCAGAAAAAATTATCCAACAGATTTAACAGATGAAGAATGGTCAAGGATAGAGGAATTGTTTCAAGTATCGTATGTAAAGGGAGGGAGACCTTTAAAACATAGTAAAAGAGAGATTTTGGATGCAATTTTTTATGTATTACGTACTGGGTGTCAGTGGAGATATATGCCGCACGACTTTCCAATTTGGAAGACAGTATATGAGCAATTTAGAAGATGGAAAAAACAAGGTGTATTTGAACAAAGATTTAAAATCCTTGTTTTCTTTAACACCTAGAAGGGTCGGACGATAAATTTTATAAGATTATTACTAACAACAAAGAAAACTCAGATATCGATATGAGTCTAGCTGCTCATGCCAACAATATATATAATGCATTAGTACAAGTTAAACGACCAGTGATGCTAGAGAATTTTATACATATCGATGAGTATGTAATTGTAGAGCAAATTATTCACACAATGTTGAGTACTATACTAATTGCTAATCACCTGAAAATCGATCCATTCAACCAACCATCTGTTGACCAATATAAGGAGGAACTACGTCACCAAGTAAATCTAGGTCATAATTGTAAAAATTATGTTCCTCTGCTCCGGTAGCAAAATTAGTCTTACTAATAATTTCCTTGTAAAACGCAGCCTTACAGCTGCTATCCTTACTTAGTAGGCTGGCGTGGTAAATAGATTCAACGATATTCATTGTTTCTGCATGTCCATTACGTAATTTTGATCCCATATTTTTTTTAGATTTTTCAGTAGTAAGAATATCTTTGCCTTTTGCCATTTTAGTCAAATTATCTACAATAAAAGGTCCGCAATCCTTATCGTTTTGTTGTTGTTTAGTCTGTAAATCAACGATTTTAGCGTTATCAGGACAAATTTCCTTAATCATCTCTCTAACTCCAGTCTTTGACCTATAGCCGTTCCCATAGGGTCATTATAGGTAAATACTATATCATCATTGTCCTTAGGATGGCTAAACTAACCCAGTGACTAGAGCCAGTATAATTGGCATAACAGCAGAGTCCTTTCCACTATTTACCGACGTGATAGCTTCAAGCATAACATGCCGTAATATACCCTTGTTATACTCATCAGAAGCTAGTGATACAGCTGGTTGAAAGAAACTCTATCTTCGTTTAGTGAGGCTTTTAATAAGCTTGATATATCCATGTCATCATACCAATAATTCTCTTTTGTTAGGTTATTTTCCTGAGAGGATTCTACCTTATCTTGTTTCGTTGATATCGCATTACCCCCTTCACTTGTTACTTGCTTGAAAGTATTGATAATTTTCTTAATGACATTCTCTGGTTTATATCCATTTAGAGTCTCTTGCATATCATGAACAATTAAGCTATTAATACCAGGAGCCTTTTCCCTTTGCTTAACTTCAGCGGCAATATCGTAGCCTTTTCCTTGACCTTGAACTAACGGAATACAGCCATTAGTAAAATTCTCGATGGCATATCCTTGTTGCACAGTATATTTGGCTTGTTTGGCAATGTTCTGAAGTTTCTGTGGATCAGATAGGTCAAAATATATATCAATAGGATTTATTTCTGTTATACCACGATCTTTTTGGAATTGTTGAGAGAATCGTAATATGCAATTCTCTAGTTTTTTAGCTCCACTAACTTTATCTTGTAAAATTTCTTCAACTTCTAGCTTAATACCTAATTGTTGACTTGTGTCACTGATCCCAAATTTGCTCGCAATAATATTGGCTACATCATCGATAGATGAAGGATGGTTGGCTATAATTACCCTAGTATTACCTAATTCTTTTGCTGCTTTTACTATCTCATTCAATCTTTCTTTATTAGGTAATTCCCCTGACAATAATATATTGGGAGGTCTGTTTAGAATCTCTGACTCTATTAAATTACTAACTGACATAGATTGGATGTGTGAAGTTTTTTCTTTTACTACATGCTTTTCAGCCACAGCCCTAACCTGATCGTTAGCATTGGTAAAAAACACATGATTAACATTGGTAAAAAGAGGTTGCCAATTAGACTGCAAATTTTGATCTTGTGCATTATAATTACTAAAGGTTAAACAAACCTTAATACCTAAGTCTTTTAACTCCGTTAAGTCATTTTCATCAAATAACGGTTTTTCCATGTTTGAATCAAATTGTATATTAAGTATGGGTGTTTTTCCTAGATGTTCAGCTTTATCCAATATTTCATTTACTATATGCTCCTTATCTATTTTGCCATCTTGCATGTGTGGTTTAAGCTCAATAGTTGGTATTGCTGAGCTAAGTCTAGACATGTTGGTACTTCGCTGAATTTCTTGGCTTTCATTGCTACCACCAATATTAAATAACACTATATTATTTTTTTCTTCATCGGCTAATGGCATATGCACCTCTACTAACTTATAATACTTAATTACTGTCAGTTTAAACTAAAAAACAGTCAAGTCAATTCTTTAAAGCAGATTATAATTGCAAGTTATTATCTTTAATTAAATGTGATAGTAATATTACAACTTATTCATTTTTAATAAATATCCAATCTTTATTGGAAGACTCAGTTTTACTATATTGATAATTTTGTTTAGAGAAGTGTTTTAATTTTTCAGGTAGGTCTATAAGATTCTCTGCAATAAAATTAAGCATACTGCCCCTGGCTTTTTTGGAGTTTATCGCTATTATTTGTAATTTATTATTTCTTTTTTCTTTAAAATATATATTAATTATTGGATATTTAAGATCATTTTGATTGATAACGCAGGAATATTCATTGGATGCTAGGTTGATTAGATATTTATTCTGATGAGTTGCTAATATTTGATTGACATAATTGGTAATATCATCTTGCCAGAAAATTGATAATTTTTCAAAATTTGGCAATTTTGTTGACATTTCTAGTCGATAAGGTTTTATTTTATCAAAAACTCTTAGCGTTCCGTATAAACCTGATATAATTAACGTGTGTCCTTGCAAGAAATCCCACTGCTCTCCAGTAAAATTCTGCCTATCCATATTATGGTAAACATCCCCATCATAGGCAAATATTGCTTGTTTCTCCGGCTGGTTATCGAAATCCTGAAATCTATGATAATTAAGCTCAGCCAGTTTATCACTAACCCCCATCAACTGCTTGATCTGATTTTGCGACAAATTTTTACATATTTGTAAAAGATATTGTGTTTTAGTAAGGAAATGAGGTTGTGCCGATGGCAACAACCCCACTATTTGAGAAGTAAAATCTTGAGTTTTAGCTGGTGAGATTATACTGAGCATGTTACTAACTTACATAATAATCTTTATAGTTTTACTGATTCAATCAATTTTCTAACCCCATCTACTGATTTGTTAAATAAATTTTGCTCTTCATCATTTAATTTTATTTCTACTATTTTCTCCACGCCATTTTTACCAATAATAACCGGCACACCGACATACATATTTTTTACTCCATATTCCCCTTGAAGATAAGCAGCACAACTCAATATTTTGCGTTTATCTTTTAGATAACTCTCTAGCATTTCAATAGCAGAAGTTGCTGGAGCGTAATAAGCAGAACCAGTTTTAAGTAGTGAAACAATTTCTCCACCACCATTTCTTGTACGATCTATTATTGCGTTAATACGTTCCTTCGTTGACCATCCCATTTCTACTAAATCTAACACTGGTATCCCATTAATTGTCGAATATCTAACCAAAGGAACCATTGAGTCACCATGTCCCCCAAGGACAAAACTACTAACATTTTCTACAGAAACATTAAATTCATTGGCTAGGAAAAGGTTAAATCTTGCTGAGTCAAGTACCCCAGCCATACCAACTATCCTGTTGCTAGGTAGCCCACTTTCCTTTAACATTACATAAACCATAGCATCAAGTGGGTTGGTTACAACAATGACAAAAGCGTTTGGTGCATATTGCTTAATACTTGCCGCAACAGTTTTTATTACAGTGCTATTCACATTAATTAAGTCATCACGACTCATCCCTGGTAAACGTGGCACTCCGGCTGTAACAATTATAGCATCTGCACCTTCCATGTCTTTATAATCATTAGTGCCTGTGATACTTATATCTGAACCTGTAATGGCTCCAGCTTGTGATATATCTAAAGTCTTACCCTGTGGAAAACCTTGAGATATATCAAACATAACTACGTCACCAAGTTCTCTAAAGGCTATCAAATGTGCAAGTGTTCCGCCAATATTGCCACCACCAATTAAAGCAATTTTTGTTTTTTTAGCCATACTTCCTCCTGAAAAGCATTCTATGAATTCATTGAATCAAAAAATTCTGTATTAGTTTTAGTGTGTTTAAGTTTATCAATTAAAAATTCTGCTGCATCTATAGTCCCCATTGGATTAATGATTCTACGAAGAACCCACATTTTTGTTAAAATGGCTTTATCAACCAATAACTCCTCTTTACGTGTGCCAGATTTAGTAATATCAATCGCAGGATAAATACGTTTATCAGCTATTTTACGATCGAGAACTATTTCAGAATTACCAGTGCCTTTAAATTCTTCAAAGATCACCTCGTCCATACGCGAACCAGTGTCAATTAAAGCAGTTCCTATTATAGTTAATGAACCACCATTTTCAATATTTCTTGCCGCTCCAAAGAATCTTTTTGGTCGTTGTAATGCATTTGCATCAACTCCTCCTGTAAGAACTTTACCAGACGATGGTACAACAGTGTTATAAGCTCTCGCAAGTCTTGTTATTGCATCAACCAATATTACCACATCTCTTTTATGCTCTACTAACCTTTTAGCTTTCTCAATAACCATTTCTGCAAGCTGAACGTGCCTAATAGCTGGTTCATCAAAAGTTGAGCTAACTACTTCACCACGCACTGAACGCTGCATATCAGTAACTTCTTCTGGACGTTCGTCGATTAACAAAACAATTAAAAATACTTCTGGATTATTGGTAGTAATAGCGTGAGCTATACTTTGCAATAGAACAGTTTTACCAGTTCTTGGTGGGGCAACAATCAATGCACGTTGCCCTTTACCCATAGGAGCCACCAATTCAATTATTCTTGTACTAAAATCCTTGCTATTATCTTCTAGTTCTAATGATAATTTCTCTTCAGGATAAAGTGGTGTTAAATTATCAAAATGTACTCTATGATAAGCCTTAGAAGGATCTTCAAAATTAACTTTATTTACTTTTAATAATGCAAAATAACGCTCTCCCGGTTTTGGAGCCCTAATTTGCCCTTCTACCGTATCCCCTGTACGTAGTCCAAAACGACGAATCTGACTTGGAGAAATATAAATATCATCAGGACCAGCAGAGTAATTTACCTCTGGAGATCTAAGGAAGCCAAATCCATCAGGTAGAATTTCCAGTACACCTTCTCCTGAAATCAAATCACCCTGCTCAACAGATTTCTTGAGTATAGCAAAGACTAGCTCTTGTTTTAGAAAAGCACTAGAGTTCTCAATATTAAGATTTTCTGCTTGTACTTGTAACTCTTCAGGTGATTTACGCTTTAATTGTTTAAGATTGATGGTAACAATACCATCTTTATTGGGACTATCATACTTGATACTATTATTGTAATGATTATCAGATGATTCCTTATTGTTAGTCACTGTATTTCTTGTCATATTTTATTTTCTTTAGATTAGTTAAGATTAGACGGCTCTAGAAACTTTATTTTTTCTGGCTCATTTTGACTTTCAGGTCATTTTGCTTTTGATCTTTTTCTGTCAGAATCGATTGAGGAGATCCCATATGTGCATTTAGTATTACTTACGATTTTTCGATTAATTTTTTATTAAAAATTCCTCTCTCAGATGGCTAATTCTAGAAAAGGTCTACTACTTTAAAAACTGGGAAGATCATGAAACCTATAAAAAGTTAAGCTACTTAAAGATTTAGACTACTACTCGAATGATTTGAAGAAATTAGCATCACAAAGTCCCAACAACTTAGCTAGGTCTAGTAGAACATAGAGAGCATTTATATTTCCGGGTAGCTAATTAGTTTTAGGAATTGACACTAAGTACAACCAATTTTAGCAAATTACTTCATGATTGTCAAACAAATTACATAGACAACCATCCCAGAATAACTTAAAAGTCACACTCAATAGCTAAATATACTCAAATGCTAACCTGATTAGCATTTAGCCATAGTAATACTTCCGTCTATTAGCGAGGAGTTACTTTAGTAGCAACTAAGCAATCCAGGAAAATGATTAGAAATGGATTGCCACGACCACTACGTGGTTTCGCAATGACGGAAGAGCTTTTACCCAAAAATCATGTATGGATCTACCCAAAAATGCAAGGAAAAAAAATAATACTTGACAGAAAAAAAGCAAATGCAGTCATGTATTCAACTTAAGGCTCAATAAAGTGCCATAGCCCTGATGGAATCGCTAACTTACGAACTTTAACATTATCATTGCAACGGCTTCTATGAGCCTATGACGTCGTCAGTTGGGTCTATCAGAAAGATTGTGTAAGTATGATATCAGAGTTAGTCCATCTTTGATCAACATTTGCCCATTTTTGGTCATCAGTACCACAAAGTATGGCAAATTGATTCAAGGCAACTGACCAATCTTTAATTGGCATTGTCCACTTCTTTTGGGCATTTGTCAATGCCAAAAATATTATTTTTTGAATTGATTTATCATCTGGAAATACTCCTTTATTTTTAATAATTTTCCTGATTTGGCGATTGGTTGATTCAATAGTATTAGTAGTATATATTGCCTTTCTAATCCCCTCAGGAAAGCCTTTTAGACCATCTACACAAGCGACATATATCTTCTCTATGCCCCTCCTGTTCTTTAGTTCAGTTACCACTTGCATCCAAAATTTAGAACCTTCGTTCTTGCCAACCCAAATACCAAGTAGCTCTTTCTTACCCTCCATATTAACGCCTATAGCTATATAAACTGCTTTATTTATTATAGTGTGATTGTCTCTTCCTTTAACATATATGCAGTCAAGATATATTATCTGATCCAGATAAATTTATTATTAACCCTAACCATCACACCCTGGGACTAAACACCTTGATCCAACGCCATACTCTCATAGTAGAGCATTTTAATAATATCCCAGTACTAAGGCACTTGTTGTAAAACATAGCGTAAGTTTTGTAGGTTTCGTTCAACTTATACTAATTAGCTTTCAATATAGAATTAACAAGGTATAATTAGGTTATAGAATAAAGATGATTAGTATAATGTCAGGTTATCAATATGTTTATCCACCTGGAACAGTTTGTCGGA
>JAHFPS010000089.1 GCA_023269695.1 Rickettsia sp.
TATGCCAATAAAAGATTGGTCATTAGCTTTGAATCAATTTGAAATACTTTGTGGTGATTTTAAGTATGATTTATTGGAATGTAAAAAATAGAACTTACACAAAATAAATGATTGACTCGGCAGTTCTTCTAAATGAGCTATTTTTTCCAAAAACTGATCCTCACACGACTGCTCTCCTTTCTGCTGCTGCTTTTTGTAGCACCTTTATCTTTAGACCATTCGGTGCTTTTTTATTTGGTTTGATAGGAGATACGGTTGGTCGTAAGGCAACTGTTATTGTAACAACCTTTATGATGGCTATTTCTTGCATTATTATGGCTACCCTTCCCACTTATGCCCAGATTGGCGTTACAGCCGCCTGGTTAGTTACAGTATGCCGCATTATTCAAGGTATATCATCTATGGGAGAAATAATGGGAGCACAAATTTATTTGGTTGAAATTTCAAAGCCACCAATACAATACCCAGTTGTAGCATTGATAGTAACTTTTTCTACTTTAGGCGGAACTTTTGCTTTAGCTATAGCATCGTTGGTAAATTCTCAAGGATTTAGTTGGCGTAATGCTTTTTGGATAGGAGCAATAGTTGCTTTAACAGGCATAATTGCGAGAACTGCTTTGCGAGAAACACCTGAATTTGCTAATGCAAAACGACAACTAAAGAAAGCTTTAACTCCAGCTTTTGATAAGCTAGGCATAAATACAAAAAAACTAGAAGAACTGCCTATTTGGAAGGAAAAAGTTAAGAAAAAACTGCACTTGCATATTTTTTAATAGAATGTGCTTGGCCGGTATCCTTTTATTTTACATATTCTCATTGTGCCAATGTTTTAAAAAACTCTTTTGGTTATAATGCTGAACAAATCATTCATCAAAATTTTATAGTCTCAATGGTGAACTTAGTATCCTATATAATATTGACTTATTTATGCTACAAAATATATCCGTTGATGATTCTTAAAATTAGGCTGGTAGTGTTTTGGGGTTTTATTCTTATGTGTCCATATTTATTAGACAATGCCGCTAGTCCATTCGATATACTTTTAATCCAGTCATTTTTTATTATATTCAGACCTGATGCTTTTCCAGCTGTTCCAATTTATGTTAAACACTTTCCAGTCTTTAAACGCTTTACTTACACTAGTTGGTTGTTTGCCTTATCGCGAGCCTTAATGCATATCGTTACGTCTTTTGGGCTTGTATATTTAATAGAATATTTTGGTCATTGGGGATTGTGGATTATTATGGTTCCAGTAAGCTTAGGGTTTGCATTTGGGCTACTTCATTTTGAGAAGTTAGACATAGAGGCTGGGAATCACCCTCTAAAGTCATCTCGTGATACTTTGGTAAAAGTTGGGGAATAACTAAACTTTGGTAGCACAATTTGATTAGATTTTGTTTTATTGCATGTATTTCTAAGTACATAGAGAAACTTACAAAACTTATTAAAGTTTCCTCCAATATTTTCTTAACTTTCTCAGGAGATTTAGCCGATATAGTCTGCATATTATGAAGTCGGTCAAAGAGTTTTATTATTAAAATATCTTTTTTATTTTGAGAATATAATAAATCTAATGTCTCTGCCGCACTAATCTTCCCGTAGGATTTGACTCTGGTCAAATCTACCACTTGGCTAGCAATTTTTTTGCCAAAGATCCTAGCAATCATGTCTTCGGTAAGAGTTGTGTCTTCAATAGTATCATGCAGTAAACTAGTAATGATCATGTCAGTTCTGAAATATTGTGGCCTTTCTAGTGCTGTATATTCGGCAACCATATATGCTACTTCTATTGGATGAGAATAATAGGGATCGCCGGATTGTCGCATCTGCGAACCATGATATTTTTTGGCGTAATATATACCTTTTTGAATCTCATCAATATTGACTGGTTGAGTTACTTGCTGGTTTAGCTCAGATAGTTTGTTAAGTAACCTTTCGGCATATTTACAATTTACGTACTTTGTTTGCCAATTATAAAGATCTTCCATTGAATACCTATCACATTATTTTAATTATAAAGTATATTAAACTAGAAGTTAAAATACTAGCAAATAATTTATTATATACTTCTTAAAATAATAAGTATTTTGTTATATTTAAGTTACAGCCTTTGTATAAACTCTTCCTATCGTATATTTAGTCGGAGTTGATAATTTTGACATAGGTAGTTTTAATATAAAAATATTATCTGTTTTAATTCAGTATAATCAATACGTTTGTCTAAATGAACAAAATTTTTATGGATGCCGATAGTCCAACCTAGTTGCCAAGCAGTAGCAATTAAATCGCCTTTAATGGTTTTATCTAAGGTTAGAACATCAACAGCACAGCAACCGCCTCCACTATGGTGCGGATAGTCATAGATATGAAAAGAGTTTGTAGCTCCGTTGATTTTCTTGTTATATTCTCGGGAACGACAAGCTGAACTAATAGACATTGGTTTATTAAAAACCTTGCGTAAGTTTACCAGTTTTTCTGCAAAGCCAGTAGCTAGCACTATTTCTCCTGTTTGTTTGCAAGCTAATTCTTGATAGGTAAAATAGGGGATATAATATGTATTGTTCATATTTATTTTATAATTTTAGTTATTATTTGGTTTGTTTTTCTTCATTTTTGCTGATAGGCGTTTTGGTTATAAATCTTAAAATAATATTAATAATGGCAATAATAGTAATGCTCATCGCGGTTTGATGTTCTTCTGATAGCTCAATATTAATCAGCTAGCCAAGAAGTTAATATAGTGACTAGGTTAAATATAATGGTTCTAAATCCTTGTAATTTTTGCATAAATATACCTTTTAGTTGTTTGGAAAATTTGTTATTTGAAAATGAGCTTTAGATAAGAGTAATGGGAATTATGACTTTTGCCATTTTTCACCATCAAATCGATAATGACTACCATCATCGTCTAATACTACTTCTAGCCATTTATGCGGTGTAATAAACCGCCAGCCATGCTCTAATTTTTGAGCGATGTTATTCTCGTGACCAGTAAATTCTTGCTCAACATTTGTGCCAATTATATATAGTTGACCAAGTTTTTGGTTATCTAGCTCTATTTCAGGAGAGGTGATACCGATAGCTTGCACCACTGGATTTATCAGTATATCAAGTAAACTAAGAGCTTCATTATGGGTAATTTCTTTCTGCACCTGCCCACTATGAATCAAAGGTAGTTTTAATCTAGCTGTGTGTGACATGTGAGTTTAGA
>JAHFPS010000090.1 GCA_023269695.1 Rickettsia sp.
TTCTGAAGTCTGCGAGCCTATATATAGGAACAACGCCCGGTGTCCTTCAAGGAAGGCAGTGTAATCACTTTCTTGTCGAACGAAATTGCTGCGATATATACCACTCATTTGGGCTAAATCCTCTAATACTATCTTACCATCTTCTCCACTAAAAAGCTTGCAATAAATTGATTTTAATTGCTCTTTTGTTAATAAATTTGCTGGGGATTTGAGCGCAGGCAAATTAGGTTTACCTAGTTTGCCCAAGTGCGCCTATCGGAATTCCAGCTGTAAATGCTAAAACATTTGGGCGTAAATAAATCAGCTTATTTTGTGTGGTAAGATTGATATAGGCAGCAAAATGCTCCTTAAGTGGGTTATTTAGGTAGGGTGAGTGGGTAAGAAAAGAAAATGGTTTATCTAAACAATAGCTATAGGTAGAAAATATTAGTTGATTATAAAATAAACGAACTGTATAAATTTAAGAAAAAGTAGCTATAATTTTATTGAACTAGTAGGTTAAACGTATTACAAATCACTTTATTAAAAATAAGCTTTTTGCAATCCTTAATAAGGACAAGCGACAAATTAGTTAGGAAATTATATATTGAACAACGATTTTTTGAGAGAATAGTAAAAGACTATTTTGGGTGGGTATTCTAGATTTTTTATCTGAAATTTGCTAAGGTAAGTAAACTAGGTAATGACGTCAATAAAACCAATCAATAAAGTTTTCAGTTAGTCTTTAAGAAAATGACAATATCAAGACTAACTGAAAAAGTGGTAGAATTTTTTCTAGTTTATAGTCATACCATCAGTTTCTATATAGTTGTTCTTTAGATTTTCAATTAATAACTCTAGTTTAGGATCAATATTATTAGGATTAATATCATAATTTTCATTGTCGCCAAAACTCATCATTATTTTGCTGACAATATTTTTATCATTTAGAATTTCTAGAAGTTTCTTTGCTACTTCACGACTAAAAATATTGTAACCAAGTGTTATTTCGGTTAGAGTTCTATTAATTTCTAAAGCCTTGAAAAGTTGTAAAGTCCCCTCACCAATATTATTATCATTCAGGTGTAGTCTCTTGATAGTTC
Source organism: Rickettsia sp. (assembly GCA_023269695.1). GTDB lineage: Bacteria > Pseudomonadota > Alphaproteobacteria > Rickettsiales > Rickettsiaceae > Tisiphia. The sequence goes on from JAHFPS010000090.1 coordinate 1,083, forward strand.
TATTATTTGCTAAAAATTCAGCCAGTATGCTTGCTCCTTGATCGCCAATATCATTATATTCAAGGTCTATTTCGTCCACAGTATTATTAATCTTTAACGCTTTAACAAGGTGCTTTACTCCTTCATAGCCAATATTACTTTCACCAAGATTTATGTTGGTTACAGTCTCATTATACTCTAAATCTTTACTAAGTATCTTAGCTCCTTCTGGCCAAATATAGTTTCCAGCAAGGTTAATATGGGTTATAACATCGTTATACCGTAACATACTACTTAACGACTCTATTCCACAATCGCAAATATTAATATCTCTAATATCTAGGTATTTTACAGAGTTATTACGTTCTAGAACCCTAGCAAGTTCCCCAGCCCCCCAATTTTGGCAATATTATTTGCTGCTAGCTGTATTTGACATAATTTTTTATTTATTTTTAGAACTTCGGCAAATCGAATAGCCCCCCTATTAGTAATCTCGTTGTGGCACAGATCTATGTGACTTACAGTATTATTGTTTTCTAGGGCTTCGGCAAGCCTATGCATACCTATATCCCCAATTTTATTGTTGCTTATATCTACTCTAGTTACTGTGTTGTTGTTTTGCAAAAACTTCGCAACTATATTGACTCCCTCATCGTCAATATTACTATTACGAAGATTTATGTGGGTTAGCGTTTTATTATTTTCTAAAGCTTTGCTAAGTAGCTTGATACCACCACTACTACCAATATTATGGTTTCTAAGATTTAAGTAGGTCAATTTTTCATCAGCTTGTAGTTTTTTCTTAGCTTGTTCTAGGGCAAAAGAAATATCACTGGTTAATTTAACTTGTTTGTTATTTTGTTGTTGATCTTTAATATTAGTCGACATAAAATTAACTCCTGTTTTTTGACTACAAAAAATAGACACTGAGGTTAGGTTTAAAAATTTTCTGGTCTTTATTCTAACCTCGGTGGTTGAACCCCACACCACGTGGGTCACTACTAATATACTACCCTAGTCACTAACAGAGTCCAGAGAAGTTTTAGCACTAAGGTGTTTTTTTATGCAATTCGATAAGTCTGCGGCAAAACGGAGACAGTGGGTAAAATTATCGTTATAGTTAGGGGTAATTATTTTAGATTTTTTATATCGAAGTTCTTTTGAATTTGGTGACATATCTGCATTAGCCGAGGACATCAAAAGGAATGGTCAAATAGAACCAGTACTTGTTAGGAAAAGCAAAGATAATCACTATCAGTATGAGATTATTGCAGGTTCCAGAAGATGGAAAGCCTGCCTTGAGGCTGATCTGCAACTAAAAGCCATATTACATGATGTTTCTGATGAACAGGCATCAATAATCCAAATTAAAGAAAATCAGTCTCTCGATCTTTGCGATTACTCTAAAGGCATATATTATGCTAAAATTCTACAAGATCAAAAAATGACTCAAGAGAAATTAACTCAGAATATTAATCTTTCTAGGCGTAAACTTCAAAATTTCCTTTGTTTTAACAAAGTGCCACAAGCTATTTGGGATGCTGTAGGTAACATATCTAGAGTCTCTTCTAGGACAGCTTACACTATATATACCTTGTCTAAAAATCAACAATGTATACCTATCTTAATAGAATTAGCTGATGAAATTAGGAAAGGCATTGGCTCTGTTAGATTAGAGAATCTGGTAAATCAAATTCTTTCAGGTAAAGATTCAACCGCTCTAAAAAGCAAAACTATTACCATGCCCTCTGGTGTAATACTAATTATCTTTCAATATAGAATTAATAGGATTAATAATCCAATTCCAACTAGTGATAGACTTAACAATTTGAGGACTTGCTTCATATTGTAATATAGCATCTGACATTCTATTTAACACATCCTCCATTGAATGGAATAGTTCGTTGTAAAAAAATTTTTCTTTTATTTCCTCCCACATATTCTCAGCAGGATTTAGTTGAGGAGACAAAGGTGGAAGATGATGAATCATTATATTTGGTGGTATTGTTACAGAAGTTTGACGATGATTTGCTGCACCATCACATATCAGCAAAATAAACTTATCCGGATGTCTTATGGATAATTCTTGTAAAAAAATATTCATACATTCTAATGTCATA
>JAHFPS010000020.1 GCA_023269695.1 Rickettsia sp.
CCATTCTTCATCTGTTAAATCTGTTGGATAATTTTTTCTGCTCATTCTTTTATACTTCTTGCTAATAATACTTTATTCAACTCTATCATACCTTAATTTTAGTTTGCGGACAAGCTCTAACTTAAATATAACAAAATATTTATTATTTTAAGAAGCATGTAATAAATTATTGGTAGTATTTTAACTTTTAGTTTAATATACTTTATAATTAAGACAATGTAGTAGGTAGTTATATGGAAGATTCTAATACTCTAGAGTATACTTGGGAAGCAAAATATATAAATTGTCATTATACCGATAGGTTACTCAATAAATTATCTGAATTAAATCAGCAAGTAACTCAACCAGTAGATATTGATGAGATTAGAAAAGGCATATATTACGCTAGAAAATACCATGGTAGTCAAATGCGACAATCCGGTGATCCATATTACTCCCATCCGATAGAGGTGGCATACATGGTTGCTGAATATACAGCACAAGAAATGCCACAATATTTCAGGACTGATATGATCGTTACCAGTTTACTGCATGATACTATTGAAGATACAACTCTTACCGAGGACATGATTGCTCAGGTCTTTGGCAAGCAAATTGCTGGTCAAGTAGCAGATTTGACTAGGGTTAAACAACACGGGAAGATTAGTGCGGCAAAAACAATAGAACAGCTATGGTTGAAAAAAAAACACGATATTTTATTAATTAAATTATTTGATCGTATTCATAATATGCAAACTATTGGTGCTAAATCCTCGGAGAAAGCAAGAAAAACTATAGTAGAAACTCTTAGTAGGTTTATTACTCTTAGCATGTATTACAATACACCAACAATTGAACAAAATTTTGTAGAATTATGTTCTAAAGTAATACATACTTATTATAAAACTAATAACTAGTCTTTACAGTCAAAAAGCATCTTATTTTAAAATTAGACTTCCTGCATAAGTCAAAAATAGTTGAGAGATTTTTAGGAGAAACGAAGCCGAGTACCGCAGCGTACATAGACGTACGTGAGGAACGGAGGCAAGTTTCGACGACAAAATCACCAACTAGATTGATTTATGCAGGAAGTCTATTATCTCTTATGCCAGCAATTTTTTGGCGGAGAGACTAATAATGATTCACAGTTACCTTCTCCAATTTTATAAAATAAAATATCCCAAATCCATAGCTTATTACTATAGGCAACATAATACATAATATTCCTAGTTGCCCCATATATTTTGTACAATATATGAAACCAAAAGATGTAACAATGGAAATTATGGCATGTGCTAAGGCATATATAAAACTACTATACGTAAAGCGTTTAAAAATAGGAAAATATTTGTAGAAAATTGCACTAGCTGGAGAGGCGTCAGATGCAAATAATATAATCAACACTTGTATTATAAATAAATGTATCGGGGTAGTAACCTTATCAAGGAAATAAGGGCAAAATATTATAAAAGCAAAAAAAATCATCCACCTGACTTTAAGAATCTTTAAAGGATATATTATATAACTTAGATACGATAATACCAACATAGTGAGTAGTTGTATTATTGAAATAAGAAAGTTATGATAAAGAATATCTCCAACACCATAAACAAAAGAATTCCTGAGTATATTACCACAATAAAAATACACAAAATATGTTGGCACTGGACCAGAACATTGAATTAAAAAATAGAAGAATACTGTCTTTTTCTGTACTTTCTCTTCTAAAATTATATCACCTTTTAATATTTTTTTATCAATATAGTGCGTATCAAAAAATGTTTTTAATCGCAATTTTGCATTAGCAAATTCTGGTGTTTCTCTTAATTTAGTTCTAGCAACTGTACCTATAGTGGCAATTATCATTCCAAAGCAAAAAAGATAACGCCAATTAATCCCATAATTAGTAACTAAGAATCCTAACCCTAATGCAGCCATTGATCCTAAGGAAGCACAAACCGTAATTATAGTTACGACAGGATATTGCATTGGTGGTTTTGTTATTTCCATTAAATATAGTTCTGCTCCCACTCTTTCACCTAAGGAAGATATACCTTGTATTGCACGGCATATACTAATAATCCATGAAGCCGTAATACCAATTTGTTCATAAGTTGGTAAGGTAGCCATGATAAAACACGAGGTTGCCATCATAAAGGTTGTAATAATGATGGTTATTTTTCGACCAATATTATCTCCTATCCAACCAAATAGTAATGCTCCAAACGGTCTAAAAACAAAAGTAATACTATATGCAATCGCAATAAAAAGAGAGGCAGAGTTTGGATCATCTTTGGGAAAAAACAGGCTATTGAGTAAAACTGCCATATGAACATAAAGCATTAGATCAAAATACTCTAAAAAGGTGCCTATGGATAGTAAACCAACAGCTTCTTTTTGTTCTTTTGTAAGACTAGCTTGCTGATTAGGGATAATTCTGGTATTTTCTTGAACAAGTTCACTCATAGTTGCCCTAACCTTGTTTCTGATTTCAAATTATTCATACCACTACTACTAATTACTTTTATTAGACATAATTTTTTTATATTTTGCATTATTATAGTATATAATATTTTATGGTTTCACTAAGTGATAAAACAATAATTATAGATTTAACTTGAAATAACAAATTTCTAATTATAACAATATCACGATCTTAACATAGCATGAAAGTTTCACAGCAAACTTGAGAAAACAAGAAGTAGGTATTAAAATGGAAGATTAATAAATCTACTGCTTGCTTTATTAGGCCTCTTTCGAAACTCTACTTCTGCTGGTGATTTGTACGTGATACCGGTACTCTGCTCCTCACGTACATTAGAGTACGCTGCGGTTCGAGGTGAAGTGTCTCCTTCAAATCCCTCCGCACAAGCGAGTTTCGAAGGAGGTCTATTGATTCATTTGTTTTTTATTCATGTAATTTCCTTTTTTGTTATATTTTTATATATAACCTATTTCGAAATTTACACAGTTTTTTGGACAGTGCCACCACCATAAAGTATTATACAAATAATAGCCTTAATCATTAATTAAATACTATTTGATAAGCCCATTTAAATATCTCCTTTTTTATAATCTATTATATATACCTGTCTTGTCTATTCCTAATATATCTTTTTCGGATTGCTATACCGTTTTATCTTCAATCTCTAAGATTGTTAGACCGGTAACTTTGGCAATATATTCAACACTAGCCTTTTCCCGAAGTAATCTTATGGTTGTACTAATCTGATAATTCGTCATTATATTGTACTTTCAATAGTTCGTTTATTTTAGCAATAGATAGTCTAGTTATTCTAGATACCTCTTCAATAGATGTGCCATTTTTTATCATCATTTTTATTAATTTAGCTTCACCCCTAGCTTCACCTCTAGCTTCACCTCTAGCTTCGCCTCTAACTTCACCAATTTTGATACCTTCTTCTCTACCTTCTTCTCTACCTTCTTCTCGAGCTTTATCTCCAAATTTTTTAAGAGTATTAGCTTCAACAAGCAGCCACTTCAGGTGATCTTCATAGGCTGCCCTTTCTTCCTCAGTAAAATTCATCACATCTAGAACTGTCAGAGCTTTTTTTATGCTAGCATCATTTAACTCTTTTGGTAAATTATCTTTGTTTAGTAAATCGGTTCTAGTTAAAAAAGTACTCCATCTGTCAAGGGAGGTTTTTACCTTCTTTACTATGTCAGACAGCTGTTCTTTCGGATTGTTAGTAAACTTATTTAGCTCAATAGTATGTAACTCTAAATCTTTAAAATATAATAAACCACTATCTTTTTCTACGATGTGAAAGACATTATGATATTTATCTTCATTTAAAATAGAAGTAAAGTGTAATATATGAATGCCAATAGCCTTAGATAAAGTAGCATAGTTCTCGCCAGTCTTTAATTGCTCAGTATATAATTTAGCCCAATAATAAAGAGCTCTCTTATCGTAATCAGCTTCGTCAGTAATTTGGATTTCGATATTAAATCTTTTGCCGTTTTCTCCTTGTGCTTTAATATCTAAAATTGACAATTTATCGCTCTTGAAGTTTTTTGGATTATATGGATTAAGCAGTTTTACTTCTATTACTTGATCTTCCTGCGAAACAATCGAATTGATCAGGGAAATAAGCAAGTCCTTATTCTCTTCAACACCGAAGATTTTTTTGAAGGCTATATCGACTCTAGGACTGATATTTGACATAAATCTAACTATATTTATTTTAATTAGTAATCATAGCATTTATATTCTACTAAAGGGTATTTTTCCTTTTACAACCGGTTGTAATGATTATATTATTTTCTCATTTATTTTATGAGATGTCTATGAATATACAATATTATATCTATTTTTAGTATCAAAATTGTTATTTTTATAAGTCAATTGCAGTAGCAAAATTTAAGAGCTGAATTTTAATTACAGTTCTTTTGTCCTATCAACTATATGTGCATCATCTCAAATTTGTAGGGTACTATGGGAAAACCCTGTTCATCAACATATGCATAAAATTACTAAACAACCGGCAAAGATCAAGGCTGTTTTAGCAGCTGAATAATTTCAGATGTAAATTTCTGCTCTCGCTGTTCAGTAAATAATTCAAATAATTTAAGCATACGATCAATATTCACTGGCTCAGTTCGCTTTATTCCACGCCATAAAAAATATGGCAGATTTTGGTCTATTGCTTGAGCAAGCTTCGTTCCACATAATTCATTAAGCACCTGTAAATATGCTTGACGCGGATTATACCCTATTGAAGAAAATAAATTTTTTGCTGTTGCCATTGGAATCATAGACATATATGGTTGCAACATAGGATTAAAGGCGATTCCAGAGACCCAAGAAGAAAGTTCTGTAGGTCTTGCTGTTATAGCAAAAATACGCAAATAATCCATTAGATATACTGTATCATTAACCGGGTAATTATCCCACAATACTACTTTACGTTTGAACATATTAGAAATAGTATCAAGCTCATTTTGAGTGTATCCGCTACTGATAATATGCTCGCCAGTCCAAAATATAGAAAATTTTTGATCTATTTTACCAAAGTCAGCAAAATAGTCTAGAGGTATCAAACCTAAAGCACGTTGTAAAATTTGGTCATTACTGTAATAGGTTGGTACAGATATAAAGGATTTTGCCGTACTAATTGTTGCAGCATATTCAGCAATTGCTACTTGAGCGATTGCCAATGATGGAAAAATTGATGCTTTATCTATGTCATCAAAAAAAACTCCTAGGATAGTAGGATTAATACTGTTAATTTGGTCTATTTTTACTTTTAATTTTGCTCTACCCACATCATCCAAAACATTAAGTCCAAAAGGACTTAAACCAATACCAAATTTAACTCCACGATTTTCAAAGTTATCACGAATCTGTTTCAACCGTTGAATTTGTTGTTCAGTGAAAGGGGTAGCCCAATTTTCTCGTAATAATATTTCTTTTTTAGGTGCATAGATAAAATATTTATGTCCATACTGAACACAAAAATCAGCATAATCGGTAAGTGCTTCATCGGACCAGATGGAACCATAATAGCCCATGATAATCCCATACGAAAATTCGTTTGTTAAAAAATTACTCATTATATAAACTCCTTTATGTTAAATATAGCCAATCTGTTAAGGTTCTAGATAGCTTACCTGTCATTGCGAGGAGCTACTTTAGTAGCGACGAAGCAATTGTAAGTTATAAGTATGATATAATAGAGATTGAAGTCAATGTAAATAATGATTTATATTGACTTTAAGGGGGTGTTGCAGCATAGCCATAATAATGACTATTGCTTGCGGGCGTGTAGCAATTGGTTTTAAGACCGTTTGGATCTTGGTACTCTAGCCCCAAACCCCCGAGACGTTTGAATAGTTGAATGGGATGCTTTCGCACTTCCTCTTACAATCGTAAACATTAAAAGCCTTCGAGGTATTATGCTATTATATAATAATTTTATCGGTCTTGATATAGGAAAATTTAATTTTGTTGTTGCTATTCATGGAAAAAAAGAAACTAAAGAATATGATAACAACTCTAATGGAATAGCTGATTTTATCAAGGATTACAAAAAAGAGCTTATACCAATTAGCATTAATAAGCAAAGATTAAGTATAATAGTAAGATAGAATGTTAAAAAAAATAAAAATGAGTAAGAAATTTAAAATAAATATCAGTTGTAAGCAAAAAGATATATTAAAAAAAATAAGGAAAAAAAAGACCATTGGAAGAGAATGAAATGGCAGATAATATATAGCTTACAGGCTGATCTAAGATATGCAGAAGTTATTTCGAAACAATTTGGAGTATCTGTTGCATTTGTGGGAAACGCTGTAAAAGAATATAACAAGAAAGGCAAAGAATCTTTTGATAATGTTGGTCGTGGAAAACATCGCAAAAGATTTTATATGGATTATAATCAAGAAGTCAAGTTACTATCAAATTACACTGAAGCGGAGTCTAATGGAGAAATAACTACAGTGAAAGATATAAGAATTTATCGTTTTTTAAAAGACTTTAATTTTGATTATATGAAGGTTAGCTCTTTGCTATTAAGCTTTTTTTCTTCAAAAAATTATGTTGTAGCAATGGATAGAACAAGTTGGAAATTTGATAAATCCGATATAAATATTTTATTTTTAGTAATGGTAATTGGTAAAATGTCGGTGCCAATATTCTGGAAGACTCTGCCGCATGGTGGTGGGTGTTCTGCAGAATTTATGAAGGAATTTTTGCAGAAATTTATTAATAATTTTGGCGTTGAAAGAATAAAATATTTGCTTGCTGATCGAGAATTTATGAATAAAGAATGGTTAGATTTTCTGATAAATAACCATTTAAAGTTTGCTATTCCATTAAAAATGGATCATAAAATTCGTCTTACAAAAGGTTTAAGAACTTTAACCATTGAAAGAATGTTTAGTGATGTTAAAGCCTTAGAGTATAGGGCTTGTAGCGGTGTATTATGGAATAGAAAGGTTAATTTTACCGCATATAGAAATGATAAGAGCGAGTTGATGGTTTTGGTGTCTTCAATTGAAATTGAGCAAGATGTTTTCGCTTTATATAAATTTCGTTGGAGTGTTGAACGACTATTTTTGCACCTAAAAAGCGGTGGTTTTGATATTGAAAAAAGTCACATTGTAAATTTGGATAGATTTGAAAAATTATTAGTGATAGCTGCTATTGCTTCAGCTTTAATAGTCAAAAATGGACTAATACAAAATGCCTTAAATCCCATCCGAATAAAACGGCACAAAACCATTGAAAAACAATTATTTTCATTATTTACCTATGGCTTTGATCATATCAAAAATGCTTTTTATCAATCTACAACAGCCATAACGCAGCTAATATCCACATTATTAATACCTCCCAAACAAGAACTTTTTCCTATCCTACTAACATCTTTACAAAAATTGTAGGGTACTATGGCCATCGACTCTCGATACTCGTATATAACCTATCAACATGCTATTACTTTTGATACTCATTCAACTATATCAAATACTAGTAAAGCCGATGCTTTAGAATCAAAAGTGAAACTTTTACTACAACCTTTTAAGGCATTGATGTTGCCTATTAAGATATCAGCAAAATCAACATTAGATTTTTCATATTCAACGATAGACAACCATAAAATTTTGTGATCTTCAAACTGAAACTCTGAAGTAGCAACGATTTCTTTTAATACAGTTGTTATGTGACTTTTATCATATTTATAACCACGTTCTAATACCCAAATTAATTCACAGGCAACTATGTTGTTAATAAATATAGAACCAGCTTGCCCAATATATTGATTAATTAGTTTAGCAGCTTTGTTGCTTTGGATTTCGTCATCCGAAGTCAAATAGCGAACTAAAACATTAGTATCAATTCCTATCATGACTACCTTTAATAACTTCGTTGATTTCTTCAATACTTAGCGATATATCTGGTTTTGGCAGCATTCCTTGTAAGTTTCTGATAGATTTATTAATTGGGACAACTATGAATGAATCGTCTTGCATAATAAATTCTAGTTTACTCCCTGCAGATAAATGCAGCTTATTTCTAATGTAGGATGGAATGCTAATTTGTCCTTTCTTTGTAATTATTGAGTTTAATACTTTCATAAGTTCTATATTACAGATTTCTACTAAGAAATATAGTAAAGCAATAATAATATAAGATCAAGCGATAAAACTAAATATAATGGTTATTATTTTAACTAATGACCATTATTTGCTATAAATCTCCTATTTCTAATTTAGAATACATATAGTGGTTTAAATAGAATTAGGTGCATGAAAGTGCTGGGTTATTGCATCGAACAAATGCAGGCAGGAGCTTATTTTTTGCTTAATCCATTATGATAAACTGACCAGCCTTTAGTTGCTTAATTAAAAAATGCTCTACCCAATTATTAAATAATTCTGTATTACATGTACCTTCAAATACCATCGGTGTAAATTGTAACGAGCTTTTGACCCTTTTGGAGCAAAAATTGTAATAAGAATTGACCCTAAGCCTAATCGCACTGTAACCCAGATAAAATATGGCTTTCGGAGTTTTTATTCTTAATTCCCAAGGGGGTCAATTTTTATTACAATAGAGGGTCAAAAGATGATTACAATTTACATATAACTTTCATTCTATGTTAAGATCGTGATATTGTTACAATTAGAAATTTGTTATTTCGACTTAAATCTATAATTATTTTTTTATATCACTTAGTGCAACCATAAAATATTATATACTAAGTGTATTAAAAAAATTATGTCTAATAAAAGTAATTACAGGGGAAATATGAACTATCTGAAGTCAACAACAACATTGAGTCAATTATGAGTGAAGCTGTTCAAGAAAATACTAGGATTATCCCTAACCGGCAAACTAGCCTTACAAGAGAACAAAAAGAGGCTGTCGGGCTACTCTCAATAGGAACCTTTTTGGAGTATTTTGATCTGATGCTATATGTTCATATGGCGGTATTGTTGAATGATTTATTTTTTCCACAAACTGATCCACGTACTGCTACTCTTTTTTCAGTTGCTGCTTTTTGTTCTACTTACCTGCTTAGACCTTTTGGAGCTCTAATCTTTGGGTGGATAGGTGATAATGTAGGTCGTAAGGCAACTGTCATAATTACAACTTTTTTAATGTCATTATCTTGTATTGTAATGGCAAACTTACCAACATACGAACAAATTGGTGTTAGTGCGGCTTGGTTAATTACAATTTGTCGTATGATGCAAGGTATGTCTTCTATGGGAGAAGTAGTGGGGGCAAAGCTTTACCTAACAGAAATGGTTAAGTCACCAGCACGGTATAGCACTGTAGCATTGATCACAATTTGTTCAACCCTAGGTGCTACAGTAGCTTTAGCTATAGCTTCACTTGTTACCTCTTTTGGCTTTAACTGGCGTATAGCGTTCTGGTTTGGTGCAGGTATTGCACTAGTTGGTGCAATAGCAAGAACAAATCTCAGGGAAATGCCTGATTTTGCTGATGCTAAAAGGCGCATAAAAAACATCGTGACAAAAACTAGTATTGATGCAGAACAGCTAAAGTCTAATCCAGCTTGGCAAGAAAAAGTTAATCAAAAAACTACTATAGCTTATTTTTTAATAGAATGTACAGGACCTGTATGGTTTTGTATTTCTTATATTTATTGCGGTAATATTCTTAAAAATACTTTTAAATTTAATGCAGAACAAGTAATTCATCAAAATTTTGTTGTTTGTTTAATAGAGCTACTAGGCACTATAATTATTACTTACCTGGTTTATAAAATACATCCTTTAAAGCTCCTTAAAATAAAATTAGTAATATTTTCTATCTTTGCTATTATATCCCCTATTTTGTTAAAAAATATATCGAGTTCCATAGAGCTACTTTTTTTCCAGGCATTTTTTGCAGTCTTTGCTCCTACTGGTTTTCCAGCTTTTGCAGTATTTTGTATGCATTTCCCAGTATTTAAGCGTTTTACATATACGAGTTTTATATTTGCCTCATCACGTGCTTTAATGTACGCTGTAGCTTCCTTTGGAGTTATTTACTTGGTAGGTTTTTTTGATCACTGGGGCTTATTGTTAATGATTATCCCAATTCTTATTGGCTATACATTTGGCTTATCTTATTTCAAAAAACTAGAGGTGGTAGCTGGGAATTATCACTAGAAAAGAGTCTATAGTTGTCTGTATCTACTTTAATGTTTAAGGCACTTAAACAAAGTTCGAGAAATTGCTTTTCTAATTGAACTCCATCAATGTTTGTAGCAAGTGATAAAAACATAATGAATGTTTCCTCTACAATTTTCTTAATTTTCTCAGGAGATTTAGCACCAATAGTGTGCATGTTATGAAGTCGGTCAAATAACTTAATCAATAAAACATCATGTTTCTTTTGTTGGTATAATATATTTAATGTATCTGCTGCACTAATCTTCCCATAGGATTTGACTCTGGTCAAATCTATTACTTGGCTGACAATTTGCTCACCAAAAACCATAGAAATCATCTTTTCACTCAAATCCGTATCTTCAAGAGTATCATGCAGTAAACTAGTGATGATCATGTCAGTCCTGAAATATTGTGGTATCTTTAATGCGGTATATTCGGCAACCATGTACGCTACCTCTATCGGGTGGGAATAATAGGGATCGCCGGATTGTCGCATTTGGCTGCCATGATATTTTCTGGCGTAATATATACCTTTTCTAATCTCATAAATATCTACAGGGTGAGATACTTGCTGGTTCAGTTCTGATAGTTTACTGAGTAACCTATCGGTATAACGACAATTTGTATATCTTTCTTCCCAATCATTCTGACAATTATTATGATCTTCCATTTAAATACCTACTACATTATTTTAATTATAAAGTATATTAAACTAGAAGTTAAAATACTACTAAATAATTTATTATATACTTCTTAAAATAATAAGTATTTTGTTATATTTAAGTTACAGCCTTTGTATAAACTCTTCCTATCGTATATTTAGTCGGAGTTAATAATTTTGACATAGGTAGCTTTAATATAAAAATATTATCTGTTTTAATTCAGTATAATCAATACGTCTGTCTAAATGAACAAAATTTTTAGGATGCCGATAGTCCAATCTAGTTGCCAAGCAGTGGCAATTAAATCACCTTTAATGGTTTTATCTAGGGTTAGAACATCAACGGCACAGCAGCCGCCCCCACTGTGGGGTGGGTAGTCGTAGATATGAAAAGAGTTTTTAGCTCCGTTGATTTTCTTGTTGTACTCTAGGGAACGACAACCTGAATTAATAGACATTGGTTTATTAAAAATCTGGCGTAAGTTTACCAGTTTTTCTGCAAAGCCAGTAGCTAGCACTATTTTGTCTGTTTGTTTGCAAGCTAATTCTTGATAGGTAAAATAAGAGATATAATATGTATTGTTCATACTAAACACCTTATCATCAATTGGTTTTTACGTCCATCATCATGACCATAAACATTAGTTCTGTAAGAAGAATTGGTTTTTGGAAATTTCAGGGACTCGCATACTCACGTACCTCATGTACGTTGCGTGTGTTCGCCCCTCATTTTCAAATCCAATTCTCCAAATCATTCGAGTATATGTGAAATATGGTTAATTCTATCATTAGAAGCTATATTGATTATAGCTTTGTTCAAACATTGAAAGAGATGCATTTATTAAACAATCTTCAATTTTATTTAAGGCTTGAGCCATTATCGTAGATTTCCTCTAAGCAATATATTTCATTACATAAACCATATTCAATATAGGATCGATTAGACTTAATGTATTCAATATCTGCTAAATACAGAAGATGATGGTTATCTTGTATATTTGCTTCAAATGTTTTGTTACCTTCTGCTGCTTGACTAAGCATAAAATTTACTAATGCTTGTATTCTTTCGATAATCAAGCCTGTCATCCCATTTCTATCTTTCTCAGCTAAACCATAAGTCTGGCAGAATAAACAGGCTCTTATAATTTGCTCATCTATAGATCCAAATCCATCTTTATTATTGGGGGTTGTTAGTGGTGCCCATCGGTACAGGGCATAAGCGATATCCCATAAACGTGAGCCTGGGTGACAAGTGTCAAAATCAATTATTCCAACTGCTTGTTCTCCATTCAAAACAACATTATAAGGGGCAAAATCACCATGACAAATGACTTCTTTTGGATATCGAGATGGTAGTTGCCAGCATTTTTCATCAGAAACAACTTTAACTAAGAAACTTTGTGATGCATCATGATATTTACGTAAAAGATTAGCAGCAGATGTAAGGGCTTTTATCGATGCAGCATTACTGCTAAGAGGATAGTTACTTACTTCTCCTTTTAAAAAACTAACTATTTCTTGTCCTGAATTATCAAATCCCAAAGGTCTGGGAGCTGAAAGAAAACCTTCACTACGAATATGCTCTAGGAGATTGTGAACTTGTTTAGTCCAAAACCCAGCGGGACGGTAAATACAATCACCAATATTAACTATTTGTTTTTCACGTTTTAGGTTTTGTGAACATCCTTCTTTAATGTGAATAATACTCACAATAACCTAGATATTTTGATGACAAAACTACCCCTGAATTAAGAACTCACCTTACGCATAACCCCCATGGCAATTTAAAAATTGTAAGACGTCAGTCATTGCGAGACCACATAGTGGTCGTGGCAATCCACATTCATTAGATTGCTTCGTCGCCATCAAAGTGGCTCCTCGCAATGACGTAAGGCTGTTTTCCCTATAACTTTTACATGCCATGCGTAAGGTGAATTAAGAAATATCAAAGAAATCTATTGCAGCTGAGCCTTGGCTTGAGCTACTATATCTGCAAAACCTTGTGGGTTGTTGACTGCCAATTCAGCTAGCACCTTACGATCGATATCTATTGCAGCTTTTTTAAGTCCACCCATAAATTGCGAATATACTAAATCATGCTCACGCACTGCTGCATTAATTCTTTGTATCCAAAGCCCTCTAAAATCACGCTTACGATTTCTACGATCTCTATAAGCATATTGTAGAGCTTTCTCAACTTTCTCAATTGCTACCTTGAAGCAATTATTAGACCGCCCTCTGTAACCTTTAGCAAGTTTAAGAATTTTCTTATGACGATTTTTTGAAACTTTTCCTGATTTTACTCGTGACATATCTCACCTATTTCCTTAGTTAAATTGTTAAATTCCATATGGAAGGAAGAATTTTTTTAAATTCTTTGCATCTTGAGTACAGAGAATCGTTGTTCCTCTAAGGTTACGAAGTTGAGCTTTTGTACGGCGTCTCATGAAGTGTTTTTTACCAGCTTGAGTAGCACAAACCTTACCAGTAGCGGTAAGCTTAAAGCGTTTTTTTACAGCTGATTTGGTTTTTAATTTAGGCATTATAGTTCCTTTATTTGGTATTTTAAGACTGTATAGCAAAAACTAGGCATACCAAAGCCACGTTGCTAATATATATGGTATAAGTATAATATTCTTAAGGAATTATTGCAAGTCAATTTTTATACAATTGTCCGTACATGAGTAAATAAAGCTCATCGAAATAATTCTTATCCCGATAGTGATCCGAATTGGAACGTAGAACTAGTAGGCGAACGAATGCAGCATAGTTGAGTTGTTGCCTCGGATGCGAATACCCGGCAAGTTATTTACGCTAATTCTTCAAAGCATTCGAATATATCAAATATCTACTAGTTCCTGATAGGCTACTTCTAAAACCTCATAAGATTTTGAACCTTTAGGAGTTGTTACTTCCACTATATCTCCAACCACTTTACCGATGAGAGCCTTAGCAATTGGCGATACTATCGATACTCTCTTTTTAGTTATATCTGCTTCATACTCTCCAACAATATGGTACACAACTACTTCCTCCGTTTCATCATCGATCAACTTAACTGTAGCACCAAATTTTATGCTGTCACCTGAGAGTTTTGAGGTATCAATAATTTCAGCTCTGGCTATTTTATCTTCAAGATCCAAAATGCGACCCTCAATGAAGCTTTGTTTTTCCCTTGCTGCATGATATTCCGCATTTTCAGATAAATCTCCAAAATCTCTAGCTGTTGCTATAGCCTCAATTACTTTTGGTCTTTCTATATGTTTAAGATGTTTGATTTCTTTTTCTAAACTATCAAACCCTTTATGTGTAATAGGAAATTTTGTCATAATATATCTTGTCTAAGTTAAGTTTTCTAGTATATTTGTTGTGTTAAACTTTGTCAAACAGCCCTTTTAGATTATTATGCAAACTAAAATCTTTAAATTTGAGATACAACGCAAAACCTTCCATTTATACAGTCTAATTATACCGCTTTTTTATTTATTTTCATCTAAATTAGTTGTTACTACATTATTATTTTTACTTACTGCCTGTGTATTATATATAGATATTGCCAGACACTACAATTTACATGTTAAAAAATTTACAGATAGATTTTTTACAAAGTTTATGAGACCCGAAGAACAAAGCGGCTCGTTCAGACTAAGTGGCGGTAGTTTTATGGCAATTGGATTTTTTTTGACAGCCCTTTTATTTTCAAAAGGTTTAGCAATTTCATCTTGGCTTATATTAATAATAGCTGATTGTCTTGCTGCGTTAGTTGGTACCAAAATAGGTAAGCCTCTAGAAAATGGTAAATCATTGGAAGGTTCTATTGCCTTTCTAATTTCTGCAATTTTTATTAGCATGTTAGTGTATTTTTTTATTGGCTATCATACTAGTTTTACTGTTATTATAATTAGTTCTGTAGTTACTACTATTGGCGAATTCTATGCAAAAGAGTTATTGATCAACGATAATTTATTAATACCTCTTACCTACTGCTTTTCTACAATTATATTCACCTTTATTTTAGGTTTATGAGAATTCCATTAGAATTTTATGAACTTCTCAGAACCCGGATTAATTTATCGGATATTGTCAGGCAAAAAGTAGTTTTAACTAAGAAATCTGGAAATTACTTGGGGCTATGTCCTTTTCATGTTGAAAAATCTCCATCATTCACTGTAAATGACGCCAAGAGATTTTATTATTGTTTTGGCTGCACTGTTCACGGAGATGTTATAAAATTTGTTGCTAGCCTTAGCGGTTTATCTTACAAAGAAGCAGCTATTAAACTTGCCAATGATTATGGCATTGAATTGCCTAAATTAACCGTAGAACAACAAAGATTGCATGAAGAATCGGATGAACTACTTGATATCTTAGAGATGGCAGAAAGGTTTTTTACATCACAATTGTCACAAGAAGTATGTAGCTATTTATATGATCGCGGTATTAGTAAAGAGGCAATTAAGGAATTCTCCATCGGCTTTGCTCCTCCAGCTAAGGAGTTGCAGAAATTTTTTGAAAAAAAATCAATATCTTTGAAAAAACTTCAAAAAGCAGGCTTAGTGGGCAAGCGAAATGATGGTACAATGTATGAGATATTTTATAATCGTATAATTTTTCCGATTAGAAATATTTATAATAAGGTAATTGGTTTTGGGGGACGAGTGCTTGGTGACGGGTTGCCTAAATATTTAAATTCTCCGGAAACCATATTATTTCAAAAAAATGAAACATTATATGGAGAGAATAATGCGATTAGTGTTGCTTATAAGAAAAACCATTCAATCTTGGTTGAGGGGTACTTAGATGTTATTGCCTTGCATCAAGTTGGTTTTAAAGAGACAGTAGCAAGTCTTGGCACTGCAGTTACAGAGAATCATCTGCAGAAATTATGGCGTGCCGGAGATGAAATAGCACTTTGTTTAGATGGTGATATGGCAGGAATAAAAGCTACTCAGCGAGTAATTAACCTAGTATTACCGCTGATAAATGGTAATAAGAAAATTTCCTTTGTGATATTACCCGGTGGAAGTGATCCTAATGATATTATAAATAAAGAGGGGGCGGAAGTCTTTGCACAAATTTTTGATAAAAGGATTAATCTATCCGAAATGATTTGGCGTTCCGAATATGAAGGCAAGACTTTTGTAACTCCGGAAGACAAAGCTATTTTGGAAAAAAATCTTGAAGATTATTGTAAACAAATAAAAGATAGGACACTTAGCCATAATTACTATAGATATTTTAAAGACCAAATATGGCAAAATTTAATTAAACGCCAAAGTAAGGGAAGTGCAAAAAATTCAAATGTAATATTTTCAGCTCCGGACTATTCAGAAATTGAGATGTTAGAGCAAGTTTTTTGTATAATGTTAGTAAAGTTTCCAGAGATAGTTAAAAAACAAGAAATAAAGGATTTTTTATTAACGTTACATTTTCAAAATGGTATGCTTGAAGCTTTTCGTGATTGGTATTTTGCAGAGATTATTAGCAATGATATATTCGATCAGGAAAATATTATTGATTTGGCAGAAAGAGCTGGATTTTACGAGACTTTTTCTGTATTGTCAAAATCTAATAATCTATTCTTAGATATATCATTTAATAAGAATGATATAGATTCTGACTTGCTTTGGCAATGGTTGCATAAGAAACATCACCTAGTACTACTAAAACAAGAATATATCTCCATTATTCAAAATGGATCAGACGAAGAGTTGAAAAAAGCTATCTTATACCGGGAAGAGATTATGAAGATTTCTAAAGAGCTTTATAATCTAAATGAATCTTTTACTAATTGACCTAAGGTTTATAAATTATGACAGAAGTAAAAAAGAATGTAGATGTAAAAGGTAATGCAGTTGATAAATTAGTTAAAACAGCTAAAGAAAAAGGCAAGGCAGTTACTTATTATGATATAAATAAAGTTATTCCAATTACTAATAATATATCAGTAAATGATCTAGAAAAGGTAATATCAAAGTTTTCTGAGGCTGGGGTTGATATTATAGAAGGTGATGAGGACGAGATTAAACTTGATATTAATGTAGATGAAGAATTTAAACTGTCTAATAATGTTGATAATGAGCCTGAAGATGAAAGTGAAGAGGAAAATTTAGGCTCAACCGATGATCCAGTAAGATTATATTTACGAGATATGGGGGGGGTTGGGCTTTTTTCTCGTGAGGCTGAAATAGAAGTAGCCCAAGATATTGAGGAAGGCAAAGAGATAATGGTTAAGTCACTTTGTGAAAATCCAATATCGATGAAGTTCTTTATTAAATGGCATGAAGATTTAGCTAATGAAAAAATCCTACTTCGAGATTTGATTGATTTAGAAGCTAATATGGTTCACGAATATTGTGGTAATTCTGAAGAAAATCACAATAATGATCTGGAATCAGAGCATGAAGAGAATGAAGAAGCTAGTAATTTATCAATAGCTACTATTGAGTTACAGTTATTACCTACTGTTGTCAAGCGTATGGAGAAAATTGCTAAACTTTCTGAAGAGTTGTTAGTTGAAGCAAAAAAACATTATGCACGTTATCCTCAGCCTAAGGGGTTACAAGATAACAAGAAATATGCCAAAACTCTACAATTAATAATTGTTGAAATTTCTGGTATCCATTTTCACTCTAAAAGAACAGAGGAAATTCTTAATAGAATATATAGTCTGAATAAAGAATTAGTGCATAAAGAAGGTAATTTTCTTAAGTCAGCTGAAAAATATGGCATAACTCGTCAGTGTTTCATAAGTGAATATATGGGAGCAGTAATTGACGAGAACTGGAAAAGGCAAATGCAAAAAAATAAGAAGTCTAATTGGAAAAATTTCCTTGCTAAAGAATCTGATGGTACCGATCAAATGATTAGTGAATTAAGGACCATGGAGAAGATTATTGGCTTACCAATTATTGAATTCAAAAAATTAGTGCATACAATACAAAAGGGTGAAAGACAGGTTCTTAGAGCAAAAAAAGCTATGATAGAAGCTAATCTTCGTCTAGTTATTTCGATTGCTAAAAAATATGCAAATCGTGGGTTGCAGTTTCTGGATTTAATTCAGGAAGGAAATATAGGATTAATGAAGGCTGTTGATAAATTTGAATATCGTAGGGGGTATAAATTTTCTACTTATGCTACTTGGTGGATTAGGCAAGCTATTACTAGAGCTATAGCTGATCAAGCTAGAACCATACGTATTCCCGTGCATATGATTGAAACAATCAATAAAATCATCCGCACCTCTAGGCAGATGCTGAATGAACTAGGTTATGAACCGACTCCTGCAGAAATTGCCGCTCGCCTTTCTATGCCAGTTGATAAAGTACGTAAAGTGATGAAGATAGCTAAAGAGCCAATTAGCTTAGAAAATCCAGTAGGTGATGATGATGGTAGTTATCTGGGAGACTTTATTGAAGACAAAAATGCTATATTACCACTTGATGCGGCAATTCAATCTAACTTACGAGAGGTTACAACTAGAGTATTAGCAACCCTTACTCCTCGTGAAGAGAGAGTTCTAAGAATGAGATTTGGTATAGGGATGAATACTGATCATACACTGGAAGAAGTGGGGAAGGAATTCAAGGTTACTAGGGAACGTATTAGGCAAATAGAATCCAAAGCACTACGTAAATTGAAACATCCAACTAGATCTAAAAGACTTAATAGCTTTCGGGGTGGTTCTAGAAAGCACAACAATTCTTCTGAATCTGCTTTTGGCGGCTAGTTTTGTAGAGGTTTTTTATTGTTTGATGATTGAATATATAGCTAACCCGATTAGCATTTAGCCATGCAAACTGACGTCTATTAGCGACTAAGCAATCCAAGAAAACGATTGGATTTGTAAATCATTCTGTATAGCTAATCCGGCTAATATCTATCCATAGCAAACTGGTGCAATGTTTGTCATCCCCGTGTAGGCACGGATCTAAAATAAGCCAACCAAAAGTACGCTCTACCACCCATCTTCTTGGCTGCACTTTAAATCCGGCCTGAGTGCTTGGCAATAATTCCGGAGGTGTATCTTTATGCACCCAAAATCTACAAGCCGGTTGCTTTACTATCTAAAGCTCTATATCATATTCTTTTTTTATGTGTTCCTTTAAATTTTTACCTTGATACCCCATATCAGCCCACATCTTTTTGACCTTAGCATATTTATGTTGCATATTACAAATTGCAGGTTTGATACCGTCTCTATCATTCTCATTAGCAGGTCCAACGTAACAACCTAATATAAAACCTTGTGTATCTGTTATTACATGGCGTTTACATCCATTGATTTTTTTACGCGGGGATGGGGGGGGGGCCACCCACAGCTGTCGAAAGTTAGAAGGTAGAGCGGGTTTAGAGGTCATCATGGCAGTTTAAAAGTTGTAGAAAAATAACTGGCGTCATTGCGAGACCACATAGTGGTCGTGGTAATCCATTTCTAACCACTTTTTGGATTGCTTCGTCGGCTCATGCCTCCTCGCAATGACGCCGGTTATTTTTCCACAACTTTTAAACTGCCATTATGACCTCTAAAACCGCTTCCTCTTCTAACTTTCGACAGCTGTGGGATGGCACCTTTTGCGTTTAAATATAGTAGATGTTGTATTTCTAGACTTTTGACGGAGCGACTAGATATTGTTGGTTATTTTTCAATACTTATTTGCATCAAGAAGCAATGTAAATTTTTAATCAAAGTTTTTTAAATAATCCGATTAACAATCCTCCGGCTGTAAGCATAATAGATAGCCAAATAAGACTCATCATCGGTTTGTAATATATTTTTGCATGAATTACATCATCATCAATTTTACTTAATACTGCGTAAAGATCATAAGTTAAATAAGAATATATATTACTTTCTTGGGATAGTTGTTTTTCTATTATATAAAGTCTATTTTCAGGCTTTAATATAGTGATATTATTTTGTTGATCCTGAATCCAAAATTCAGCAATTTGTCGATAATAATTTTGGGCTGATGATATTCTAATATCTTTTAAGGTAACTTCAAACCCACCTGCTGTTACCTTGTCTCCAACTTTTCCTATAAAATCTACTTCGCTTTGTAATAATGAATTAAGAGTAATAGTTAAAACAAGTAAACCAAAGCCTAAATGCCCTAAGATCATAGCCATATTGGCTTTTAGTTTTGTTCTAAAGAAATTGCTCTTTGTTAATACACAATAACAATTCTGTATTATGAGAAAAAGAGAAAATGTCACAGCACATGCTGAAATAAAACCATATTGAATTTGGTATGAGCTAATAAAAGTTATTGCTAAAGAAATAGCTAGAATTAGTAGCTGTTTTTTTCTGGTATTATAAGCAATGCCAGCTAGTAGAACTGTTGGAATAATAAAGATTATAAAATTATTGATAAAAAATCTTTCACTAATGGTAATAGACTCTTGATATAATAAAGAATAAACTACGGGGTAAATGGTGGCAGATAGTAATACTACTAGGGCTATTAAGAAAAATATACTTCCCCAAATAATAAGTTTGTGCTTAAATTTGTGCTTGTCTAATCCTGTTGAATCAGACTGAGTGATATTTTGTCCTTTTACTAGTAGTAAAACTAAACTTGATATAGCAAGGATAGCAAATATTGCCAGCATGTAGATTGCCCGCTCAGGTGATGAGGCAAAAGAGTGAATTGAGGTAAGTACAGTTGAGCGTACCAAGAACGTACTAAATACTACCAGCAAAAAAGTGATGATTGATAAGGTTATGATCCAGTTTTTCATTCGTCCAGATTTTATCGTTACCAAGATTGAGTGATGCAGAACAATAGCCGACAGCCATGGCAGTAAGGAAATATTTTCTACTGGATCAAAAAACCAAAAACCGCCCCAACCGAGTTCTCTATAAGCCCACCATGATCCTAGGGCTATTCCTAAGGTTGAAAATAGCATGCCTAAATTGGTAAATATTTTAATATCTCTAAGATTAGCATAGTCTAAGTTAGAGGTGAGCAACATAACGCAAGCTGATGTAAAAGGTACTACATAACAGACATAACCTAAATATAATATAGGTGGATGTATTATTAGGGCAATATCTTGAAGCATAGGGTTTAAGCCAAGACCCTGGGCGGGACGGAATGATAGGCTATCAAATGGGTTAGAGGTAAAATAAATGAAACTACCGAACAATATTTGTATTAGTGCTAGTACAATTATGTGATAGACTCGAGCTGGACGGCTATTAAATAGTGCAATATAAATAACCCCTATAGTTTGCAATAAACATAGCCATAACAAAATAGATCCCTCATGACTCGCCCAACTAGCAGCAATTTTAAATCCTAGAGGTTTTAATGTACTAGAATTCAGAAAAACATTCTGTATAGAAAAATCCGATATAATAAATCCACATACTAATAGCAAAAAAGATAGTAATGTTGACAGCCAGCTCAAATAGAAAAATAAGGTACCAGCATGGTATGAAGCGGTAATAACTGCTAGTATACTGAACAGCATTGCCAATATTTGTAGATAATTGCCAAAGCTACTGAGCACTTTCAAATTCTTCATTTGGTAGAACAGTAACTTTTATGCTATCAAGCCTGTTACCTACCTTTTTGTTAATAGTAATACTTAAATTAAATATTTTGATAGATTCTCCTTGATTAGGAATACGCTCAAGTTCATGGATAATCAAGCCAGCTATGGTATTTGCGTTATAATCAGGTAAATTCCAATTTAGTTCTCTATTTATATCTCTTATAGTTGTAGAGCCATCAATAATAAACTCCATTTCGGATTCTTTTACGATTGTGTTAATAGGATAATCATGTTCATCAATAATAGGACCAACAATCTCTTCTAAAATATCTTCTAGAGTAATAATGCCTTGTAAATCGCCATATTCGTCAACAACGCAGGCAAAATGGTTTTTTTTCTCTCTAAAAGCATGAAGTTGATGAGTTACCAAAGCATTATCAGGTATAAACCAAGGTTGACTTACTAATTCCTCGATATTAATTTTTTTCACATCGTTATTTTTTTCATAAAGAGTTCTGAGTAGATCTCGGATGTGAAGTACGCCGATTATATTGTCCTGAGTATCTTTCCATAATGGTATTCTTGTATGAGGGCTGGATAATAATGCTTTCCTTACTATCTCTTCTTTAGGCAAATCTATATTAATGGCTATGACGTTACTTCTGTGTATCATAATTTCAGATACTGTCATTTTCCTAATATCTAATATACCACCTAACATATCACGGTCAGATTTATAAACATTACCTTCTTGATGATAATGCTCAATAACCCCCCTAACTTCTTCTGCTCCTGAGATATTTTGTTGTAGATTAATACGAAAAATAAAACAAAAACCCTTAACTATAACTTCAAAAACATAATGAACTGGTTTCAAAAATCTTAGAAGAAATATAATAGCTGGAGAAGTGAATAATGCTAGCTGTTCTGCTTTTGCTACAGCAATAGCTTTAGGTATTATTTCACCAAAAACAATTATTAAGAAAGCCATAACTGCTGAAGCTGCAACAGTACCATTATCGCCTAGCCAATCGATAAACATGCTGGTAGCAATCGTAGTGCAAACAGTATTAAATAAGGTATTACCAATTAGTAACGTACCAATTACTTTTTCTTTGTTCTTTAGAACTTGTAATACAATCGTGGCACGCTTAATACCTGCCGCCTTAAATTTTTGTATTTTCCCAGGGGAAGATGCGGTTATAGCCGTTTCAGTAGCTGAGAGCAGTGCGGAACATCCTATCATTAGAACAATAATGATTATCAAGAAAATAGTCATTGATCCTTGTATAAATTATTTATCATAAAGCTGATTATATTGCTAACTGTAGAATTCCCCTAATACTTTTTTTGAACAATTTGCGATTATGACGGTGGATCTATAGCTAACCCGAATAGCATTTGCCCATTTGCCCTAACGAAAAAGATGTCATATATGGACGAGTGAATTTGTCAATAAAGAAAATAAAAAATAGAGCCACAAAGGAAGCGGTCATATATTCGGCATCGAGTGCCATAATGGTTTCTGCATTCTTCTAAATA
>JAHFPS010000091.1 GCA_023269695.1 Rickettsia sp.
TATTTTAGTTAATCCAGTAAATTCAATAATTTCATCCAACGGTTTATTTTTAATTAGCATAGTTTTTGCTACCGCTTTTATCGCTTCAGCTTTACCTTCAGCTTTACCTTCAGCTTTACCTTCAGCTTTACCTTCAGCTTTACCAATCTGGATTCCCTTCTCTTTACCAATCTGGATTCCTTGAACCTTGCCAATTTGCAAGCCTTCTAGGACACCTTCTTCTTTCCAATGTTGTGCCAAACTACCCATAAGTTTTGTACCTGTTTCCTGATTTAACTTACTTGTTAATAACTTTTCTAATTCCACTTTATCCGATTGGTTTATTCTTGTCAACGTATAATAGAGTAGCAGCTCTATGTAGTTATAACCAATACTTACCTTGACTAGTTCAGGTAACATGTCGGATATTTCTTGCCATTTCTTGAGTAGATCACGTTTCTTGATATGCTTCATGAAAAACTCAAGTATCCCTGACCACGCCCTTTGTTTCAACTGCTCATCTGGTATCTCGTGAACATTGACTAATTGGTAGTCATTGATCCAGCTACTCCTTGCTAGCTTACTATCTTCAAACAAATCCCACAAGTTCCTTGGAACATTATATTTTTCCGTCCCGTTATAAAATATTAGCGGGTAGACTAACGGCAAAGTCTTTGTCTTGGGGTTTAAAATTAAATATCTATCACAGATATTAATTAGGTATTTAAACATCCTGTATGCCATAAAATGATCAACCGAACTTTGATGTTCAATGAGAAGAAACAGATAACCATCCTTACTATCAAACTTAGCAGAAAATAACACATCAGAGATAGAATCTCTTAGGTTTTGCTCTATAAAACTGGTATTTTCAAATTTTAAACTAGGGAAATCTATCAGAGCTTTAATACTTTTAGGCAAATGAGCGTTTAAGAATTCATGTGCTACTAACGGATTCTCCATTGCTTTGCGGAAAATTTGATCATGTTTTAAACGTTTAGTCATTTTTATTTAACCCTTTTGAGCTGCAAATTATAAGATTTTTTTGAAATAAATGTCAGGTATAATTGCATTTTTAATCCTTGATTATTTTTGCTTTGTTACAAAATTTACCTTGCATATCAAATATCTGTACTACTCCTTCTGTATGAATATCGTGAGCTTTTTCAACCACATATTTTTGTTGTGGTGGAAACCATTGTAACACAAAATAAAGGACTGTGGTTACAGTAATAATTGATGAGACAAGACTAATTCCTACCATAGAAAAGAAATTTTTGCTATGATTAATTCTGGAAGATTCAATATCACTTTTAATGTTGTTTAGAGCTTGAATACAACCATTAATTGTTGTAGTCATTTCCTCCATTTTCAGTTGGTTATTACTTTGAATTGCCCCAGCTACTTCAGGAGCAATGGTTATTATGCTGTTACTTAATTTTTCTGGTATTTTGCTTAAAATATAGCACTCTTCACTAAGCATGCAAAGATTCTTTTTAAAAGCTTCTAACTGAATATTGATATTATTACTACATTGTTTGGTAGAATCATTAAAAGCTGCTAAGATATCTTGTATTTCTCGTTTAATATAAGGCAATTCTTTAACAAGCTCCATACATTCGGTAAAATGCTGGTCTAGTTTATCATAAATTGTCACAAAATCAGATAATGTGATATTTGATAAAGCTTGTTTATTTTTTGGTTTATTTAAGCTTTTATTATTTAGTTGTACTTGTTGATACGATGAATCAACATCATCTGTTATTTTTTTACTCATTGCTTGTCCTTAAACATTTTGTTATTGTTAGTTATAGCAGCATATTCTTGCCTAGCTTCTTGCCACCAAGGGTGATTTTTTTGATGATCTTGTGGCATTTGAGACATTACTTTATCACTATCTGTTTGACTTGCTTGCTCATTTGAAATATCAGGAACACTGGCTTCTTGAACGTGATAATTAATAATAGACCTCCTTCGAAACTCTACTTCTGCTGGTGATTTGTACGTCGATCCGGTACTCGAATCCTCACGTACACTAGAGTACGCTGCGGTTCGAGGTGAAGTGTCTCCTTCAAATCCCTCAGCATAAGCGAGTTTCGAAGGAGGTCTAATGGAATTATTATTAGTAGCCCTGCTTGCAGCAACAAAACCAGGATGTTTAATCGGAACATTAGTGGCTATTGGCACTTTAATTCTAGCTATTCTAGCTTTTGGCTCTGGCAGGCTGACAAAACATTCTAAATCTGCTAAAGTAGCAAGGTCATTAGTGGTAATTAAAGCTTTACGTTTGGTACCTTCAGTATAGCTAATGCCATCACGAAACTCATGAGCACCATAAGAAGTGTTTTTTTGGGACGTGGCATATTCCAGTTGTCCAAATATTTCAGTGATGATTTTAGCGGTAGCTGGTTCATCACTTCTAAAGAGAAACTTAGTAGCAAATTGACCAAAGATAGTACTGCCCTGTAGCATGCCAAAATTATCGAATATTTGATTAATTGATTGAGTAGCACTAAATATACAACCACCATATTTTCTCGATTCCGATATTAAAGTAGGAAAGCCAGGTAAATTACCTAGAGATGCTAATTCATCGATAATAAACCACATACGTCTTTTTTCGTTGATACCGATGCCAATTAAATATGAGATAGCTAGCTCAAATAAACAAGCAATGATAGGCATTGTGACGTTTCGCATATCTGGTTTAGTACTTAAAAATAACCAGGCGGAACTTCCTTGCTGGACTTCAGCAAAATATTCTGTTAGTGAGAATTTTTTCTCAGACTCAAATAACAGATTTAATGGTTGAGTGCTAGTTGCCAGTACTGATAAGATAGAACTAGCAGTAGCCTTATTACTAGCTGTTAAATATCTAGCAGCCAAGGTACCACTGAGTCTATTCTTAAGCTTATCCCAAGAAGATAAACTCAACATCTTTTTCAATTCAACAATTGACCTATTACCCTCTGTTACTAAGAGCTTGTCCGCAAACTAAAATTAAGGTATGATAGAGTTGAATAAAGTATTATTAGCAAGAAGTATAAAAGAATGAGCAGAAAAAATTATCCAACAGATTTAACAGATGAAGAAT
>JAHFPS010000061.1 GCA_023269695.1 Rickettsia sp.
TATTGTGTTATATTCCATTTTGGCTCTCCCTATTGTTGTTTTAATCATTAAATATTAAATCTAGAAGAATAACAACTGCTATTCATTCTGTATATAGGGTAGATCCATACCATTACCTTAACGATAACTTAATTGCAGATGGTAAACCTGGAATTATTACGATGAACTTTCTTAAGACTTATTGGGAATTTGTATATTCTGGTATTTGGTTTGATTGGTAAACATCTAGTAATATTCCAGGGAAGTAGTTCTATCTACTATTTGTATTAGATTTTTGCCTAGTTATTGGTGATTTCGTTGGTGACTTTGTTGGTAATTTTGCTGCTGGAGTACTAGATAGTGTTTTTCCTGCTCTAACCTTTTGCAGACTATTCCTTATTTTTTTTACCATTAATTCTTTGTCTCTTACTTCTTGTCTTTTTTTAAGTGCTACTAACGGTTCATTCAGCTTTTTAACATCTGCTTGTATTTTATCTAATGACATTTGTTGACCCTGCTGCTTAGGGGCTTGAATTTGTGAATTACCAAGGAACCCTTTAATATTATCAACAACAACATCCATAATAGCATTTATAATTTTTGCAAACCAACCTGTTGTTTGTTCCGGTTTTGTCATTGATGGTGGTAAAGTATCTCTGTCAGGTTTGGACGGTTCTCTAACTACCGGCTCTGGCGATGTTGCAGGAGAATTAGTCTCCAACTTATTATCCTTTGGACGAGCGGCTACTTTATTAACTACTTTCTTTGTTGGTTTTATCGGTTGAGGTTGTTTTATCTCATTGTCTTTTGATTTATCAACTCTCTTTTGTGGCTTTTCGATAGTTGGTGTTGAACCTTTTAACTTTTTCAGTCTAGCCTCTAATTCTTCGACAGTTGGCGTTGGTGTAGGATTTTTTAACGCTTCTTCCGTAGGTCTTGGATCTCTTATAGCCTTAAGTCTATCTGCTATTTGTTGATCTTTTTGTTTTCCTAATGCCGCACTTTTCTTATCTAATTTAACTTCAGACTGCATTTGCTCTAGCAATTTATCTACTTCCTGATCAGAAACAGAACCAGCTATTCTATCTAATGAATCATTGAATACACCCTCCACTTTTTCAAATTTAAATAATTCCCTATCTAAATCGTCAGATACTTTTTCAAATTCTTCATTAATATTTTGTATTTTATTATTCAAAGAATTAGATTTTGTATTTTTCTTGGACATATTATAACCAATTAGTTATTTAATACTCTACGTATATTATAATCTATTCTATTATCTCCTACTAGTAATTTCACTAAAATATATATTTTTTAAGTATTTATGCTTGCAATATTGTTACTTTTGTGATATACGTACTATGCTATAATGGGTGCTTTATTAATGCCTACTCTACAACAAACTCTTCCTTCTCCCCCACTATCAAACAAGCAATTACTTGCATTTTTTGCAATGATAGTCGGAATGTTTATGGCAATATTAGATATTCAAATTGTTGCCAGTTCTTTATCAGTCATTGCAGCGGGTCTTTCTGCTTCTAGCGATGAATTATCCTGGGTTCAAACCTCATATCTTATAGCGGAAGTGATTATAATACCAATAACTGGTTTTACCGCTAGACTTCTTTCTACTAGAATTTCTTATTTTATTGCTGCTTTGGGCTTTACTATTATGAGTATCCTATGTTCATTGGCAACCAACATAGAAACAATGATTATTTTTAGAGCTTTACAAGGATTCTTTGGTGGGGCAATGATACCAACAGTCTTTAGTACAATATTTATAATTTTTCCTGTTGAGAAACGTCCAATAGTTACAGTAATAGTAGGATTAGTCGTAACGCTAGCCCCGACACTTGGTCCAACACTTGGTGGTTACATTACTGAATATTTATCTTGGCATTTTATGTTTTTACTTAATGTAATACCTGGTATTTTTGTTTGTGTGATCGTATATTTATATGCTGATTTTGATCAACCTAATTACGATTTACTTAAGAATTTTGATTTTCTTGGTGTTATTTTACTAACTATTACTCTTGCTTCTTTGCAATATGTGTTAGAAGAAGGAAATAAAAAAGGCTGGACAGAGAATAATTTGATATTATTCCTTATCATCCTAACTGTTGTTGGGTTCATTACGTTAGTTATTAGAGAACTAACATTTATTAATCCAATCTTAGATTTAACACTTTTTGTTAACAAAAATTTCACTTTTAGTTGTGTTTATTCTTTTGTTATAGGTATAGGACTCTACGGTGCAGTCTATTTATTACCTTTATTTTTATTTATAATAGCTGGTTTTAATACTGTGCAAATTGGTTTTACCATGATGGTTACTGGTGTAGGACAATTTTTGTCTGCTCCACTTGCAGGAAGAATGCTCGGTTCTGGAGTGGATTTAAGAATTATGCTGGCTATTGGTCTTGCTATGTTTAGTTTAGGTTGCTACTTAAATAGTTTTTTAACAGCTGATGCTAATTTTGCTGAGTTTTTCTTACCGCAATTTATTAGAGGACTAGCTATGATGTTTTGCTTTTTACCTACTAATAACATTGCTTTAGGCAGTATGAGTAAGGACAAGGTAGGGAATGCTAGTGGGTTATATAATCTTACTCGTAACCTTGGAGGAGCTGTTGGTATTGCAGTTATTAGCACTCTTCTTACGGACAAAACTAAGATTTTTAGTCAATATTTAAACGAGAATATTTCATCCACTTCACCTTCCGCTCTAATGAAGTTACAGTTTATGGGACAATTATTGGATGGTAGAGTGGTTGACCCGGAAAAGGTCTCGTATTTTTTGTTAGCTAATAATATCAATAAGGAAGCATTTGTCATTGCGATAAATAGCATATTTGGTATTATAAGTGCGTTATTTTGTATGGTAATGATCTTTCTACCATTCACATCGATTGTTAGAGGTGGAAAAGGATATGATGCACACTAAAATCTTTACTTTAATTATGTTGTTATTGGTGTTGTTTGGTTTAACAGGATTACCTACTGATGTTTTTGCGTTGTTGGTTTCCTCGATTATTGTCAGTATAGCTTATATTTTTACGATAAAACTCAATTTAATTCCAAGTAAGGTCTATTTCAATTATAATTCTATATTATATTTTATTTGGCTAATTAAAGAAATACTGCTATCTAGCTTAGGAGTAATGAAGATTATATGGCGTAAGAATCCTAATTTACAACCAGTCTTTGAGTGGGTTGATTCAGAACAAAAAAACGATATCAGTCTTGTAATATATGGTAATTCTATTACCCTTACACCAGGAACTGTAACGCTTGATATATCAAATGGTATGTTATTGGTGCATGCTCTGGAGCAATCATCAATTGATAATTTAAAATTTGGTGATTCTACTATGAGTAAAAGGGTTAGGCGATGCACACAAAATGAGTAAGAACGTCATTGCGAGGAGCCGCTTTGCGGCAACGAAGCAATCCAGATATACTAATTTAGTGGATTGCTTCGTCGGCTTACGCCTCCTCGCTATGACGAAAGTTTACTATAGCCTAATCAGGAAAAGGAGTTATGGATAAAAATTTTAAACAAACCAGTTTTTTATTTGGTAGCAATGCTGTCTTTATAGAAGAATTATATCAGCTATATTTATCAAATCATACAGCGGTTGATAAAAGTTGGCAAAATTATTTCCAAAATATTGAGAATAATAATAGCCCTCAGGTTAATAAAAGTACCGCCCATGTTATTACTGCACCTCAGGAAAGAGTATCGTCGTTTGATACGGATGTTTCTGCTACCACTAACAGACTCCGAGCAAAAGCAATGATTGCCAGCTACCGTAAATGTGGACATTATTTAGTAAAATTAGATCCTTTGAATCTTGAAGTTCTTAAGACGAAAAGTCAGTTGAAGCTTAATATAGAAGATTTTGGTTTTACTAAAGATCAGTTGAATAATATTATAGAAATTGATGATGAATTTTTTGGAACAAAAGCATGTACACTTGGTGAATTGGTTAATTTGCTTGATCAAACTTATGCTGAAGATATTGCCATAGAATTTGAGCATCTGACAAATGAAGATGAGAAGACTTGGTTTTTTGAACAAATGGAAAGTAACGCTCAAGCTTTTAATATATTAGAACAAGATAAGAAAAATATACTAAAAGATTTAGTGGAAATTGAAGGATTTGAACAATATCTACACACAAAATTTCCTGGGGCAAAGCGTTTCTCAGTAGAGGGGGGAGAGGCAGCTGTAGTAGCTATAGATAAAGCCATAGATATGTCTATTGTTCATGGAATAGAAGATGTCGTAATAGGTATGGCACATCGAGGAAGACTTAGCACCTTGACCAAGGTAATGACCAAACCTTATAAAGCCATTCTTTCTGGATTTATGACAGGAAGTATCTTGCCTGATGATTTAGGTATTTCGAGTGATGTGAAATATCATATTGGCTATTCATCAGATCGGATAAGAGGACAATCTAAGGTTCACCTCTCTATGGCAGATAATCCCTCACATTTAGAAGCAGTAAATTCAGTGGTAGCTGGTAAAGTACGGGCAAAACAGGATAACATCCAAGATGTTAACCGTAAGAAGGTAATGAGTATTTTAGTGCATGGTGATACTGCTTTTTGTGGTCAAGGTGTAGTAGCTGAAAGTTTATTTATGTCGAATTTAAAGGCTTATCATGTTGGTGGAATTATTCATTTTGTCATTAATAATCAGCTTGGCTTTACAACAAATAGTTATGATACTAGACCCACTAGATATTCCACCGAATTTACTAAGATAATTAATAGCCCAATTTTACATGTAAATGGTGATAATATTCAAGCAGTACTAAAAGCTACTAATATAGCGGTGAATTACCGACATAAATTTGCTAGAGATATAGTCGTTGAGATCATATGCTATCGTAAATACGGTCACAATGAAGGTGATGAGCCTATGTACACTCAAGGTGCTATGTATAATGTAATAAAAAATAAACAATCCCCAGCAACGGTTTTTGCCAATGAACTAGTAGCAGATGGCATAATTGACCAAAATTATCTTGCTATATTAAAAGAACAATTTAAACTAAAATTAGATCAAGAATATGAACTAGCCAAAAGTTACCAACCACAGGCTCAGTTCTTAGAGGGTTTATGGTCTGGTTATACTAGGTCAAATACTAAAATATACTCTACTGGTGTTAGTAAAAATACCTTAAAAGAGCTGGGTATAAAGCTTTGTCAAATACCCAAAGACTTTCCTATAAATCCTAAACTTGTAAAATTATTTGGATTAAGAGAAAATACCTTAAAGCAAGATAAGCCTATTGACTGGGCAACTGCAGAGCAACTAGCATTTGCCAGCTTATTAAATTCAGGTACTAGAATACGTTTTACTGGTCAAGATTGTGAACGCGGTACTTTTTCTCATCGTCATGCAGTGTTATATAGCCAAGTGGATGATAGAGCTTATACACCATTAAATAATTTATCGCAAAATCAAGCAAGTTTTGAAATTGCTAACAGTAATTTATCTGAATATGCAGTTTTAGGTTTTGAGTATGGCTATTCATTAGTTAATCCAAAAAATTTAGTAATTTGGGAAGCTCAATTTGGTGATTTCGCTAACGGAGCTCAAATAATTTTTGACCAATTCATTTCCAGCAGTGAAAACAAATGGCTCAGAATGAGCGGTATAGTAGTGCTGCTACCACATGGATTGGAAGGACAGGGGCCAGAGCATAGTTCTGCAAGATTTGAGAGGTTCTTACAGCTTGCTGCTGAAGATAATATTCAAGTTACCTATCCCACAACACCAGCCTCATTTTTTCATTTATTACGTCGTCAAATATACAGTAATATTCGTAAACCACTAATAGTGATGTCACCAAAATCTTTATTAAGACATAAAATGGTTGTATCGCCTCTCTCTCAGATTGATGAGAATACAAGCTTTGCACCTGTACTAGACGAAATTAATAGTGCGATAAATGCCAAGGAAGTGAGACGAGTTATATTATGTAGTGGTAAAATCTACTATGATTTATTAGAAAAGCGAGAAGAAAAAACTATTTCAGATATGGTGATTATTAGACTTGAACAATTATACCCATTTGAAAAAGATATCGTTATTAAAATATTAGGTAAATATAATAAGGCTAAGGAGTTTATTTGGTGTCAAGAAGAACCTAAAAATATGGGGGCGTGGAATTTTATTAAAGACCACTTAAATGAAAGCCTAAAAGATATGTCAATTAATAATCAATTTAAATATGTTGGTAGGAATGAATCTGCTTCACCAGCAGTTGGTTCGCTTAGCATACATAATGAGCAGCAAGAAAAATTACTTGAAGAAGCCTTGGGCAAATAGTTGAATGATTGGTCAATCCATTTAAAAGTTGCGGAAAAATAACTGGCGTCATTGCGAGAAGACCGTAGGTCGACGAAGCAATCCATTTTTGGTTACTTTTATGGATTGCTTCGTCGACCTACGGTCTTCTCGCAATGACGTTGACCACATACGACTTTTAAAGTGTATAGCACTTAACACATAGGTTCATATATTATTTTTAGTATTTTACAACTTGTTTCAAATACAGAGTCTCCTTTATCTAATAATTTTCTAATGCTATTTTTTATCGGAAACCAATTATGTTCAAATATACGAACCTATATGTTAAGTGCTATACTATCTAAAACCGCCTCCTCTTATAACTTTCGACAGTTGTGCCACTTTGGTAGCGACGAAGCAATCCAAGAGCATGGATTGCCACGACCACTACGTGGTCTCGCAATGACATCTTGTACTTTTCTGCAATTTTTAAATTGTCATGGAGGTTATGCGTAAGGTAATGGTATGGATCTACCCTATATACAGAATGAATAGCAGTTGTTATTCTTCTAGATTTAATATTTAATGATTAAAACAACAATAGGGAGAGCCAAAATGGAATATAACAC
>JAHFPS010000092.1 GCA_023269695.1 Rickettsia sp.
TTGTGATAACGCTGTAATCATTCTTCTACTCCTTAAGTCTTGTAACATAAGTAATAGACAGTTGGTTGGGCGTTATCTACTATCTTTTCCTCTCCTTAATCTTTTTGTCATGTACTGAGGTATTAATATGGGGTCAATAGTTGATTACATGGATCAAAAGATGATTATTTTATCAAAACTTACACTATGAGGAAAAAAATGGTAAATTATGTTGAGTATAATTTACATATAACAAGAGGATGGAATTGCAAGCAATACCAATTAATAGGACAGATTACTGTCAATTTTTAACAGTGAGTCAAAAGAATTATAGTTTGACCTGCTATGCTGAATATGCCAAGAAATGTAGCCATGATGTTATTAATAGATTTTTAGAGAATGCAAAATATACGCCTTCTTTGTTATGGGAACATATTAAGGATGATGTTATTTTATCACCTAACGGATACACAATATTTGATGATACGGTGTTAAATAAAAGGAATACCAAGAAAATAGAAATTGCTAGATCGCAGTATAGTGGGGCTACAGGTGGTATTACTACTGGTATAGGAGTAGTAAGTCTGGTATATTATAATCCAGATATTGATAAGTTTTGGGTAATAGATTATCGAATTTTTTCACCTGATCATGATGGAGCAACAAAACTAGAACAGCTATTAAATATGTTAAATAATGCTGTGTATAGCAAAAAGATTCCTTTTCAAACTGTGTTTTTTGACACATGGTATGCTACGCATAAAATTATGCAACATGTTGATTCCTTGGGTAAATATTATTACGCCCCTATTAAAGCCAATAGAAATGTTACTAAAACTTTCTCTTCTAAGCCTTATAAAGCTGTTAGCAAGTTAACGTTTTCAGATGAAGAAATTAAGAGCGGAGTGGAGATTCATATAAAGGGCTTTGCAAAAGATAAGCATGTTAACTTGTTTAAACTTACTGTTTCTACCAACAGAGTTGATTATATTGTTACCAATAACAAACTCAAAAATCTTCGAAAGCCGCACAAGATGAGTGTGGCGTTCGTTGGGTAATTGAGAGCATGCGAGAAGTCAAGCAACTTACTGGTATAGAACGTTGCCAATGTAGAAAACAACGTATTCAGCGTAATCACATTAGTTGTGCATTTTTAGTGTGGGCTTTTCTAAAAAGAACTGTACACAAAATAGGTAAGACGGTTTATCAAATAAAGTTAGGGCTTTTAGATCATTATATGCAACAGCAGCTGCGTTCTCCCTCTTTACGCTATTTAGAACCTTACATAACGTAAGTTTTGTTATAATAAATAAATATTTTAAAACAAGTTCACCACAACTTAGTAGAGTATTAATTATGCAAGGTACAAATACTAATAATTTACGTAATATTATAGGTACTATTAGTACGAAACTACATAAAAATGATATAAAAGCTGAAATACATTATAGATTAAAAGACCCTTGTTCTGCTTTAAAGAAGATACTAAGAAAAACTATTGCTTTGAAAGAATTAACGGACCTAATTGCTTTTAGGATTATAGTTGATAAAAAAGAAGACTGTTATAAAGTATTGGATATTATTTACAATATCTATTCTGTTAATGTAGAGAAGTCTAAAAACTATATTGCTAATCCTAAGGATAATGGCTACCGTTCCTTACATGTCATAGTTGTAGTGGGTATCTATGAACGTAATATAGAAATACAAATACGGAGTAGAAAGATGCATAATACAGCAGAATCCGGCACAGCAAACCATGATGAATATAAAAAGATGCAGGAAGTAAGGCTAAGAAAGTTACTCTCTAAAGAGAAGCTTAATACAGTTGGTATTAATACTGAGATCAATAACGCCTATAATATTTTTAGCCAGTTTAATTGGACTATATCAGAACTCATTGCTTATGAGCAGGCAATTGAGAATCTTTGTCATAATTTGCATGATGTACAATTGAATAAAGTTATTAAATGACTCGTCTTACCATCCAAAATCTAAAAATTAAGAATAAATCAAAATTTGGAACCTTAATAGAAAAATTTTGTATAGAATTTAGTCAAGTAGCCTACAGATCTACCGCTTCCTTTCTAACAAAAAAGGTTCTGCCAGGTAAAAACGCCTATAAATTTCTACATTAAAGATAAATGTTCATAACCTATTCCCCATATATTTCTTTACATTTTTTATCAATATAATATTCGCTTATTAGCAATCCTATAATATGAATTATAAAAGCAGGAATGAGAAACTTAACTTGCAACCAAGCAGCAGCATATATTTTTATTATTTCATCATCATCCCCTTGATAAAAGAAGCATCTTTTATTCCAAATTGCAATAGCTATACATGCCTGAATACAAAAAATAGTAGAACTCAATAGCGAAGATGGTTGCTAATATATCCATTTACAATCATAAAGTTGCATATGATGCTTTATTAGTGAACCTACAGAGTTAAAAATAAACATTGTGGTTAGAAATATTGCTATATACATATACATGATATTAGCTTCTTGGACATTTTGGGTATCTATTATGTTAAGTTTGATCATTAAAGAGTGAACGCCAAAAGCTATGGCAAAGGTAAAGGAATAACTCACAATAAAACTAGTTACAGAAGCTTCTAAAAATTTATAAATATTAACGATAAAGATGTAACGCCTAACAACAATAACAATCATAGCTATCATGCCGGATATAAACATAAATCGTGCTTGTTCAGAAAGCATATAATTTTTTGCAACGGATGCTAATTCAGTTCGTTCATATATACAAGAAGTAGTTACTATAAACATTAGTAGGCAAAAAAATAACAATTGGTAGAAATATTGGTATATGAACTTAAATACAGGTTTTACTTTGCTCCATAAAGGTTCTATCTTTGTAAGTAAATTATAGACCAAACCAGTCTTAAAAGAGAGTCTGTAATATACTTTGTGTAAGTTTCAAAACTAGACAGTAAGATGTACTGTAAGAAAACAACTTATAAGAAGGAAAAATATGTCAGAGAAAATAGAAAAGAAAATACTAGAGCT
>JAHFPS010000021.1 GCA_023269695.1 Rickettsia sp.
TAGCTCTAGTATTTTCTTTTCTATTTTCTCTGACATATTTTTCCTTCTTATAAGTTGTTTTCTTACAGTACATCTTACTGTCTAGTTTTGAAACTTACACAAAGTATATTACAGACTCGTATGAAAGCAGGGACATATAATGCTAATGTTCATTCTTCTTCTAATCTCCATATCAATTCATATAGCAGTATCAGTCATAGTAATACTATAAGGTCTCCTGATATTGTTAATGATCCTTCTTATAGATATTTGAGTTCTAATATTTATAACTCAGATCGTTAATTGATAACTAATTTACTCACATATCTTTTGGTTTACTCTGCCTTGCAGCTTGATAAGCTCCTTTGTTAAACTGCCAGCCTTTTGGAGATCCTTTAGCTGGTCCTCCTATAGTTTCACCAGCGTTTACTTTATTTAAGAGCCATGCCGCTCCTCTTGCGGTTTTCCCCTGCCCAATCCTATCTTTCTCATACTTATCAATCTCTGCCTGTAAATCTTTTCGTTCAAGTTCATTAGCTTGTCGGATATTATTATATTGATCAGAATTTTTACCTGTTACTTCTTCAAACTTATTTTTAAGTTTTCCCTCTTTGCCTTTAATATTTGCCGTAAATTCCTCATTATTAATATTAATACCGCTTTTTGTTGCTATTTCTTTAACTTGTGATTTAGGATTTCTATTAATTCGCTTATCATGTTCATTGCTAAAATCATTTAATGCTTTTTCCGCATGCTGACTTGATACTTGCTGCTTACCGCTATTTATTTCAGGTATTAAATTTTGTAATTCTTCAGAGGCTATTTTGTTCCATACTTTCATCACGTCAGGATGCCTTTTGTCTAAGAGCTTCCTCACAGAGTTTGCATCCATACCAAATTCTATTACGCAACGATCTAACACTTCTTGATACATATCTTTGTTAACTGTCGCTGATTCTAATTCAAGTTTGCTTTTTGTTTTGTACCAATTATCTACTGCTTCCTGACGCATTGATACTTGTGCCTCTAATCTTTGTTGCTCTTCATAACTGCTTTTTACTGCATCGCTATAATGTTTCTCAGCACTATTATCTTTTCCCCATACTTCACTTGATGCCGTTTTGACTATATTGTTGTAATCTTCATGAGTATTATTTTGTGTTGATGTATCATTATCCTCCATAAAAGACTGATCGCTTATATTTCTAGCAGTAACTGAACCTTCTACACTACCAGAGATGCCAATACCAGTAAGTCCTTTTAGTGGAGTAGCCGCAGTCATAGATGCTTTTAACGCTGCATCTGTTGCTTGTTGCCAACTATATCCATATTGTTCTTTAAGAGTTAAGACGTTGTTTACTGCCCGCTGAAGTGATTTGCCTTGCTCTCCCATTATATCATAATTATAGCTTTCTCCACTATGTTCACGCTGTGCTAAGTTGGAAACAAAATCAGCTGTTTTGCTAAAGGTATTACTCTTTGCATCTGATAGTGACCTTTGATCTGACTTCAGCAAGCTTTCAGATGTGTGTATACCTTGAGTCACATGATTCTGGGCTGTTTGTTCCAGATTAAATTTAGTGACACCAACCGAAGTATTAATACCTTGACCGCCACTGTAAACTACGCTACCATCAGGATTATTGCGAGCTATACTACCATCGGCTTGTTGCCAGCTATTGCCACCTTCAACATATTGCATATTATGGTCAGTCTTATATCCTGACTTCGTATATCGCTGATTATTCCCTTCTGAAACATTATCAATGCTTCTATTACCACTTGCTACCTCTGCTCCTATACTACCGCCTGTTGCTTGCAGCCCACCAATAATTGATCCCGCTAAGTGACCAAGACTGCTAACACCACCTTGCATAATAGCAAATGCCAAAAATGGTATTACCATTTGCAAACCTGCTGCTACTGTTACTATTGTATCAACATGATTGGTAATTGTACTGGCACTACTAAAACTTAACATTAAACTTGAACCAGTTTTTAAATTGCTATACGTACCCATGATCATATTAATAATGGCATTTAATGCTGGCCATAATTGTAGTGATGCCACTAGGGTTAGGTAAGAAGCATATTTTGCTATGCCACCACTAAAGATTAACATTGGCACTAAGAACATAAATGATGCATAAACTATACATTTTATTACCACTAGTAACATTGGTAGATATAAGCTTGCCATATCGCTTGATAATAACCAACCACTTTCTTGGTTAGTTCGTGCTCTTGCCACTGCATAGTTACTGGATGTATAGTCAGATATACTATTGATCATCATTTGTTGACGTAGTATGTCACCTGCTTTTTGACCACCGCCATAGAGGGCTCTAATATTTTTCTCTAAAACATTTGACAGAATACTTGATGAGCTAGTTGATGGGGTATAATCTGATCCACCTCTTGCTAAAGCAAATTCTGTATTGGCATTTTTTGACATTACTCTTTTGATTTCTTCATCAAAATAATTTTCAAAGAAATTTACTGCTTCTCTGCAAGTAACATTACGTATTTTATCTCCTATCCGCAGATAAAGACGAGTTAAAGTCCCAGATTTGCTACTTACTAATTTCCAAATATCTGGAGTATCTATTAATTGTTTAGGAGTAAATTGGTAGCCGATCATTGCTGGTAGTACAATACATTGCTTGATAAAAGATCGCATATTTTCTACAAATTCTGGATCTTTAATGCGAACCTGACGTAATTCCTTTTTTAGTCTTGCCCCAAATAACATACCATAATTATAATAAGAAAATGTAGGTGATCCAGAACTTACAAGGGACTCTATCGGTGCATATACTTGCTCGAAACCAATAGTAATCAAATGACCAAATTCCTCTAATATGCCAACAGGAAGGGCAAAAGCTATGGGAATATTATCAATCTTACCTATTCTTTTAGTGACATGATCTTTAACAATCATTTCCGTTTTAGGCAGTAATAATGTGTTAATTACTACAATCATACCAAGTACTTTAAGCACATATGCCCGCCACACCATATTATTATTACTATACGACATTTTTACTGCATAATAGCATCCGGTAATTATGCATAGACTATTTACTAAATCTGTATAAAATTCACTATTGCGTAACATTGCAAGACCATTTAACACATAGTACAAAGCATCGTAATAACCGTAAGTATGAATTGTTAAATCAAGTTCCATATTTTTTACCTATTTTCTTTCTATACAACAAATTGGCGTCATTGCGAGACCACGTGAGTGTAGTGGCAATCCATGCTCTTAGATTGCTTCGTCGACCTACGGTCTTCCTCGCAATGACGAGTTATGTACATACGTCATTGTGATAGTACTAGTGGTCGTGGCATCCATTATTTATTAGATTGCTTCGTCAGCTTACACCTCCTCGCAATGACGGAGTAATGCTAATCGGGTTAGCTATATCCCTTTTCTATCCATATCCATTTTGCAGTTATCCATCCATTTCATTAGTCGACATAAACTCCTGAAACTTCATCTCAAAGTATTTTTCTTCTTGCAACATTCTCATTTTGGTTTGTTCGATAATATTATACCGCCTAAAGGCGTTCTCTCTGCTACCTACCAAAAAGCTAATCGTATTATTTACTTCCTGTCCAAAGCTGGTAAATACCCCTATATCTGCCAACTGCAAGTAAGATAACTCTGATACTGCTTCAGAAGTTTGTTGTAATAATTTGGTAAGATAATTAGTTACCACGTCATAACATAAGGTTTCAACAAACTCAGCCATGCGGACTGTAAGGTAGCTACTATCAGCATTAGTAGCAAGTTCTCTCTGTATCTTGTTAGTTAGCGGTATGGATGATAAGGCTATTAAGTTTTCCTCTTCTTCAGTAAAATTACCATTATTAGTTTTTATTTTTTTAACCATCGAAACCAACAGCTCATCAATACTGCCATATAATGTATCGCTAGCTGATAATCTGGTTTTTGCTTTTTGAGGAAGTAAGCATAAATTTGTTTCATCACACTGATACTGCTCAACATCTACATTACCGTTTCTTATTCCAATAAATTCCTCTATTAATTCTTTATTAACTAGTGACTTTTTATGAATTATAGAGCGACGTCCTTCACCATCTTTTTTGCCAATAATAGTCCCTGATATACTCATTAATAATTCTTTGAAACTAGTGGCATCTCCACCACCACTTGCTTTCTTGGTAAGAGCTTTCCATACCAAATTGAAATTATCACCTAATAAACTTTCAAGCTCTTTATTGGTTTTGGTTGGGTCTCCATTATCTTTTATAGCTTTATCTCTAATATCTGCCATATCACTTCCACCCCTGGTCATTGCCAAATCACTTTGGCGAGTAAGCTCTGCTCCTTTATTCATTCTGCTGGCTATGCCATTACTTATCTGAGTAGCCATATCACAGGAATTAATATTAAACTGGTTAGTATTTCTTTGCATTTGTTCTAAGTAGGTCATAATATTCTCACATTGAGGGCAGATTGTTTTAATAGCCATAATTGACAAATAGCCACCAACATTTTGTGCCATCTCTTTAAGAGATTGTTCCATAGCAGCACTTTTTAAAAATGATAATGCCCCACCTCTTAAATCAAGTTGTATTCCACATGGAAGACCACCAACTCTACAGCTAGGAGCTTGAAAGTTAACAAGCTGTAAATCTTCTATAGGTGGAGACTTAATCAACACTGATCCACCAACTATATGACCCGCTAATTGATCATGGACTATCGCACTTTTACTAACATTGCTCATAGTACCCTTTGGCATAACGCTTTTAATCAGTTTCTCTATACCGGCATAACTATTACTGCTTGCCAGTAAGCATATTGCTAATAAGCAATGAATAGATAATCTCCGTATGAAGTTTCTAATTATCATTTTCCACTACCTTAGTTTTTTCTTCAGCTATTCCCTCCGTTCCTTCCACCTTATTCAGATACTCAGCAGCAAATATTGCAGCTTCCTCAAGCTCTGACATTGATGCGGCTCCTCTAATTAGTTCAAAGTTGATCTTGCTATCATTAGTTACAGCTACTATCGTTGGGGTCCGTTGCAAGTTTAGCTGATTAGCCAGCCCTTGATTTTGATGGGTTTTAAAGACTTTACTTGTGCTACCATCTAAACTTACTGCTTCTACCTTAAATCCATATTTTTTA
This sequence comes from Rickettsia sp., assembly GCA_023269695.1. Taxonomy (GTDB): domain Bacteria; phylum Pseudomonadota; class Alphaproteobacteria; order Rickettsiales; family Rickettsiaceae; genus Tisiphia. The sequence continues at coordinate 5,144 of JAHFPS010000021.1, forward strand.
GCAAAATCGTTAAGTACTGGCTCTAGTGCTGTGCAATAAGGACAAGTTGAGGAAAAGAATACAAAGAGTTCTATCTTGCTACTAAGTTCTTTAAGCTTTTTCGTTGCTTCCTGCTCATTAATCTCTTCTTTTATTCTCCTGCCATATAGGTTAATTGGATTGTCAATTAAATTGATAATTTCAGGATAAAGAAAATTCACCATCCTAAAGGTATGAGCAAGTTTTAAGCTATCATCTAACATCTGTGCTTCCTTTTCCTTATACCTTCTTACATGTTCGATATTTTCTGGATATCTAATCATCATAAATTTTAGCTCCTCTAGTTCCTGGCTAAATTGCTCTACTTCTTTCCTTGCTTTAGCGTATTTTTGTTTCTGTATTTCCTTTAAGGTTAATTCCTTTTTTTTGTTAGCCACCTTCTCAGCTTTTTCTTTTTCCTCAAACCATATCCAACCACGGTAACGCTGATCAAAGAAGTTACTTGCATAGCAGTAGTTAGTGATGCAGTAATTAGCGACAACTATGCAAATTAATAATATTTTCAAAATATATTTACCCATCTCTAATGCCCAATTGGTTTTTCCTTAATTGTTGGCTTTTCTATTCTTTTTCGTTCTTTAACTATAGCTAATCCGTTAAGGTTCTAGATTGTCATTGCGAGAAGCTACTTTAGTAGCGACGAAGCAATCCAAAAGTGACCAAAAATGGATTGCTTCGTCGACCTACGGTCTTCCTCGCAATGACGAGTTATAGGTACATACGTCATTGCGAGACCACGTGAGTGTAGTGGCAATCCATGCTCTTAGATTGCTTCGTCGGCTTACACCTCCTCGCAATGACAGAGAGGTAGCTATAGCATCTTGTTTTCCTCAATAACCTATCTCTCTTTCTTAGTTTCCCATGAATCATCAGATACCTTAGTACTCCAACCAGATTTATTATTTTCTTTATTATAAGAATTATTATCTCCTTTTCTGATGTTAGAGGTTGCTGTACCTTCTATCCTGGTGCCAATGTCACCGACATTTGGTGCTTTATATTTTCCAGCAAATTTAAGCTTAAAATCTTCAATAAATTCAGTAAGATCCATTTTGTCAAAATCCAAATTCTGCAATTCTGCCAAAGTTAATCCCCGACAATTAGGATTGCCTCCCCTACCAAAATTCTTTTCCGTACTATTGATAAGTCCCTTGGCATATAATTGCTTTCTTCCTTCAACCTGAATAACCTTTTGTAGTAAATTACCAAAACAACAATAATAATGCTTTACTACGGTCTTCATTATTCCCCTATTTTTTTTGCCGACATAGACACATAGATTCTTCTTACGGTTTTCAATTAATTGTTTCTCATCATTATTGCAGTGGGCCCCTAAATTACTGCCCCAACCATCTAGACTAACTGCACAGCAATTGATATAGCCGACAGCCTTCTTACTACAATGGCTATTAAAACCAGCAAATATTTTTAAATTGAAATCCTTTGCATCCTTTATTTGACTAACCATGTAAAGCTTGGAGACTGAATCCATCATCTCACCATTAGTCTCGTAGCTTTTATCAACACAGTTACCGTCTATACAAGGTACTCCCTTGCAAACTAATCCTTCTTGACCATCTTTTTCAGTTAGCCCCATTCTTACCTTTTGATTCTCTACTTCCGCTGGTATCCATCTCTTACATGAAAACTCTCTTTGTAAGTTTACGCAATTACCATAACTATCCCAGGTTAAACATTCCCGATCTGCTACAACGTAGCAATGTCGCCATTTAATACAGTCGTTTTTCGATGGATAGACCTGACAAGTCTTGCCATAACCATATTGCCAACAAGGTCTAGTAATTTTTACCCCTTGAATGATTTTCTCACTATTAACATCCAGACACACCCTGGGACTATCAGCACATTCTACACTCCCTACCTTACCATCATGCGTCCTGTAAGAAGGAGTAAACTTTGTTTTTACTCCATCAGTGTATCTAGTTGCCCCCGCCATGGCAAAATTACTATCAAGTATCAGTAACATTGCTAGCAGTAAGGTTACTAGCAATACTAATTCTTCTATGATTCGGTGATATTTAGTGTACATTTCTCACTCCAATTCTCCTGCCAGTTCAAACAAATACGTTCACTGACATCTAGATTAAAACTCACCCTATTTGATCCAAGAGTAATCGCCTTAATCTCCATTCTATTTGCTCCCTGCCTAATATGAGGCAATAAATCCACTACCCCAACCCTAGACCTATCCGCTATACAATCTAAACCAAGGGCATACTCACTAACACCAGTATTAACTTTTGGATAATTAGTTGTGATATTCATTCTCTTGCCAAACAAGTCGAGATATTTATGCTCCCCTTTAGTTATAACTTCTCTATGACCATTGAGAAATAAGTTGTTGCCACCACTCGGACCAGCAAATATCACCGCACCATTTAATTTAATCATAATGAACGTACCGTAAGTAAGATCAGTTAACTGTAATCTGTTAATCGTCAGCACATTAGTAGATACATTAAAATCTACATACCAATTTGCTTCATTAGCACTATAAGTTGTTCCACTCGATTTATTTATCAGACCAAAACATACTGTACCTCCACCATAACTACTTGCCCCACCGTCAGAACCATAATTTGCTGCAAAACTAATACGTTTAGCCGAACCTATTAAACTTTGATGATAGTTGATATTCGAACCATTTATTGTCAATTCAGTTGTCTTCTCAGCAAAGTGCAAACATTGCAATACTAACTCGTCAATGCAATGATATTTGTTACGTAGTTCCTCACATATAGTTTTATCATAGACTGTATCTCCCTTATTCCGATCAAGCTCTTTTATTAGCTGGATATAATATTGTGGTTCTATTTCCTTATTTCCTTTAACTTGCTTACAATCAATATCTAACCTTTTCAAAAAACCTAATAAACTTGACATCATTTGCCCTGTCCCTTCAGTTATGCTATTTGCATCGTCTTTATATCTCATCATTCCAGGTCTAGAGTAATCAACTAGATATTCATTAATCCAAGCTTCTTTAAATGATTCTCTTATTCCAGAGCCTTCAAGTTCTTCTGCCCTGATATTACTTAATTCTGCCCCCTTAGTTCTTGCTTGCCTACTGCCAACTAGATCGTTAAAACCTGTTTCAGATTCAACCCCTTTTACTGCAGATGCCTTTTGTCTTTCTAGAACTTGTTCAAAAGCTTTATAATTCTCTATTTTCTCATTAAATAATGGGTCTACTTTATTAACATTAGTTTTAGCAGTAGGTTCAGTATATACAGCTAGGCTAGTTAGATGCCAAAAGGGTAGCAGGGTTACACTGAGCCTTAGCAACCAACGACTTACATAACAAAAGTTTTCAAATGTTATTTTGTAATTATTTGTCATTTTAAATTTAATCATTTTTTAGTAACCTCTCAGCTTCTTGTGATAAATCACCATTAATTGTAAATTTTTCTAAAGCCTTTTTGACGGATATACTGCCAATAATCTTATCGTAAGTAACTTTGCAAGATTTACCAAAACACCCATCTAAGTAACCTTCTTGTTTAACCAGCAAAATAGCTGGCACAACATTAATACCAAATTGGTCAAAGGCTTCATCATCTATTTGCATACTGCCTGCTTCACCATTTTCTGATATTGACATAACGAGTTTGCTAAGTTCTTTAAAGCTACCATTGGGTAATCCCTTAAATACCAATGTTCCACCATATTTGACTGCTTGCTGATGATAGATCTTCAGTAAATTACCTGGCATCCCGCTACTTACAAATATCTTAAGCACTGCTGGATTAATAAGTTCTTTGTCCCATAATTCTTTATCACTGCAATTTTGCCCTTGTTTTAAACAATGCTGTTCATCTAACTCACGCAGCTTTTGTAAAATAGCTTCTCTTGTTAATATTTGTCCTGCATGTCCCAATTCTTTAGCCCAATCTTGCTGCTGATCAGTTACCTCAATATTTTTTACGTTATTTAGCAATTCGCTATTAGTGTTGCTAATATTTTGTGCTATAGTTAAGTGACTACTGCTAAATAGTAATACAACTAAAAGGCACAGCAATTTTTCTTTCGCCATACTAAATACCCCCAATCTTGTCCGTCATACGGATATTCTTTAAATGTTGAATACATCATGTCACTTAAGCCCAATGACCAACAACCAATACCACTTGATGTTGATACTGGATTAACCATTTGTAACTTGTATTGACTCTTTTTGATCTTTAATGCTCTAGACTTACGGCACAATTTTCCGCCACCTGTTAAAGAAGTGTTTTCATCAGTTGATGTCTCCTGAGCTAATCCTATTCGGTGCATCTTGGCAATTATTCGGATAGCTAGTAAACTACTACTCTGAACTCCGCCAACATGATCAGCATTTGCCCCAGACAATGGATACATATTACCCCAACAACCAGCACACCAAAACATACTATCTAACGGCAACCTGACTGTACTACTTGCACAATCCAAGGCACAAGCTGCCTGGGCTATAGGGTTGGCAAATAAAAAAGCTTCAGGATTTAATAGGCTCTGCAATTTCTCATCATTCCAAGTAACATCAAACTCACTCATATAAGCCACATCAAAGGTATTTTGTTCTAAACAAATAAAATCAGTAATGAGTTCAAGCCAATAAATTAATGGGTAAATATAATAATGAACGTGGTAAAAACTATCGTGAACATGCCTATCATCATATCCTCTATTAAAACTACTAATCCTTTTTGCATCAGAACCAATAGATTCTAGAGGTACTCCACCAAGATTAGTCATACAATAAGGCGTTCTTGTAACATCAATAAGTCTTACTGGTTCCCAAAATCCTATTGCTATTCCTGGTACAGGAATATTGGCTTTAACACATAAACAAACTGGTGATGAGGGATTTTTGGTATCTCTTTGTTTAGGCATGACACCGCTACCAATATTAATGACATTGCCTATACTTATTGGTAATATGCAGCTCCAACAAATGTCAGTAATTGGATTGACAAAATGCCCCTGACATGTGATACTGGCAGATGCTGAAAATGGCATAAAAATAGCCACTATCAGTATGATGCTTAACCGTGTCTTTGCACCTTGAGCTGGGTCGCCAAACTTTCTGCTCAAGGTTGCATTATTGATATTTATCAACTTCTTACCCCTAAATTTATTCAAATTACTAACTTTGTCTTAAACTTACCTAAAATAGATTTATGGTAAGTTGATATGACTAATTGCAATCACTAATCGATTTCTACTTCCCTTATTCTTAACAACTTACCTTCTTGTTCTATTATTGCTGGGACTTGCTCAATGTTGAATTTTGTTGTTAAAATTCCTGCTTGATCAAAATATACCTCTCTATTTAGTTCTTTCTGTAAATCGAGCGGTCTGCCAGCGATTAATATTAATTTGTCTTCTTCCTTTATTACCCCTCTGCTTTGTTGTTGCTTAAACCACTCTATTTGCAAGGTATCTTTACCATTAATAAATATTAGTTTCTTGTCTAAACTCATGTGATCTAGTGGATTAACTCTTGTACCTAGTGCATAAAGTAGTTTGCCATTAGGTAAGATAATATCCTCTTTTACCATATAGCTTGGCTCATAGGTAAAACTCTGTGGTTTCTCAGTTCGTTTTATATTTGTAACGAACACAGGTTCTTCTATTCTATTTTTAGCAATTTCTAACATTTTTCTTTGCTCCTGTTCTATATCAACTAGCTTTAGTTTTCTTTGGATCATTGCTAAAAATCCTTCCTCCTTAACCTCAAAAATTGTTCCATATATACCAAAATCCTTGGCAATGGTTATTTGTGGCAGTAAGATTACTAAAGCTATTATTAGTTGTTTCATTTCTATTTAGTTCACTTAGTTTTTTATGTTTGCTTTTTTATAGTTAGTCCTATTAGTATTTATCCATGACAAACTGACGTCATTGCGAGGAGGCACGAAGCCCGAACGAAGCAATCCATTTCTAACAATTTCTTGGATTGCTTCGTCGCTACTAAAGTAGCTCCTCGCAATGACGTATGTGAATTTGGCATATATGTTAGTCGGGTTAGCTATATGTTTACCTTTGTTCCTCAGTTCATTTGTATTTTCTTCAAATCTTTACCACATTTCCTCCAATACTCAAAAATCTCTGGATTGGTATTAAGTAGTGTTTTGCTTGTTAGCAACATACCGTAGAGAACTTCAACATCTTCTGGATGTAAGTAATCCAGTCCTGCTTTTATTACTAAACCTCCTAGCATGATCTTTTTTCTGGTATCTTGTTTACGTTTTAAATAATTAGCATTTTGGTCGCTATTTTGGCTGTTAATTTGGTTGTTCATATGGTACCTGTAGTTGTTACAATCATTACGAGATTGTGAGTTTATATTTGAGTTGGTATTTTGTTTGTTCGTTTTGCTATAAAACGGATAATTAGTTTTGTCGTACATTGTTAATTCCTCTATATTTATTGGTTATTATTTAATTGTTTGTTATTTTGATAGTTGCTGTTTAATATAGCTAACCCGACTAGCATTACTCCATCATTGTGAGAGTAGTATTACTACGACGAAGCAATCCAAATCTAATCATTTCCTTGAATTGCTTCGTCGCCACTGAAGTGGCTCCTCGCAATGACGCTAGTTTACTATGGGTAAATACTGATCAAGTTAGCTATAGTTATGGTTATTTGTTAATAGTTACCTCTCCTAAATTATTATCCTCTAATCTATCAGACGACTTAGCTTGCTTTAGGTTACCTAATAGTTTTGCTAAATTGTCTATTACATTCTGATGTACTTGCTTGCTTATTGACAACGTACCTTCTCCCGTAATAAAATTATCGATTACAAATATCACTTTGCTTCTTTTGTCCTTATATTTTTGAGCTTCTGAATTGATTAGCTCTATCGCCTGATTAATTTTGCCAAAAAATAGATTTTTCTCTTTTGGTTGTTGGTTTATTCTTTCTTTTTCCAATCTCAATATTTCTTTTTGTGATACATAGATAATCTTGCATTGATTACCAATATCACCAAATAGCAAAAATCCAAGCCAGCCAATTGATACTCCAAGTATCGTAAACATTAGCAAAACAATAATTTGTTTTTTGTTAAATTCGTTATTATTACTACCTATATTTAGGTTACTATTTATGTTCATATTGAGGCTCATGATCCTTTTAATTACTGTTTATCGATATTTTCTAGAGTATAGCTAACCCGAATAAGTTCTAGATATTCCAGGCGTCTATTAGCGAGACCACGTGAGTGTAGTGGCAATCCATGCTCTTAGATTGCTTCGTCGACCTACGGCCTTCCTCGCTAATAGACGGAAACTATCTAGAACCTTCCCGGGTTATAGCTATAGGTAATTCACCATATTTGCTTGCCAAAGCTTTTACTGCTTCATCTTTACTTAAGCCCTTACGTTTTGCCTCAAGTAAATATTTAAAATCAGCTGCTTCTGTTGAGTATAATCCTTGCGAGTATGGATCTAACTCAAGTCGTCCAACAACTTTTAAGCCAGTAGATATAAGCAGCATCTCTGCATATTTACCTGGTACCAAACTAATAGACTCAATCAAGGGCATAATATCTTTAAAGCTTTCTGAAGCACTCAATGAGCTTAGCCCTTTTTCATCTTGCTTTAATATCACCAGCCATGAACTATTTTCTAAAATGCTTCTGCGTTCATCACTTCTCTGGAAATCACTAAAATTTTGCACGCAAACAACTAATGAACCACCATATTTTCTGACCGTTCTGCCAAAGCTTTCTAGGAATTTGGCTGAATAATCTAAAATCATCCAAGCCTCATCAACGATTAGTAAAAATTGTTTTGATCTATCACCACATAAAAATTGCATTGTTACTTGCATCAATACTACTTGTAATATTACACCAAGTAACACTGGATCATTTTTTACTTCCTCAAACTCAAATATGGTTAGCATTTCTTTAAATGAAGCAGTCTTGCCTTGCTTAAAGAATTTACCGTGTACTCCTTTTTCAGTATAAGGGTATAATGTTTCGGCAAGAGCCTTTGCAGCTTCTCCTTCCAGTTCTTCTAGTACTTTAGTAAGTTTGCTAATATCGAGTTCGCTGCCATATTTTCCTATGCCTTCACTTATTGCTCGCTCAATGATAGCTTCCTTATGTGCATCCTTGCTAATGCCGCACATGCTACTTATAATGCTCTTGGCATAAATGATACTGTCCTTAGTAACAAAATGATTTTCTATTTGTAATATTTCTATTTTTTGCTCTAAGGCTAAATCTTGATCATCGTCTTGTTTTGCTTGCCATTGATCTTTGGCAATATTATGATCTTGATGCTTAGTACTAGCAGTCAGCATTTCAATTTGTTCTAAGGATAACCCGGTAACTGAACCTATTTCTACCAGATGACAATTTCTTTCAATCATAGAAAGAGCTTTAGCATGTTTACTGCCGCTACCTGCTATTTGAGCAAAAGGATTTAAAGAAATATTATTATGCTGATTGAACCTAATTGTTTCCCCACCAATTAACTCACAAATATTTTGATAACTACCACCTATATCTAAAATAAATACGGCAAAGTTTTGTGCTAGCATTGAGGTAGCTAACTCCTGCAAAAATACTGACTTACCAGAACCAGATGGTGCCATGACCGATACGTTGTAATTACCGGCATTGATTCGGACAAATGGATTCCAGTTAAATAGCTCTCCTCTACGTCCTAGTAATAGCACTCCACTTTGCATAACTCCCTTCCATTCTCCATGTATTGGTAGTTTAGCTATTACTTCCTTAGATTGAGCAATTTTAACCAATTGGAAATGCCGCAAAAAGTTCCAACTAACCAGTTGTTGCATTGGTAATATGGATAACATTGCTGGTAATTGTAGGTTTTTGTTAATTTGTAATTGGAAGTCATTCGCATTGTATAGACTCGTTAAGCATTCCTGTGCTATTTCTATTTCGCTTTCAGGAGCAGTAATCATTATTTGCAGGGATTCTGTTAAAAATTGTTCACCATTTTTAGCTTTAGCAATTATCTCCCGCCACTCTAGAGCTTCTTTTTTTAAATTAGTATCATGCCTTGCATACCATTGCTCAGCAGCATGGATGCTTCTATGTCCTCTTGCTAGAATTTTTGAGTTTTGCGTTTTACTTACATTATTTGCCACTGTGTAGCTAATTATTAGCCTGGCTGGTAAACCATAATCATTTGTTGAGCCAAGTAAATTAATCATCTCAAGTAATGACCACTGCTCTGGCAATGCAACTGGGTAAAAACATTTAGAAACTAATTTGTTAGTTGGTAATTTGTTTATCTTTGATCTATTATCGTTATAAGTACTATCCAGATGAATTAGACAATCTTCTTGCACCATAGTTCTTGAAAGTGGTGTCAATATTTGACTAGCTAACGGATTGATTGGATCATATTTACGACTTAATCTTTCTTGCATTTGCATTTGAGCTATATCAGCTGCTACAAACATTAAATTTTCAGCATCACATATACGGGGAGATAGTTTTATTGATTGCAACTTTTTCACTAATTTGCTTTGAAAAACTACTATTTCTTCAATAGATCTCACATTATTACTATTGTCATTTTTTTTGCTAAAAGAAACATATATCCTGAAATCTTTAGCCATTCTACCATTTGAATTAGCAAAATCTTTGGCACATTTACTAACATATTCCCTACGAAATTCTGTTAATTGCTGTAACATCTGATTAGAATTACTTCTAGCATTGCTCCATAATTTTAGCTTTTGCTCTATGTTATGACTGGCAATCAGTAAAAATTGTAAATAACAATTTGCTGGTAATTCATTGTTAAAAAATAAACTTAAGTTTTTTTCTAAATTAATATCTGTTCCAACTATCGGAGCTATTTCTAACATGAACCCTATTACATTGTTTTCATTAAAGAAAATATTGCATTTAGGATCAAAATATCGGTAGCTTAAATATGGAGCTAAAGATTTTGCTCCTTTGGTATTATCGTTGATATGTTCTTGCATTAGCTTGTAACTTGCGTAATTTACTTCTGCAGGAACCGTAAGACCGCAAATATTTCCTATATTTTGTAAAAAATTAACTATCTTCATATAATTATCTTTCTTAATTCATCTAGAGTGTTTTATTGTTGACATAGAGTTATTTGATATATAACAAATTACCATTTTTAAATATTTTCTGCTCGGTTTCTGGCTGCAACTTTATTTTATGAATTTTATTAGGTTTAATATCAGGTTTCTCTGTAAGGCTTTTAGTGTAGCAGTTCCTTCCTTTACATTTTGCCCTTTCCTTTAATTCAACTTCAGCAATTTCTCCACTATTGATTTTTTGATCAACTATGCTCAAAGGCAGGCAATCCAAACCACTTGCATCTCTGCAAGTAAATGATGAACCATAAACACCACAGGCAGATAAACTAAATAACATGGTAAAAAGCAGGATTTTTCGGTAAATTTGTTGTATTACTTTTCTTTCAGTTATTACTATTTTCTCTGTCATTATGGTTCTCCCGTTATTCTTCTTGGTATTTCTTGTTTGCTAGATTTCCTTTTCTTTCTTGCTTAATTTTTTTATGGGTAGTTAATTCCCCAATAAAAAAGCCTTTGGTGAAGATAACATCTACCTTTACTCCACCAGGTATAGTAAGAATAGGCGACATACTTTCTGCCATTCTTAAGTAATAATCAGCTATTTTTTCTGCAGCATTAGATGCCCCTGATAAAGCTCCATTTGTTACCATATCCTTAAAACCTTTCTTTTGAGTTGCAACTGCCCCAAGGCTTGTTATAGCCATGCTCTCCTGACCTTTGCTACTTTGGCTAAGTCCGCTAATTACTCCACCGATCAAAGCATTTTTTATGTGCTTACTACTAGTAGCTACTATTTTACCCTTAATACCATTCATGCCATCTGAACCATGCACAAGACCTGCTATATTACTGGTGGTTATTAGTTCTGTAGTTGGGTCAATGCAGACCATCTTCTCTAAACGAATAGTTGCTCTTTCACTTGATAAGTCACCATAGCTACTTCCTAAAATGCGACAGGTGGAAATATCAAGATTAAAGTTCTTTGGTAAGTTACCTCTTTCCGTTAATCTAATTACCACAGGACTAGCATTTTCATCAGGAGTATTTAATGCGGTAGATACTGCAAGACCACCTAATAAATAACCACTAACATAAGAAGTTTCTGGGATGTAAATCTTGGCATCTTTTGGTTTATCAAATTCTATTTGGCTGTTTAAGTCTACGGCACTAATATTTGCATCATTAGTCAAATCTTTGACATTTTGCTCTGCTTCCTGGTGAATTTGATGCATTCTTTTTAGCTCTTCTGTCGCACTTATTAGCTCACTTTTAGCAAAATTTAGCTGAACCTGCATTTTAGCTAGTTCCAATTTTATCTCTTCTTGTAATTTTTGTTCTTTTTCTATAAAGTTTGTTTCTGCTCCTTGCAAACGTTCATCAAACTTACGTTTATTGTCATTTAGTAAGTCCTCAAAGTGGTTACGCCACATTTTCTCTGGGTCTAACGCCTCACTTGCCACCTCTAATTTTGGTTTAGGATTATCATTAATAATTGCTTTTTGCTTATTCTTTCCTTGCATTAGGCTGATTAGAACAAGTACAGCAATAATGCTACTGCCAAAAATCAGTAACAATAAATTATACTGTTTGTATCGAATAGCCGGATTAGCAATAATTTCTTCAGTATGGCTATAGTTTATATCTGGTTTGCTATTTAACATCTGTTGTTGATGATTATTAGTGGTTAGATCAACTTTTCCGTCTAGTGACTCTTTACTTGAAGATTTAGGATGCTTGCCTTCTGGTGATTTGTTATTCCTTGTTAAAAATGGTATTTTTTCTTTAAGTTTAGCAAATATTGTCATATTAATCATCGCCTTGCTCCTTTGCTATTACCCAGACAAATCCTTTAGCTTTAGGAGGAAGTATGGTTTTTTCAATAGTGGTAGCTAAACAAAAATCAAATAGATTGCTAAAATATGCTTCTTTAAGATGAATTAGTTTTTTAGATTTTTTGTTGGTGACATTTAACCTTGCTCCAATAAGTTTACCAAAACGATAAATCCTATCTTGCTCTATGGATAGCCCGATATTTTGCAAACGATTAATTTTTCTCTTTACTCTAATTACGTAATATTTATCCTCTTTATCCAAGACCATACTCCTTATCATCCTTGCAATTTCTTGTTCTTGGGATTGTACTAACCATTTATTGTTAAGAGATGAGGCGAAGATGTTAGATGACTTATTATAAAAATTATCCATGGAGATTTTAACAATTTGCCCCTCTATATCTTCCACTTTAAGTATTAAATCAGCAACGTTCCCAGAAGAATTAACCAAGACTAATTCAAAAATTTCAGGAGCTAGAACTTTTGGCAATAAAAAAATATTTTGTGCTTTATCATCAGCTATTATCTTATATTTACTTTCATCACCAATAATTTGTGCTATAGCTATTTTACCAAATTCTATTCTATTAACGTTACTTGCACTTATCTTGGCTTTGATTTTACTTCCTGGAATATATTCAAATTCTTGTGCTGCAAGTACTCCGCTACTCGTTAGTATCATGGCGATTATTAGCGTTATTCTAGTCATTATTTTGCTCATTTTATTCTCTAGTTTTCTGATCCTTTATCTTTATAATTTTCTCTGCTATGCCGTACTGACTCTGGCTCTTGATTTTCGTTGATTCTTACAAATTCTTTGAGTCTAAGCTGTCCGCCTAGCCACTCATAAGATAATTGATAAGAACTAGGGCTGACCTCAAAGCCTTTATCACCGAATCTAGAGGTTAGCATGCCAGCTGCTATTACTTGCAAATTCTTACTATCAACTTCTAAATTCTTGATGGAAAAATATGTTGATAAGACAAATTTTTTGTATTTTTCTTTGCTATCAGAAAAATAGTTTTGGATATTCTTCATATAAGTAGGATCACTTTGTGAAATATATTTAAAGATGATAGCTGCTTTGTAATCTATTATTTCTGGATTTAAATCAAGAAGCAGTGGCAGGTACATTAGGCTTGTTTCTTCCAGATATCCTTTAGAAACTCCATTATTACTAGTCCATACTTCTTGACTAAGACTTGGTACCAAAATTACTTTTTCATTGCTTGTTAGTAATTTAACTGATAACCCTAGGCAACTAACACAAAGTAGCATCGTGAGTATTAAAAACAAATTCCGCTGTCTTGCTACTTGTTGAATGTTCCCTATAGCTATTATCTTTTCCATTCTTTAATCCCTACTTATTCATATCTATTTACATTTAATTTAGTATTACTACATAAACAGCCTTATATGAGACTCTGGTAAATTCGTTGATATAAACAGCCTACCAAATGGTAGATGCCAATAGAGCCAACGCTGGATTATGCCAAGCCACCATTTATCCATAAACCAACCACCTATCGCAAAACCAATAGCACTTGCCAAAAAAGACCATAACACTCCTTTAAAACATAAAATGATTAACCCAAAGCTAATACCCCCTACTATTGAACCAATAGATATATTCCAAAATCTCACCGGTCTGTTTAAGCAATTATTAAATCTTACTCTTTCCATAATTGAATCTCGTAAGTAAAAAAATTAAATATTGTTACAATTTATCCTTGATTTAAGCCATAGCAGCCAGTATACCCATACAAATAGCACTACTACCGACAAAAACTGTACCGCCACGAACTACTCGAACGCGACCATCACCTTCAGATAGAATAGCTGTGAAAATACCACCAAGCCCAGCTCCATAAATCCAGTAATCCGTTGCAAATTTTACCAGTGGTTCAGTGGCACCTTTACCAAATCTACCTAAATCTACCGCTAAGCTTTCAGAGGCAATAGTGATAAGTAAGATGGCAACTATTCCGTAGCTAAAATATGAAAAAGTATTGCTCCAGTTATTATCTAGGCAATGCTGATTTTTTGGTTTACTAGTTATTTTGTTAGTTGTGTTTGGTATTTTCTTCGAATCCACCATAATCTTCCTCTTTTATTAATTATTTGCTATTGCCTTTTCTTGCTACTTTTTCCGTCGTAGCGGCATAACTAAACCTAAGATGATAAATTATGTGATTTTCTTGAAAATAAATAGGGGTCATTATCACCCATTGTTTTTAAGACAAAAAGTTTTAAAGTAAGCAGTTGTAGGAGATTATGAGGTTTTTGTAAGAGATGTAAGTTTTATAAGGAATATTTTAGCTTATTTGTTGGAACGGATTATAAAAAGTACTGCCAAATCAAAAATTAGATTAACGGTAAGTAGTATTTAATTTAACTGATCTGATTGCGGGTTACAGTGGTTATTTTTTCGCTGTCTCTTATTTGCAGCTTCTTTGGTTCTTTAAGAAAAATATATACGTGATAAGTTTCACAGGGTACTGAATTAGCTAAAGCCCAGGTATGAACTATACTATATCAAGCGATACAACATCGTATGAATATCCCCTAGCATGGAAATACTAGGGGTGGAGTTTTTACTAAAACGCATATAAATTATTTTAAAATTGTATATTTGCTACTGGGAATATTATACTATCCTAAAAATAGTCTATACCGCCTTTGCCCTTAGCATTACCAGATGCTTACGTTTCAAAAGAGATTTAATTATAGGATTCTAAAAATTCTTTTATCTTATCATCAGGGATCTCGAAAATATCAATCATACCGTGTTCTTTAGGATTAAATTCTTCAGGAAATTTTGTAGCAGGGAATCCTCTAGAAAACATATATCGAGAACAAGAGGGGTTTAGTCTATTAATCCATTCCATTTGTAAACCACTCATTGCCGTCAAAGGTTTAGAGTTATAATATGCCCCCTGCAAATTAGGCTGATGAGTATGAGAAACTAACATTTTAGATAAATCAACTCCTATCAAATTTGTATTACTAAAAATTGCGGTATTATAAGAAACATTAGTAAATTCTACTCCACACAAATTACTTCCTGAAAAATCAGAAGATTCTAAATAAGTTTCATTAGTAAATCTAGAAAGGGCAAAATCACATCCTAGCAACTTTGCTCCCCAAAAATCTACGTTAGAAAATTCACTTTTTTGGAAATTATTTAATGAGAGATTGGCTCTAAAAAAATTTATGTTATGAAAATAAGACTTACTAAAATCAATATCATATTTATTATTTCCCGTACCAAATAAAATAATACCACTTAGATCTAAATCTTTTAAATCTTGCTTTTTATTGGCAATCAAAAATCTTAACTCCTTGAAAATCTCAATATTCACTTGATTATATTTTGGATCAAATGATTTCCATACACTTGATGGTTGAGAGAGTATAGGTTTAACAGGAACAGTTTCTTGTTGTAAATAAGGGATTCTTTCGAAAACAAATTTAGGATTTTTTCCTTCAGATAGAATAAATAACCTAGTAATTCTCTTATCTAAAATTACAATAGAAATTTGATACCTAGTGTAAGCAATTACATATAAAACTAAATACAAAAATAATATGCTTACTATCAATTTTTCTATAAAAATTACTCTTGGGTTAGAAAAAAAACTCATAAAACTTACCAAAAATATATAAATAAACTGAATAGCCCAAACATTGGGTATATTAACAATTTTAAAAAACAAGATGAAAATTAGATAAAAACTGTAATTATTCAATAAGCATATTATATCATGATCATCCGATTAGTAAAAGGTTTCTTTTGAATGGGTGTCGATAACAAGGTATATGACCGTAATTGGTAACAAGGTAATTGTCCGGAAATAGAGTATAAGAATTTAACTGTTCTGGTTACAGTGGTTATTTTTTCGTTGTCTTTATAGCTTCTTTGGTTTTCTTAGGGAAATACTTGATTTTACTCATTAATTCGCTTCACACCTCCTCCATATTGGGAGAGGTGTGGTGTTGATAGTACTTAATATTATTTAGGTTTGTTGTTAAGTAGTAAGTGCTATCTAGTTAACTAACAAGTACAGAGGTTAGAATAAAACGCAAATTTTACCAAGCTAACCTCTAGTACCCCATTTTTTATAACCCAAAAAACGGTAGAAAAATCATATGACTAATAACGACCAAAATCAACAACAAGTTAAAGAAATTATTAATCTGCATGAGCTTCAGCCAGAGTTGATTGAAGCAAGGCTAACATTAACAAAGGTCTTAAACTTTGTGCTGATGATGATCTAATGCAAAAAGTATACGATTATTCAGGGGATAGTGCTACAATCGTTATATGGTATTTACAACAAGTCATAAAGTATTTAGATGCCATTATTACTAATAATAAAAGTG
>JAHFPS010000022.1 GCA_023269695.1 Rickettsia sp.
GAATTCCATCAGGGCTATGGCACTTTATTGAGCCTTAAGTCGAATACATGACTGCATTTGCTTTTTTCTGTCAAGTATTATTTTTTCCTTGCATTTTTGGGTAGATCCATACATGAGTTATTTGTTATATTTACAGGTAAGGTTAATTTTTAGTACATCCTGCCACACCTTATCCCAACCTTTAGTATGAGTAATATTAGGAAAAATCTTTTGCTGTATACAATTTGAAGAACTAGCTTTTACATAGCCATGCATAATACTACTTGGTACTATTGCATCTTTGCTTCCCGAAATATGTAATTGCGGAATATTATTGATTTTTATGGCATAATCTATGGGATTTAATGACTTCTTTAATGCATATATTCCATGATATTTACTAAAATTCTCAATATCAAGATTACCAGCTATAGTTATTATATCCTTAATATGCTTATTTCTTGCTGCCACCAAAATAACAATACCACCACCACCAGAGAAACCAACCAAACTAGCTGGTTTACCATTATTTATACTATTTATTACTATATTTGTTGATTCTATAACCTCTTCAGCCATTCTTTTGTTTGTCCAATAGGCTTGATTGCAATTAGCATTAAGCTCTACTGGTGTATATTGGCATGGACGAGCTATATAAACTACATTAGGCCTAGTATCAAGGGTGGCAAGCTTAAACAACATAATTTTGGAAGGAGTTGGATTGTCTGCAATGGCATAGCGTCCTATACTAATACTTCCATCACCCTCAATATAAAATACATAAGGACTATCTTTATCCAAAATACGTTGGTAAGTTGTAATAGCAAAATCGCCCGCCTTAATAAGTTTCTTCTCAAACTTGTTTACTGAAGCTAGTTTTTCTGCTTCCTCAACCCTTGTCTCGAAAGACGAAGTACAAGAAGAAAGTAACAGAGACATAAAAAGCAGAGCAATTCTAGAAAGGTATTTCATCATCTAGATCACTATGGTCAAAATTAGTAACCATATTTTTGGGTGAAATAGAATCTGGGACTTGAGTACCACCACCTTTAGAATCCAACAATATAAATTGTGAATTGAAATTCTGCAACACTATTTCTGTCGTATATTTTTCGTGACCAAGGTTATCCACCCACTTTCTAGTTTGTAAATTACCTTCTAAGTAAACTTTAGTTCCTTTTTTGGCATAATTTTTTACAACAGATACCAAACCTTCGCTAAATATTACCACTCTATGCCATTCAGTTTTTTCTTTCTTCTCTCCAGTTACCCGATCTTTCCATGTCTCAGAAGTAGCAACACTGAAACTTGCTATCTCCTTACCGTCAGCCGTGTGCCTAATTTCTGGATCACGTCCTAAATTACCTATTAATATTGCTTTATTTAAACTACCAGCCACAAATCATTACCTAATTTATTTAAAAATTTAATTATTGCAATAGTAATTCAAAACAACCTATAATGCTACAAGTTTTTTGAAATTTTATACTTATTTTATACTTATTTTATACAAATTGTCTATGAATTTTCTTGAAATATCCTAGAAAGTTCCTAGAAAATAAGTATAAAATTCATAGAAAATTCATAGAAAATTTATAATAAATTATTATGCAAGAATATATTAAAGTTCGTGGTGCTAAGGAGCATAATTTAAAAAATGTAAATGTTGACATTCCTAGAAATAAGTTTGTGGTAATTACAGGGCTTAGTGGTTCTGGTAAATCTTCACTAGCTTTTGATACTATTTACGCGGAAGGACAACGTAGATATGTTGAAAGTCTATCTTCCTATGCTAGGCAATTCTTACATCTTCAGGATAAGCCTGATGTTGAATCAGTATCTGGTTTGTCGCCAGCAATAGCTATTGATCAAAAAACTACATCTAAAAATCCACGTTCTACAGTGGGCACTATAACTGAGATTTATGATTATTTGAGATTACTATATGCAAGGGTAGGTGTACCCTATTCTCCAGCAACAGGTCTACCTATAAAGAATCAGACTATATCAGAGATGATAGATGCCATTCTTGTTCTTCCTAGGGAAAGTAAATTATACATTTTAGCTCCAATTATCAGAGGACAGAAAGGTGAATTCAGACGTGAAATTCTTGATCTTAGAAAACAGGGATTTGGAAGACTGATAATTAACAATGAACTTTATGAGATTGATAATCTTCCAAAATTTGATAAGAATAAAAAGCATAATATTGAAGTAATTGTTGATAGGATTTCTCTAGAAAGTGATTTAGGTAATAGGCTGGCAGATAGTTTGGAAATAGCTCTTAAGCTGGCAGATGGTATAGTATATGTTGAAATCGTTGATTTACCAGACGGATTAGAGACAAATCTTACTAAAGGCTCGAAAATCATTTTTTCAGAAAAATATTCTTGTCCAGTTTCTGGTTTCCAGATTACTGAGATAGAACCAAGGATATTTTCCTTTAATAGCCCATTTGGTGCCTGTCCTAAATGTGAAGGTCTTGGCAAAGAATTATTTCTTGATAAAGAATTAATTATTCCAGATGGCAGAATTAGTATTAAAGATGGAGCTATAGCACCTTGGGGTAAAATATCCTCCAAGTTCTTTTTAGAAACATTAAAAGCCTTAGCAAGTCATTACAAGTTTTCATTAGATACTCCCTTTATAGAACTACCAAATACGATCCAGCAAATATTGCTCCATGGATCAGGTGACGATGTTATAGATTTTCAATATCATGATGGTTCTAAATCTCAGATTATCCAGCAACCTTTTGCCGGAATAATACCTAGCTTACAAGAAAAGGAGCGTAAAGCTGATTCCTCTTTAGTAAAAGAAGAATTATTAAAATACAAAGCAGAATACAAGTGTACATCTTGTAAAGGGTATAGACTAAAAATGGAGTCACTTTGTATTAAAATTGCCGATCATCATATAGGACAAATATCTGCCATGAGTATTTTGCAACTACAACAATGGTTTAATCAATTAGATAAACAGCTTAATAAAAGGCAAATGGCTATTGCTGAACGTATATTAAAGGAAATTAAAGAAAGATTACAATTTCTGATGAATGTTGGTCTTGAATATCTTGCTTTGTCTAGAGAGTCAGGCACTTTATCTGGTGGAGAAAGCCAGCGTATTCGCTTGGCATCACAAATTGGTTCGGGACTCAGCGGTGTGTTATATGTACTTGATGAACCGTCAATTGGTTTACATCAGCGTGATAATGCACGATTAATAGAAACTCTCAAGAATCTTCGAGACCTTGGTAATACAGTGCTGGTTGTTGAGCATGATGAAGAGACAATGTATGAATCTGATCACATTATCGATGTTGGACCAGGTGCCGGTATTCATGGCGGATATATAGTAGCACAAGGAACAATTGAGGAAATTAAACAATGTGCAGATAGTATAACTGGCAGCTATTTAAGTGGTAAACAATTTATTGAAGTGCCTACAAATACTCGGGTATCCTCTTCCGGTAAGGTAATAACCTTAACTGGAGCTGTGTCTAATAATTTACAAGATGTTAATGTTACAATCCCTCTGAGTAGTTTTACAGCAATAACCGGAGTATCCGGCAGTGGAAAATCAAGTTTAATAATTCACACTTTATATAAAGCAGCTTTAAAGTTTTTAGAACCATCTTCAAAAATCTTTCCAGGAGAGTACAAATCAATTACCGGTCTTGAATATATTGACAAGGTGATTGATATAAACCAATCACCAATAGGTCGTACACCAAGGTCAAACCCGGCAACTTATACAGGTGCATTTACCCATATTAGAGACTGGTTTGCTGAACTACCAACTGCAAAAACACGAGGTTATAAAGTTGGTAGGTTTTCATTCAATGTTAAAGGTGGGAGATGTGAATCATGTCAAGGCGATGGTCTGATTAAAATAGAAATGCATTTTTTACCTGATATTTATGTAAAATGTGATGTTTGTAATGGAGATAGATATAACAGGGAGACTCTCGAAATTAAATATAAGGATAAATCTATATCTGATGTCCTTAGGATGACAGTTGATGATGCAATGAGTTTTTTTGAGAAAGTGCCACTAATCTACGAAAAGCTTGTTACTTTAAATGAGGTAGGACTTGGTTATATAAAAATTGGACAATCTGCTACTACTTTGTCTGGAGGTGAAGCACAGAGGATAAAATTAGCTAAAGAATTATCAAAACGCTCAACTGGTAAAACTTTATACATACTTGATGAACCAACAACAGGCTTACACATAGATGATATTAATAAATTGCTTAAAGTACTACATAAGTTAGTTGATATGGGTAATACTGTGGTAGTTATTGAGCATAATCTAGATGTTATAAAAACAGCGGATTACGTTATAGATGTTGGTCCTGAAGGTGGAGATAAAGGTGGTGTAATAATAGCTACCGGGACTCCGAAGGACATTGCTGGTTGTAGTGAGAGTCATACTGGAAGATATTTAAAAGATTATCTATAATTAATTACTTTTTTCACTTAGTGGGCAGAAATTTTGCTATATACTCAATCACATGAAGAAAATAGGCTGTGGAAACCTAAGGCACCATTACGAGGAGTATACAAGCCCACAGCTGTCGAAAGTTCGAAGGGGAAGCTGGTTTAGAGGTCATCATGGCAGTTTAAAAGTTGTGGAAAAATAACCGGTGTCATTGCGAGGAGGCGTGAGCCGACGAAGCAATCCATTTTTGTGTCATCCCTGCGAAAGCAGGGATATTAGATTCCCGCCTACGCGGGAATGACAACTTACGATTGCTTCGTCGACCTTATGGTCTTCTCGCAATGACGTCGTTTGATGCACCGACTTAACCCGAACACTAGTGTGAAGTTTTGTGGAACCAATTCTTCAAAGCAGGAAGTATAATGGATAGAGGATTTTTATGAAAAAGGCAGTAGCTTTAGTGAGTGGTGGGGCAGATTCAGCTACAGTACTAGCAATGATGGAAAAAATGAATTACCAAATTCATGCTATGAGTTTTAACTATTCACAACGCAATAATGTTGAACTGGAGAAGGTTAAGCAATTAGTTAAGAACTATAACATTAAACAGCATAAAATTGTAAATATTGATTTACGTAACTTTGGCGGGTCAGCTCTCACTGACAATGCTATAGATGTTCCCAAATATAAAGATCATAGTGAATTACATGATAATATACCGGTTACTTATGTACCAGCACGTAATACCATATTTCTAAGTTATGCTTTAGGATTTAGTGAAATAATAGGAGCTCTTGATATTTTCATTGGGATACACGCAACTGATTCCGTTAATTATCCTGATTGCCGCCTGGAATATTTAGCGGCTTTTAATAATTTAGCGAATCTTGCAACTGCCGTAGGAGTATCAGGTAAACAAATTACCATTCATGCCCCTTTAATAACTATGTCAAAGGGGCAAATTATTAAGGCTGGTCTAGAATTAGGTGTAGATTATTCCAAAACGATTTCTTGTTATGATCCATCAGATGATGGGCTATCTTGTGGCACATGTCCTTCGTGCTTAATTAGACTTAAAGCCTTTGAAGAAAATAATGTAACCGATCCCATTAATTATAAAAATAAATTATTCTAAATATGCTTAACCAATCTATATACCATCAATTTCCTATATTAGACCTAGGTGATATAGTACTTAGAGAATTAACTAGTGATGATTCAGAGGACTATTTTGCCTATATGAATAAGCCAGAAATGCTACCATTCCTAACAGAACCAAATCGTCCATCGGATATCGCACAAGCTACTGATGAGGTAAGATATTGGTCCAGTTTATTTCGTAATCATCGAGGATTTTACTGGGCTATTTCCCTCAAAGATACTAATAAACTTATAGGGACAGCTGGGTTTAATACCATCTCTGCAATGCACCTCAAAGCAGAAATAAGCTATGATCTTGATCCTGCATTTTGGGGAAAAGGAGTTATGCTAAAATCTATCAAAGCTATTTTAAGATTTATAGAATATGCTGGAATTGTTCGAATTCAAGCAACTGTCATAACTGATAATATCCGCTCAATTAATGTCTTGGAACGGTGTAATTTTGTTAAAGAGGGATTGCTTAAAAAATATGAAATTGTACAAGGAATACATAGAGACTATTATATTTACGCTAGAGTGCTGTAGATTCTTTATATATATAGCTAACCCGAATAGGTTCTTGATATTGTGATAAGTTCCTAAATGTTATTGTGAGGAAGTAGCATTGCTACGACTAAGCAATCCACTTCTGGTCTTTTGAATTGCTTAGTCGCTACTAAAGTAGCTCCTCGCTAATAGCGGAGAGGCTATCTAGAACCTTAACGGGTTAGCTATATATTATTATTAACAATCAATCTATAAAAAAAGGTATATATTATGACCACTAATTTTCTAAATAAAATAAACCATATTGTCGTTGTAATGATGGAAAATCGTTCTTTTGATCATATGTTAGGCTTTCTTTACACCGATCAAGGAAATAAATCTCCTAGTGGGCAAGCATTTGAAGGATTAACAGGCAATGAGTTTAATTATGATACAAAAGGTAATAAAGTAAATGTATTTAAAATTGATCGTAATCGTCATCTGTGGTATACTATGCCTGGAGCTGACCCAGGAGAAGGATATTATCACACAAATATGCAATTATTTGGTAATGAATCTCCTATAAATTTTGATAACAATACTGGGTTTATTAAAGATTTTGCTGTTGCGATATTACAAGGTTCATTGGATGGTTTTCCATATATACCTGGAACAGTTGAAGCAAATATTATGGGCATGTTTACTCCTGAAGCATTACCAGTTATGTCTACCCTAGCAAGAGAATATGTAGTTTTTGATCGTTGGTTCGCTTCTGCTCCAACTCAGACCTTCCCTAATAGAAATTTTGCTTGTGCTGGCACTACTAACGGTTATATGGATAATACTCAACATGTGCTTCGTGCTCCTAGTATTTTTGGGTTATTATCAAATAACAACATTAGTTGGAGTATGTACGGGTACGATACTGATTATCCATTTGCTAGAACGATGTATCCTGATGTCATGCACGCATCAGAAAACCATTTTGGGGTTTTTGAAGATTTTCAGCGAGATGTTAATAATGGAACCTTAGCGTCTTATGTGTGGTTGGAACCAGATCTAGGATTTGGAGAGGCGGGTAATAGTCAGCATCCTGGTAGTCTAGATGTATCGCGGGGAGAAAAATTCATGTATGATATTTATCGTACTTTACGTAATAGTCCAATTTGGAATGATACTTTATTAATCTTTACATATGATGAACATGGTGGATGTTATGATCATGTAATACCGCCAAACAATGCTGTCCCACCAGATGATTATGTGGGAGAAAAGGCGGAATTCCATTTTGGTTTTAACAGATTTGGGGTACGAGTGCCAACTATTGCAATTTCTCCTAGAATTCAAAGTGGTACAGTATGTCGGGCTAAAGGAAATATACCGTTTGATCATACTACAATTTTAAAAACTGTTCAGAAAAGGTGGAATCTACCATCATTAACAAAGCGTGATGCTGCTGCAGAAGATATTGGTGATGTAGTGTCTTTAGAAAACGCACGTACAGATGATGCTCTTGCATCAATGGATGTTCCAGTTGTTTGCCAAGATGATAGCCCTAAGCCGGTGGATATAGTACCGCACCAATTACAAAATGCATTAGTTCATTCTTTACATTCTGCATTAAAGTCTAACAAAAATTTAGATCCTAACCATTATTCTATATTGAGGTTAAAAACTAATGCTGATTATAAGGAATATATAAAGAAATGCCTTAAGTTATTAGTAGAGCAGGAAAAATCTAAAACATAAAGTTAGAAATAAAATAATATGCCTACGCGGGAATGACATCCTTTTCATTAGACCTCCTTCGAAACTCGCTTGTGCTGAGGGATTTGAAGGAGACACTTCACCTCGAACCGCAGCGTACTCTAATGTACGTGAGGATTCGAGTACCGGATCGACGTACAAATCACCAGCAGAAGTAGAGTTTCGAAAGAGGTCTATTGAAACAAATGGCTAAATGCTAATCGGGTTAGCTATCAGGGCGATTTAAAAGTCGCAACTAATGATATAAAATACTAGGTTATAGAAACGAATAGCCGTCATCGCAAGCCACGAAGTGGCGTGGTGATCCAAATAAACAGCTTGTTGTTTTATTTTTGTCATCGTAATTTCTGGATTGCCGCGTCGCAGCAAAACAGCTCCTCGCAATGACGATTATCTACCTAAGCAAAACTGGTCTTTTTCCACTATTAACGGCAACTTTTAAACTGCCCTGGTTAGCTATAACTATAATTACTAATTGCCTAGCAAATGCAGTTAGGATATTATCTTTGATAATTTGAAAAACCTTGCTAGATGATAAAAACATTGTTCAATTTTCCTATTGTTAGAATTTATCTAATATTTCAGTTTATTACCCGCATCCTATTAAGCTCATACGCTTTATGGCAACAACAAATAACCATATCTGATCTAGCGTCAATTTTTGTTATTGGCAGTCTCAATGATCTAATATCTCTTTGTTATTTTTTACCAGTAATGTTACTGCTGATCATTGGCTTTTATAAATTATTGGCTCGGTATCAATTATTGTATTTAAGTTGTTGTTTTATCGGTTATTTCTGTACCATTGCTCTATTAATATTTATTACAATTGCCGAGATTACTTTTTGGGATGAGTTTGGTGTTAGATTTAATTTTATTGCAGTAGATTATTTAATTTATACCCATGAAATTATTGGTACTGTAAAAGAATCTTTGCCTTATAGAGAAATATTACTAGCTATTATAGTTGTTACAATATTGATTAGTTTTTTCTTGAGAAAATATATAATTAATCAAGCCAATATAGCTAACCTGACTAACATTACCTCCAATTCACAGGCGTCATCATCCCTCAATTTGAATGTCACCCCTGCGAAAGTAGGGGCCTTAGATTCACAATTGTTTCGTCGGCTTATGTCTCCTCGCAATGACGTTAGTTTGCCATATGGCAAGAAATGTCTTCTCTATGCACTAACGCTATTTTTGTTTAGCCTAGTTGCTTTTTATTTTTATAACCCTAATAAAATTGATGTAAATTCTAACAAATATGCCATCGAACTTGCTAGAAACGGTCATTATCAGTTTTTTTCTGCCTTTTTTAATAATAGCTTGGATTATAATAGTTTTTATCCAGTAATTGATAAAAACCAGGCTTTAGATATTGTTCGCAGCAATTTATCGCAAGATGAATTAGTGTACTCGAATTATAGTACTATAGAACGTAATATCAGAGCTGCTTCTTCTGATAGCAAGAAATATAATATTATTTTTATTACCGTGGAAAGTCTAAGTACTGAATTTATGGGAAAATTTGGTAATCAACAAAATATTACACCAAATTTGGATAAATTAGCTGATCAAAGCATATTTTTTACCAATTTATATGCAGTAGGAACTAGAACAGTAAGAGGTTTAGAGGCTATTACTTTATCAGTACCGCCAACTCCTGGCTCTTCTATTATCCGTCGTCCTGATAATCAGTCACTATTTAATATAGCTACTATTTTTAAGAATCAAGGATATGCTATTAACTTCCTATTCGGGGGCTATAGTTACTTTGATAATTTACAAAATTATTTTCATGGTAATGGTTATAATATAGTTGATCAAGGCAATCTAAAATCCAACGAAATAAGTTTTTCTAATATTTGGGGAGTAGCTGATGAGGATATACTAATAAAATCACTGGAGTTAGCTGATCAAAATTATAAGGAAGGCAAAGCCTTTTTCTCATTAATTATGACTACCTCTAACCATCGTCCTTATACTTTCCCCGAAGGTAAAATTGATCTGCCATCTGGTGGTGGACGTAGTGCAGCTGTTAAATACACTGACTATGCTATTGGTAAGTTTCTTGAATTAGCTAAAATTCACCCCTGGTTTGATAATACTATCTTTGTTATTACAGCTGACCATTGTGCGTCAAGTGCTGGTAAAACTGATTTACCGGTCAATAAATATCACATACCTCTATTAATATACGCTCCCAATATATTAAAGCCACAAATAATTGATAGTTTAGCAAGTCAAATTGACATTACTCCTACTATTTTGGGATTATTAAATTTTTCGTATAATAGTAAGTTTTTTGGTCAAGATATATTAAACATGCCAGCAAACAGAGCTTTTATCAGCACTTACCAATTGCTTGGCTTTATGAAGGATAATCACTTAATTATCTTACGACCACAGGAGCAAGCAAAAACTTATAAATTAGTTGCTGAAGATAAAATAGAGATTGAGAATATTCCTAGTTTAGTGAAAGAAGCCATTAGTTTTTATCAGATAGCTTATGATTTATATATTCACGGTGAGATGAGGGAATAGATTTCTTGATTTACATCTAACAATAGAATATCTTAGTAGTAAATCTGCTATTATATGCAATGATCCTGAGAAATTATAAATTAATTTTTAATCTTTTCACAAGCATTCTAGAACAAGAATATCACCATCTTAGCCTTTGGTATTTTGTTAGTTTCATTTGCGGTATTGGTACTTATTTTACTTTAAGTAGCGAACCTTCTTTTATATCTATTCTAGCCATTTTCGTAATTTCCTTATCGCTACTAATTTTAAAAAATAACATATTTGGGAGATTTATTGCGGGGATAATTATCGCTTTTTCCTGTGGTATGGTAGTTGGCAAATATCGCGTATCAAATTTACATGTTATCTCTATTAAAAAGCCAATAGTCTCAAGAATAAGCGGCATCGTAGAATCGATGAAACCGACTACTCATGGTATGCAAGTTATATTATATCAGGTAAAAATTCAAAAACTTAAGCAAGTTTTACAAAAAGTCAGGATAAGTATGCCAGTAAAATATGCCCAAGAAGTTAATATTAACGATAATATTAGCCTAGTGGCGAGGCTTTATAAACCGCAAACTAGTATTCTGCCAGGTGGCTATGATTTTGGCTTTTATGCATATTTAGCGGATATTAATGCTACTGGCTATGCACTGTCCCCCCTTCAAATTATAGCACATAATGATCTCTACACTAATAGTTTTGTCTATAAAATTAAAAAAAATATTTACAATCGTCTGATCCAAACACTCGGTTCTATTAAAGGTAATTTCGCCTCAGCAATATTACTAGGTGAAAGCAAAGCCATCGATCGAAAATTAATGAAGGAAATGAGACAAAGCGGTATATCTCATATACTTTGCGTTTCCGGTTTACATTTATCATTGGTAGCAATGCTGTTTTTCATATCCACCAGATTTTTATTAAATTTATCAAATTATATTGCTTATAATTATGATATAAAATCAATTGCGGCAATTTGTTCTTTAATAGGGAGCTATGGTTATTTGCAACTAAGCGGCATGCAAATTGCTGCCACCAGAGCCTTCGTTATGACAGCAATCTTTATTTATGCAATTATGATAGGACGCAAAGCCTATCCTCTAAGATCATTAGCAATTGCAGCATTTATAATATTATCAATGAACCCAGAATATATATTTCATCCAAGCTTCCAATTATCTTTTGTCGCGGTATTATCACTAACTGCTGGTTATGAATTTTATATAAAAAATCAATGGATATTAGGAGAAAGCAAGGGCATCTTTTCTGCAATAAAATTTTATATTGCCTCTAATATTTATTCAAGCTTCCTTGCCGCTATAGTCACTGCTCCTGTTGTAATAAACCAATTTTATACATTTCCTACTTACTCTATTCCGATGAACCTTATTGCTATACCGATAATGTCTTTTTTTTTGATGCCATTATCTATTATCTCTGTATTTCTAATGATATTTGGTATAGAGCAATATTGTCTGAAATTAATAGGCTTTTTCATTAATATAATTATTGAAGCAGTAAAATTTACTAACACGTTACCATTATCAGTATGGTATTTTGGTTATATAAGCAAAATTAGCTTAATTACTTTCTTATTTGGCTTTTTATGGATTTGTTTATGGAGAACGAAATGGCATTTTCTTGGTTTGATTGTAATTATTATGTCAGTAATTTTAATGCTGAATTCTCCTAAACCTAATGTCATATTTGATATAAATTTAAATGCTATTGGTATCAAAAATAACAATGACGAACTTGAAATTTATGTCAATGAGATGCAAGAGTTTAAGCGTTTATATTGGGCTAACTGGTTTGGTCAAAAAGACGCTAAAATATTTCCCCTAGAAGAAAATATTTTTACTTCCAATGGTTACACAATTTTGATAAATTCTAACCAATTTGCTTTGAATGAAATATGTGAAAATGTCGATATATATATTAACACATCCAGTGAAAACCAATGTAAAGGCAACAAAATTACTATTACTAGAGAATTTTTAAAAGAATTTGGAGTAATAATGATATTTTGTAATCAGCATCAATGTACTATTAAAACCAATAATAACAAAAGATTTAGTTTTTAATAAATCGTCTAATTAGAATATCAACAAAACCTAAAATATTGTTTACTATAGCGGTGCTATATGGTAGCGTATATCCACCCGATTACCATTACTCTCTCATTGCGAGGAGATCATAAAGTTGAATAAGCAATCTAATGAATAGTGGATTGCCACGACCACTATGTGGTCTCGCAATGACGAGTTATAAACGCATACGTCATTGCGAGGAGGCGTAAGCCGACGAAGCAATCCATTTTGTGTTACCCCTGCGAAGGCAGGGGTCTTAGATTCCCGCCTACGTAGGAATGACAATTCACAATTGCTTCGTCGCCACTGAAGTGGCTCCTTGCAATGACGTCAGTTTGATATGGATAAATACTAATCTGGTTAGCTATCACATTAATTAAAGATATTTTTATGCCAAAATTAGAAAAGTTTAAATCAGAGATAGCTGATATTGTTGGTGAATCAAAGGAAGGATTTGTAGAGGAAGTAGATCGCTTAAAAAGCCTACTCAACTTTAGCTTTGATTCGCGATATAATCCTGAACTTACCGAAGCTGTAGAAAAGATGGGCATAGAGCAAGAATCAATAATACAGGTATCGTTGGATGATGGCACAACAAATGTAGTTTCACCAACTGAAGAAGCTACAAGGCAAAATTTTGGTGAATTTAAAGGTAATATTGGCACTACTCTAAATGCTCATGGTGAACTTGCTAAAGGATATGCTGCTGAGTATCCTCAAGGACAACCTCATTTAGATAAATTTGGTCAGCAAGCTAAACAAATGGATATATTGATCGAAAAGTTTTCCCCTCACTCCTCGCAAGAAGTAACTGAACATATTGAAACCATTGCCACTATCGAGGCTGGCACAAACAAAATATATTCAAAATTGCAATCTTCATCAGATGATATAAAGCATACTATACATCCAGAGCATGTTATAACTATTAAAAATTTAGGGGCAGGGCTTAAAAAATATATTGAATCATTTGTTAAGTCACCTGAGGAACAAAAAGAGGCTTTTATTCAAAATGGTATGGGGACGATTCAAGCTATTGATAAAGCAAAAAAAACTGATGGATTACAAAACAGTAAGACTGCATTAGAAAAAATATTGAACAAATTTCATAGTACAGAAACAGCTGGTTCTAAACTATATCACCGTCTGATAAAAGTTTTAAAGAAAGACGATATATCTGTAGGCAATACTATTAAACCTGATACTACCCCTTCCAATATACAGCACTCTAATAGAGATAAGGGGCGGTAGGTTTAGGCTCAATATGCTTTACGATCATCAACCTCTTCTAGCCAAGTGGGCATAATCGTCATGTTTTAGTAAATCAATATCATATGAAAAGCTTTTATTAGTTATATAATATTCCAGTAATCGCATCATACCTTGTTTATGATGATCCAATTCCTCTCTAGTGATATCTATCTCTAAAGTTTGGATTATTGGCTTTGAGCTAGAAATTTTTACGTAAGTAACCTGTTTAACGCTATGAACTTCTATACCAAAACCACCTTCTTGTAACATTAGTGCCTCAATTATTAGCTGTGGAGATAATCCACTCTCTACATCTTTTTTACTCGGTAAGCTGCCAGTTTTATAATCGATAATGACAGCTGCCCCAAACTCATCTATCTCAATTCTATCAGCAACTCCAATTATTGTTAATTCTTGTCCGCCAATATTTAATGAAATCTCTCCTCTACTTTCAGAATAAATATATTTACAACCATTTCTACGTTGTTCATCAAACTCAATAAAAGACTCAGCAATAGGCGTAAATTTTATTTGCCAAATTTTTTGTGTATAGGTTGGCAGAATAGTATTATGTAAAATATTATTACTAATATCCGATATTAAGCCAACTTTGTTACTTTCTAACTTGTTATAATTTTTCGAATATTGCTCTAAAACCTTATGAACAAAACTGCCAAATTCGGATATTTTAGGCTCCTGCCCTATCATATCTCTGCTTCTCACATTCAAAATCTTCTTAGCATAGAAACTATAAGGATTCCGTATCAACATTTCTATATCAGTGACTGATATTACTTCAGGAAAAATTGGACTACTGACGTCATTGCGAGGAGACATGAGTCGACGAAGCAATTGTAAATTGTCATTCCCACTAAACTCAGTGTCATCCCTGCGTAGGCAGGGATCTAGATTCCCGCCTTCGCGGGAATGACATGAAAGGGGGCTGGAATGACATAGGGTTGATGTTAAATAATTTTCTGAAATCAAACTTTGTTGTAAAATAAATTGCAATTTTAGTAATAAATTCGATGGTAATAAACCAGATTTACCATCTTGTCTTTTTGCTCTAGTAATTATCACTTGTGCGTTATGCAAAAATAAATAGAAATAATATTGATCTATAGAAGAGCTAGTAACCATATGTAATTTTTTTAACGTTTGCTCATTAATCCATTGGCTAACAGATGATGATGATGACCAGCATCCTTGATTAAAGTCGGTTAAAATTACTAGGTCAAATTTAAGTAGCATTAAATCTTCAGCTTTACCAATAATGATATTTTTAGCATAATTATGATGGGCAAAATACTTACAATTAGACATTAAGCTCTTCAGTAACCTTGGAAAATCTTTTTTATTATCTAATGTTAAATTACAATTAATTTTTATTAACTCCGATAAAAAATTTGATAATTCAGCAGCTGGCTGTTCATGCCAAATATCTCGATAAAGTTTTTCAGCAATGCTAATCGAAGATTTTAATATTTTAGCAAAACTATTACCACTACTGGTATAAAGTAAGTCTATTAGTTTCTTACACCATTCTATTAATACACTATCATTGGTTTTCTCTACTAGAGATAGCATTTGATCTGATTGCCGGATAAAACGGTTCTTGCCGTTCATTACAAGTTCTAATCTTTCAACTAATTTACAGTTAATCAAAGGATTCTTTAATAGTATAAATAACTTTTTTATATCAAAATCATTACATAATATTTCACTAACAGCAATAATTAGAGAACTAACTAGCGTTTCTGATAAATTATTACCTAGTAAATCTTGAAACTCTAATGAGTGTTTGGTCAAAAAATTACAATAAAAATTCTTTGTTGTTTGATTATTAACAATAATAGCTATTTTCTTATCATTATATTGTTGGCAAATCAGGCTTATTTGCTCTGCTTCTTGAAAAATATCTTCAAGCTCAAAATATTTTATATGATCTACAGCTAATTGTTGGGATTCCTCAACTATATAGCTACCCTGATTAGTATTTGTCCGTAATACACTGCTGTTTATTAGTGAGGAAATGATGTCATCCCTGCGTAGGCAGGGATCTAGATTCCCGCCTTCGCGGGAATGACATGAAGGATTGTGGGAATGACATAGAATTGGAGAAATGCCAATTTGGTTAGCTACATCCTCAAAAATTATCTTATCAAAAATCAAATTATCTGATTGATGACTACCTAGAAGCTGAAAATCTGATAAATTTTTATTGAGAATTGTCAGTAATTTTTTAAAATTATATAAGCAATCTTCTTCAGGATTATCAAGAGAGTCTGATAAATTACTAATAGGCGGTAAAATTATAAAGCCATCCGGTGAACTAGCAATATTTTGTAAGAAATTCCACAATATGGGATTATCACCTACTATACCCGCTACTATCAAACTAGTACCAGTTCTTTTCAACCTTGCTATCTCTGCTTCCATCATAGTTATCTGATAATTTACCCGATCTCTCTTTCCTAACAGTTCTATCTTTTTTTGCCATTCAGAATTGGTGTATTGAAGAAATTGATAAATAATACTCCAATGTTGCGATAGACTTATTTTTTCTATTTCATTTACATAATCTATCGATAAATTATTACAAGCTAGCTGATAAAATAACTCAGCTATTGTTGAACAAAATTGTAAAGATTGTGTTATGCTAAATTGTAAATTACGATAATTATGAATGATTTCGGCTAGGATAATTCTTTCTTGCAACAACGTTATAGGCTGTAAATTTTCCGATGCAATAGCAAAGATTTCTTCACCTTCAGCCATAATATTGGACAAAGGAATAATATTTGGCAAAATCGCAACATTCTGTTTGTTAATCAAAATATTTTGTAATTTCCAACAAGCAAAACCACTCGGCAATATAACCTTAAGATTGCTAATAGAATTCTTTCTACTAAAATTATCCAAAATAAAATCAGCTAATATATCTAAAAACGATGAAGATGGGTTAATTCTATAGAGGTTCATTAAATTACTTTCATTTCGATTAGCTATACTCCGTCATTGCGAAACCAGGCAATCCACATTCATTGGATTGCTTCGTCACTATAAAGTAGCTCCTCGCAATGACGGAGTATCGGATTAACTATAGATGCTATAGCTATAATAGCATAATTTAATAACACCACTAATAGCTAAAACTCTTATAAAATTTATTTTAGTAAAGCCGGCAATTAAAGGAATAAATCTTCCCCACAATGGCATTAGCATAAGCCAAAATATAAATATGTTATATTTTAAAAAAAATTGAGATAATAATTGCTGATTAATATGAATCTGAGCATTCTTAGAAAAATAAAAAATCCTTAATAACATTATACCAAAAAAATAATTTATACTAGTAGCAACTAATGAGGCAATAGTTGCTACCACAACTATTATTAAATTATTATAAACACCAAACATTTTCATAGAATGAACAATTAATTCACTATCTAAACTTATAACTAAATTACCTACTAAACTATCAGTAAATAGTAACGAATAGGCTTCCAACTGATCCATAATTCAGACTACCATATATAAAGTTTGACAAAATACTATTCAATACTATAATTTAACACCTTATATCTACCTGACTAAATTACTACGTCATTGCGAGGAGCTACTTTAGTAGCAACGAAGCAATCCAGAAAGTGATTAGAAATGAATTGCTTCGTAGGCTTACGCCTCCTCGCAATGACGGAAGTATTACTATGTCTAAATACTAATCAGGTTAGCTATAAAATACAACATATTATAATTTAAATTTTTTATGAATAAATCTCTATCCTTGAAAAAACCACTTTTGTTATGGTCTCTTGCCAGCCTATTTTTTGCATTTCAATTTATACTAAGACTTTCGACTGGAATTCTTAGAGAAGAAATTATACAAAAATTTGCCATTGATACCATAGCATTTGGTACACTTACTGGATATTATTATTTAGGTTATGCAGGAATGCAATTACCAATCGGTATAATGCTAGATAAATTTAACTTTAGGATTGTTGTATTTATATTTATCTTAGTTACTTCTCTTGGTACTTTAATTTTTGCTGCAAGCTCAAATTTTAATTACTTAATCATTGGGAGATTGATGATTGGAGCTGGTTCTGCTGTTGGTTTTTTATCAGTAAATAAGATTACTAGGACTTATTTTCCAGCGAAATATCATTCTCTAATATTGGGATTTTCTTTTACCTTTGGCTTAGTTGGAGCAGTATTTGCTATTACTCCAATGAAACTATTATTTACCCATTTTGGTTATTACTACACTTTTTGTAGTTTAGCGGCAGTGGGATTTATTATTGGACTAATTATTTTAGTAATAAAAAATGATGATACAAGCAGTAACTCACATACTGTTCCAGACTCCAAATCTTCAATATTGAAGCTACTATTAAATCCCACAATTTTATTAATTGGATTTTTTGATGCTCTAATGGTAGGAGCATTGGAAGGTTTTGCTGATCTATGGGCTATTCCATTCTTCAAGCAAGTTTATCAAATGAATGATATGGACAGTAACTTGGTTACCTCATTCGTTTATATAGGTATGTGTTTTGGTGGACCAATACTTGCACTCATGGCTAATTTAGTAAAATCACCTAATTTTGTAATAACAATTACTGGATTAGTAATGAGCATAATTTTTGTCATTCTATTATCTTTTCCTTCATTAAATTTCTTTGCTACTAGTTCTCTAATGTTTGTATTAGGAATTTTTTGTTGTTATCAAGTACTAATTTTTACTATTGTTGGTAACCTTGTTACAGAGAAATCCGTTGGACTTGCCATTGCGATAGTCAATTGTATTAACATGTCCTTTGGTCATTTCTTTCACACAATTATGAGTTATTTAATCTCTTATAATTGGGATGGCTTACTGAGTGAATCTGGCACTCCTATCTATAGTCGTTACAATTTTATTGTGGCGATTTCTGTAATCCCAATTTGTTGTCTTATCGGGATCATTGGTCTTTGGTATTTGTTTAAAAAATCAAAAACAAAAATATCAATCAAGGGGCTTGTGGAAGAAACTGTTTCAGCTTAGGTTGTAAATATAGCTAATCCGACCACAAAAGTCATTGCGAGAAGGCGTAAGCCGACGAAGCAATCCATTTTTAATCATTTTTTCTTCGTCGCTACTAAAGTTAGCTTCTCGCTAATAGACTTAGTAATACTAATCTGATTAACTATAGCTATATCAATTAAACTAAATATTTTTATAAAATATTACTAATAAAGCTTAGTGTACATTATAATTGTTGTATACTACATAATATAACTATTAATATAACCATTTGTCCTAATAACAAAATGACTAACAAAAATACTTTATTGCTAATTGATGGTTACGGGTTTGTCTTTAGAGCATACCATGTTCAGCCACCACTAACTTCTCCGGGTGGCTTAGCTGTCGAAGCACTTTATGGTTTTACTTCAATGCTGCTAAAGATATTGAATGATTTTAAGCCAGAGCATGCTATTGTCGTTTTTGATTCTGGTGGTAAGAATTTTCGTCACCAAATTTATAACCAATATAAGGCAAATAGACCACCTCTACCAGAGGATTTAAAGGCTCAATTACCACTTATTCGCCTAGCAGCTAGTAGCCTGAATTTTCCAATAATTGAGAGAGATGGTTATGAAGCAGATGATATAATCGCAACTTTAGCTCATAAAGCCTCTGAATTACAACAAAATACTATCATTATTTCTTCTGATAAGGATTTAATGCAGTTAATTAATTCGCATACTAAAATGTATGACCCAATAAAAGCAAAATACATCTCCGAAGACGACGTAATAGAGAAATTTGGTGTAGAACCCGGTAAGCTCAGGGAAGTAATGGCGTTGATCGGGGATAAGTCCGATAATATACCAGGCGTTCCAAGCATTGGTCCTAAAACTGCTGCAACGCTTATTAAACAGTTTGGTTCATTATCAGAGCTGTTAAACTCACTCGATCAAATCACTAATGATCGTCAAAGGGAAATTATCAGCTCCTCAAAGGATATGGCATTAATTTCCTGGCAATTATTTAGTTTAGATTATAATGTTGATATCGAGTTAGATTTTAGTTTATTGCAATATACCCCACCTAATAGCAAACAAATCTCTGATTTTCTGGCAGAGTATGGTTTTAAATCTCTAAACAAAAGGGTGGAAAATTTATTTCAAATACACATTACCAACGAATCTTTACCCACTAAGCAGATTATAATTCAAGAAGTTGTTTCTCAACAACAGCTTGATGCTGTACTAATTAAGGCAGAAGAATATGGCATAGTCAATATTCATCTATCAGATTATCCGGGACAAATTCCTTCTATAATTTTATCGATTGATGGTAAATGTTATAATATTAAATTCATTGCTAAAACCTCTGGCAATATGTCTGATTTACTTGCTTACGATTTTCGTCAAAACTACCTGCATCAATGGTTTATGGCTGATATTCTCAAATTGCTAAGAAACAAGTCTATTAAGAAGATCACTTATAAACTTAAATCATTATTGAAATTCTTTGTCGATAGTGAAATATACTCATGTGAGGATCTTGAACTGATGCAATATCTGATATCTGCTGGCAAGCCTCAGAAGAATCCATTTGATGGGGTACAGAAGGATAACTTGGAAAGTGTAGCAGAAGTAGTTACCGACTTCAGTACTAATTATCAAAAACTGTTGTTAGAACTAAAAGATAATCATGCCTTAACATTATATCGAGATATTGATTTACCTTTATGTTATATAATAGATAAAATGGAAAAAGTCGGGGTTAAGATCGACTCACAATATCTTAAACAGCTATCTAGTGAATTTGGTAATGAAATTACTCAACTAGAACAGAAAATTTTTACCATTACTGGTACAAAGTTTAACATCGCCTCACCAAAACAGCTTGGGGAAATTTTATTTGAGAAAATGCAATTACCCTTTGGTAAATTGTCATCAAAGGCTAAGTCATATTCTACTAGTGCAGAAATTCTTGAAAAAATTAGCGAGAGCGGTTTTGATATTGCTGATTTATTACTAAAATGGCGTCAATTAACTAAATTAAAAAATACCTATACTGATAGCTTACCTACGCAGGTAAATCCTATAACTCATAGGGTGCATACAACATTTTTACAAACTTCAACTACTACTGGTAGGCTTAGTTCTCAAGACCCCAACTTACAAAATGTACCAATTCGCTCGAAAGAAGGCAATAAAATCAGAGAAGCTTTTATTGCAGAAGATAAGCATAAATTAATTTCGGCTGACTATTCACAAATTGAACTGCGAATATTGAGTAGCATGGCAGATATACCATCTTTAAAGCAAGCTTTTGTTAATGGTGAGGATATTCATAGTAAAACAGCTTGTAATATATTTAAAATTACCAAAGAGGAGTTAACATCCGACCATCGACGTAAAGCAAAAGCCATAAATTTTGGCATTATCTACGGTATTAGTGCTTTTGGACTAGCAAAACAGTTACATATTAGCTCTTCACAAGCATCTGACTATATAAAAAAATATTTTGAAGAATACCCAGAAATTCAAAGATATATGGAACATACAAAAAACTACGCCAAAGAACATGGTTATGTCCTGAATCTCTTCGGACGAAAATGCTTTATTCCCTTAATCTATGAGAGTCTGTAATATACTTTGTGTAAGTTTCAAAACTAGACAGTAAGATGTACTGTAAGAAAACAACTTATAAGAAGGAAAAATATGTCAGAGAAAATAGAAAAGAAAATACTAGAGCTAA
>JAHFPS010000023.1 GCA_023269695.1 Rickettsia sp.
GGTATGGACCTATTAATTAAATTGTTATTTAATTTGGAGCAACTGAAAAACATTTTTCACCAGACTCCGTACAAGTAAAGCATATTTCGCTTCACTCGTCCATACCATCATTCTTAGCAATGGCAGGAATCTATAATACTTTAGGGTTTTTTTAAGCGTTGTTTTAGATCCCTGCTTTCGCAGGGATGACATTGTAGTTTTGTCATTACCCGTGTAGAGGTGGGAATCTATATCCCGCACTTGAAGTAGGGATGACAAACTCTGTCCCGTGGTTATACTACAAAAATTTTGGAAATCCATAAGGTTTTGGACAAAATAAGGTAAAAATATTATGGATTTGACGTAATTTTTTGACCATAAATATGTATTAACTCTTATGCCTGTAAGCTTTTGACGGATCGACTACGTATACCTTTTATTTGTCGCAAAAAATTTAAAATTTGTTCCCATGCATTCGAATCTATGTAATACTTCATTTCAGTAGTCCTTATGTCTTGAATAACCGAAGACTACCACTTACATAAATTTAAATTTTTTGTTCACAGCCCCTATGGTATGTGAAGGTTTCTAAAGTGACCTAATTTTGGCTCTTTTGTGCTGCGAATAAATAGCTCAAAATATAGATCAATTAGAAACCTTCACATACGTCTATATACGTGGAGATAGCCAGCTTCGTTTTTCCTAAAAATCCCGAGGACTTTTTTGACTTATGCAGGAAGTCTAATAGCGGTTAGAAATCCATACCGCCCATGCCACCCATACCACCACGTGGCATAGCAGCTTCATCTTTATCAGCTGGTTCATCAATAATAAATGCTTCAGTAGTAATAATCAAAGAAGCAACTGATGCCGCATCTTGTAAAGCAGTACGTACTACCTTAGTTGGATCGATAATACCAGCCTTAATCATATCAACATAAGTCATATCTTGAGCATTAAAGCCAAAGTTTTTATCTTTACTATCAGTAAGTTTCCCAACTACAATAGCTCCATCCATACCAGCATTTTCTGCAATTTGCCTTACTGGAGCCTGCAGAGCTTTCTTAACGATGTTAATACCAGCTTGTTGATCTTCATTAGCACTTTTTAGTGTCTCTAAGGCTCTTGCCGCATAGAAAAGAGTAACGCCACCACCAGCAACAACACCTTCTTCCACTGCAGCTCTAGTAGCATGCAAAGCATCCTCAACACGATCTTTTCTTTCTTTCACTTCAACTTCAGTAGCACCACCAACTTTTAAGACAGCTACACCACCAGCAAGCTTAGCTAAACGCTCTTGTAATTTTTCTTTATCGTAATCTGAACTAGATTCATCAATTTGTGTACGAATTTGTGAACAACGAGCGGCGATGTCTGCCTTACTACCAGCACCGTCAATTATAACGGTATTTTCTTTGGAAATAGTAACTTTTTTAGCAGTACCTAGCATTTTGATATTAACATTTTCAAGTTTCATACCAAGATCTTCACTGATAAGCTGACCGCCTGTTAAAATAGAGATATCTTCCATCATGAATTTTTTTCTATCGCCAAAGCCAGGAGCTTTAACTGCAGCAACTTTTAATCCGCCACGTAATTTATTTACTACCAGAGTAGCAAGTGCTTCTCCTTCTACATCTTCAGCAATTACTAGTAAAGGACGTCCTGATTGCACTACTGCTTCAAGTACTGGCAACATTTGTTGTAAATTTGATAATTTCTTTTCAAATAGTAAGATAAACGGATTTTCCAATTCAGCTACCATCTTTTCAGAATTAGTAACAAAATATGGTGATAGATAACCTCTATCAAACATCATACCTTCAACTACATCTACTTCAAAACTAAAATTCTTAGCTTCTTCAACAGTAATTACCCCTTCTTTACCAACTTTTTCCATTGCTACGGCAATTTTTTCGCCAATTTCTTTATCACCATTTGACGAAATAGTACCAACTTGAGCAATCTCCTCTTGGCTACTGATTTTTTTACTAGATTTCTTAATTTCTTCAACCACTAGGTTAACAGCTGAATCTATACCACGTTTTATATCCATAGGATTAAAGCCAGCTGCTACTGCTTTATTACCTTCCCTTGCTATTGCTTGAGTTAGAACAGTTGCGGTAGTTGTTCCATCACCAGCAACATCAGATGTTTTGCTTGCCACAGATTTTACCAATTGAGCTCCCAAATTCTGAGCTTTATCTTTTAGTTCAATGGCTTTTGCCACTGTTACCCCGTCTTTGGTTAATCTTGGTGCTCCGAATGACTGTTCAATTGCAACATTTCTACCTTTTGGACCTAATGTTACTTTTACGGTATCAGCTAAAATATCAATACCTCTTAGCATTTGTTCACGTGCATTTGAGCCGTGTCTTATTAATTTTGTTGCCATATTATATTCTCCTTACAAATTAAATAATTCTTATAATAATTTAAATAAATTATTAACCAATTATGCCCATGACATCACTTTCTTTCATGATAATCAGATCTAAACCATCAACTTTAACCTCAGTACCAGCCCACTTGCCATATAGTACTTTATCACCTACTTTAACTTCTAATGGGTGGATAGTACCATTTTCCCCTCTCACTCCTTTGCCTACAGCTACTACTTCGCCCTGCATAGGCTTTTCCTTTGCTGTATCAGGGATAATAATCCCCCCGAGTGTTTTTTCTTCTTGTTGAATTGGTTTTACCGCAATTCTATCATGCAACGGTCTAAAAGACATTCTTACCTCCATAAAAATTAATACTTACAATAGTGTATTCTATATATGTTTGATTTTATAATAGTTCAAGAGATAAAAGAAAAATTTTTAAGTAATTATATACGTCATGCTCAATTTTTTCCACGGTACGAGACTTATATAGCTAACCCGACTAGCTATACTTCCGTCTATTAGCGGGGGGCTACTTGTAGTAGCGACGAAGCAATCGATTTTTGGTTACTTTTATGGATTGCTTAGTCGACATACTGTCTTCTCGCAATGACGTTGGTCACATACGACTTTTAAACTGTCCTGACCAATCTCGCAACTATTAATACTTGACAAAAATAATAGTTCGATTAGTTTTATTGGTTATAAGGTTTCATATCTAACAGTAGAGTTATAGAAAATTTATAAAACTAAAGGTTTAATTATGTCCTTTTTGAAGTATAAACGGGTCCTGCTAAAAGTTTCTGGTGAAGCCTTAATGGGCGATAAGCAATTTGGTCACGAATATTCTGTAATCCTAAGAATTGCTGAGGATATAAAAGAAGCAATAGATCTTGGTGTACAGTTATGTGTGGTCGTAGGTGGTGGTAATATTTATCGTGGCACTAATGCCTTATTTGGTATGGAAAGAGCTGCTGGTGATTATATTGGTATGCTTGGTACGGTAATAAATGCACTTACTTTACAAAATATTATGGAAAGTTTAGATGTTCATACTAGAGTCCTTTCTGCCATTCCCATGATGAGTGTTTGTGAGCCTTATATACGTCGTAAAGCAAAGAAACATATAGAAGAGGGTAGAGTAGTAATTTTTGCCGGTGGAACTGGTAATCCATTTTGTACTACTGATAGTGCAGGTGTCTTAAGGGCCATTGAAATGAACTGCGATTTATTATTAAAAGGTACTAAAGTTAACGGTGTATACGATTCAGATCCAACGAAAAACCCTGATGCAGTAAAATACTCCACTATCAGCTATAGTAATCTTCTAAAAGAGAATTTACAAGTTATGGATATTGCTGCTGTTGCCGTGGCTAGAGAAAATAACTTGCCAATTAAGGTATTTTCAATTAAAGAGAAGGGTAATTTTGCAAAAGTATTGCAAGGAAAAGGTGAGTATACAAAAATTCAAGAAGGTTAATAGGTATGGATAAAACAACTATACATAAAGAGTTGCAATCAAAAATGGATAGCTCGTTAAAGATATTGGATCATGAACTTAAGGGGCTTAGAACTGGTAGAGCTTCAGTTAATTTACTTGATCCGGTATTAGTTGAAGCGTATGGAGATAAAATGCCTTTGTCACAAGTAGCGAGTCTTTCAACTCCAGATGCCAGAACTATTACTGTACAGGTGTGGGATAAATCTATGGTAAAAGCTGTTGAAAAAGCCATTATTGATGCAAATCTAGGTCTAAATCCCTCATCAGATGGGCAGTTAGTCAGAATCACCATTCCACTACTTACTGAAGAACGTCGCAAAGAGCTTGTTAAATTTGCTCACAAATATGGAGAAAATACTAAAATTGCTTTGCGTAATATCAGAAGGGATGGTAATGAAGATTTAAAAAAGTTAGAAAAAGACAGTAGCATAACTAAGGATGAATACCATAATTTCTCAGAAGAAATCCAAAAGTTAACTGATGAGTATAGTAATAAAGTGGATCAGCATGTTAAACAAAAAGAACAAGAAATAATGACTGTTTAAATCTATAGCTAACCCGATGAGTATTTATCCATAGCAAACTGGCGTCATTGCGAGGAGGTCATAAGACCGACTAAGCAATTGTAAGATGTACAACTGTCGAAAGTTAGAAGAGGAAGCTGGTTTAGAGGTTATCATGGCAGTTTAAAAGTCGTATGTGGTCAACGTCATTGCGAGAAGACCGTAGGTCGGCGAAGCAATCCATAAAAGTAACCAAAAATAGATTGCTTCGTCGGCTTACGCCTCCTCGCAATGACGTTGGTCACATACGATTTTAAACTGCCATGATAACCTCTAAACCAGCTTCCTCTTCTAACTTTCGACAGTTGTACATCTTACAATTGCTTAGTCGGTCTTATGACCTCCTCGCAATAACTTATAAGTATAATGGTTTTAAAAGATGTGTGTAATAGTAAAGCAATGATGGAGTAATGCTAGTCGGGTTATCTAAAGTTTGCCACGGATGACATCTTAATGAGTGATGTTTAGTTTAAGTATTAAAGAAAAAAAATGATAATGTATCAACAACGGGAACAAAGAAGTTTAACCAATGAGCAAAAAGAAGCAGTTGGGTTGCTGTCAATTGGGACATTTCTAGAGTATTTTGACTTGGCGCTCTATATACATATGGCAGTATTTCTTAATGAGTTATTTTTTCCACAAACTGATCCACACACTGCTACTCTTCTGTCGGCTATTACCTTCAGTGCTGCTTTTATTTTTAGACCAATTGGGGCTGTGATATTTGGTTGGATAGGCGATAAAGTAGGTCGCAAGGCTACGGTAGTTGTTACAACTTTTATGATGTCAGGCTCTTGCTTGGTGATGTTTATTTTGCCTACTTATGCCCAAATTGGTATTACTGCTTCGGTATTAATTATTATTTGTCGGATAGTGCAAGGCATGTCATCCTTAGGAGAATCAGTAGGAGCAGGGTTATATTTAACAGAAACAACCAATCCACCAATACAGTATCCTGTTGTTGGTTTTATTTCAATATTTGCTGCTCTAGGAGCAGTATTTGCTTTAGGTGCAGCTATGCTTGTCACTTCATATGGTTTTAATTGGCGATATTTGTTTTTATTTGGTGCAGTGATTGCCATAGTTGGAGTGGTGGCAAGAACGCGCCTTAGAGAAACTCCAGAATTTGCTGATGCAACCACAAGACTGCTAAATACACTTAAAAATTTCGGTATAGAAAAAAAGCATATTACTAATCATAAAATGTTAAATGAGAAAATTAATATAAGAACTATATTAGCTTATTTATCAATTGAGTCGATTGGACCAATTATTTTTTATTTTGTCTATATACATTGTGATACTATACTTAACACTAGCTTCAACTATAGTTCTGAACAAATTATTACTCATAACTTGCTTGTCACAATAGCAGACTTATCTATCAATATCCTATATACTTATTTGAGTTATAAAATAGATCCTATGAAAATTTTAAAAATGAGGTTAGTGATTTTTGCTAGTAGCATTATGTTTTTACCATATTTATTAACTAATATCTCCTCTCCTTTCTATTTACTATTATTGCAGTTTCTTATATTGATGTTTAAGGCAGAAGGGTTCCCAGCATCCCCAATATTTTATAAGCAATTTCCTGTATTTAAACGTTTTAGATGTGTCAGTATCTCATTTGCTGTGGTAAAGGCAATAATGTATGTTGTTACTTCCTTTGGATTAGTTTATTTAATAGAGAGTTTTGGTAACTGGGGAATAGTAATATTATTTATACCATTCATTGTATTATATGGATTTGGTTTGCATCATTTTGACGTGTTAGAGAAGTTACGTAATAGCTCAATGCGAGATAAGCATAATTATTCTTAAATAAAATTACTTCATGCTATTAGTGCAGATATATTTCGTGGTATAATATTATTTTAAACAACATTGACTTTAATTATCTAGGTATATAATGATTACAAATGAAGAAGTACAAAAAATAGCAAAGCTTGCTAGATTTAATTTTAGCCAAGAAGAGCTAAACAATTTTGCTTACCAATTGACTGAGATGATGAATATGATCGACATTTTTAACGATGTAGACTGTAGTAATGTTCAACCACTTACTTCAGTTTGTGACATGAACCAAAGAATGCGACATGACCAAGTATCGTGTGAGGACATCTCTGATGAATTATTTGCTAACTTGCCAAATGATAAAGCAGAACTTGCCAAGGAAGTAAAATGTTTTGTAGTACCAAAAGTAGTAGAGTAAAATATGTCAGAAATTATAAAATTAACCATAACGCAAGCCCTGAAAGCTCTAAAAAACAGAGAATTTTCGTGTGTTGAGCTGACTAAAGCTCATATTGCAGAAATGGATAAGCATAAAGAACTAAATGCCTATATTACTGAAACTACAGATACGGCCTTACAGCAAGCTAAAATTGCTGATCAAAACTATCATAAGGGAATAGAAAAATCCTTAGAAGGCATTCCCAT
This sequence comes from Rickettsia sp., assembly GCA_023269695.1. GTDB lineage: Bacteria > Pseudomonadota > Alphaproteobacteria > Rickettsiales > Rickettsiaceae > Tisiphia. The sequence goes on from JAHFPS010000023.1 coordinate 6,870, forward strand.
CTCTGTAAAAGATCTTTTTTGTACAAAAGGAGTACTAACTACTGCAGGCTCAAGAATGCTTAGTAACTTTATACCAACATACGAATCGACTGTAAGTAATAAGGTTCAAGAGCATGGTACAATAATGCTTGGTAAGACTAATATGGATGAATTCGCCATGGGATCTGCTAATATTACCAGCTATTTCGGTAACGTTGTTAGTCCTTGGAAGGCTGTAGATGCACCTTCGACTCCACTAGTTCCAGGTGGTTCCTCTGGAGGGGCATCAGCTTCTGTTAGTGCCTTTTTGGCTATGGCAGCTCTTGGAAGTGATACAGGTGGCTCTGTTCGCCAGCCTGCCAGTTATACCGGAATTGTTGGATTCAAACCAACATATGGTCGTTGTTCTAGATATGGTATGGTTGCTTATGCTAGTTCGCTTGACCAAGCTGGAGTGCTTACAAGAACTGTTGAAGATATCGCTTTAATGCTGCAAGCCATGATGGGATTTGATAGGAAGGATTCTACTTCCATTGACTCCGAGATACCACAACTAAAATCTGCATGTAACACTAGTGTGAAAAACATGAAGGTAGGTGTCCCATTTGATATTATGAAACAAGATGGTATACAACCGGATATTATTAAAATGTGGCAACATACTATTGATATTCTTAAAAATGATGGGGCAGAAATTATTGATATTTCATTGCCATATTCTAAATATGCTCTAGCTGCATATTATGTGATAGCACCTGCTGAAACCTCATCTAATTTATCAAGATATGATGGTATAAGATATGGTTTTAGGGAAGGAAGTGAGGGAATATCTATTGAAGAAATGTATGAAAAAACAAGGAGTGCTGGTTTTGGTTCTGAAGTTAAAAGACGTATTATGATCGGTACTTATTTGCTTTCATCTACTCTTATGGATGCTTATTACTTAAAAGCACAAAAAATAAGACGCTTGATTTCAGATGATTTTAAGAAAGCGTTTGGGCAAGTTGAAGCAATAATTTTGCCATCTGCACCATCGGAAGCTTTTAACTTAGGTGAGAAACAAGATAATCCTGTGACAATGTATTTAAATGATTTATTTACTATTCCAGCTAGTCTTGCCGGTCTTCCTTGTTGTTCTGTGCCTGCTGCTTTATCTTCTAGAGGATTACCTCTCGGCATGCAAGTAATAGGCAAAGCCCTTGATGAATATAATACTATAAAGGTAGCAGCAGCAATTGAGCGTGGTTCAAGAAATATTAGTTTTATATATTCTAATAAACGGAGTTAATTGGATTATTAAAGTTTTAGAATGTCAGAGTTACCGATTTTATCAATAAGCATTTTCTTGCCTTTACTAAGTGCATTATATATTTTGCTGTTTATTAGACAAAGTAGGTCGGTTAATAAACAAATTTATGCGATATATGTTGCAGTTCTAAGCTCGATATTGACGCTAATATCTACTATTTTTTTATTAGTTCAATTTGATACTACATCAAAACCTTATCAGTTTGTAGAACGCTATAGTTGGGTTCAATCTATAGGGCTTGAATTCCACATTGGGGTTGACGGGATTTCAATATTATTTGTTGTTCTAACAAGCTTTCTAACCCTTATCTGTATTATAGCTAGCCTATTTACCATCAAAAAATATATCAAAGAATTTTTATTTTGTTTTTTATTAATTGAATCTTTCTGCATTGGGGCTTTTTCCTCAATGAACTTACTATTATTTTACTTGTTTTTTGAAGTAATATTAATCCCTATGTATATAATTATAGGAATTTGGGGAGGTGAAAATAGAGTTTACGCTGCTGTAAAATTCTTCCTCTATACTTTTTTTGGTTCGGTATTTTTCTTATTGTCGCTCATATATATTTATAGCCAAGTTCATAGTTTTAATATGCTTGAGTTGAACGAATTACTACCTTCATTAGCATTATCGGTGCAGAAAGTTTTATGGTTGGCAATCTTTATAGCCTTGGCGGTAAAAGTTCCTATGATACCGTTTCACACTTGGCTTCCTGATGCACACGTACAAGCCCCAACTGCTGGGTCTGTTATTTTGGCTGGTATATTATTAAAACTTGGAGCATATGGTTTTTTACGTGTATCATTACCAATGTTTCCGAATATATCAAAAGAATTTGCATTTTATGTATTAGTGCTGAGTGTATTTGCTGTAATATATGGTTCACTAGTAGCACTGGCTCAAAGAGATATGAAAAAGATGATAGCTTATTCATCGATAGCTCATATGGGCTATGTTACTGGTGGGATTTTTAGTTTAACAGAAGTGGGGATTAAGGGGGCAATATATCAAATGATTAGCCACGGTGTGGTAGCATCTGCTTTGTTTCTGGTAGTTGGTAGTTTATACGACAGATTGCATACTAAGGAAATAGACCAATATGGCGGTGTGGCAAATAAAATGCCAATACTTGCCACTTTTTTCATGATTGCCATGCTTGGTTCTATAGGTTTACCAGGCACTAGCGGTTTTATAGGAGAATTCTTAAGTTTAATAGGTATTTATCAAGCTAATGTAGTGATAGCTATAATAGGTGCTGTTGGTATTATTCTTGGAGCTGTTTATATGCTAAAACTTTACAAAGAAGTAATGCTAGGACAAATTACTAATGATCAGGTTGCAAGTTTTAAAGATCTATATCTCTATGAGATACTTGCAATCACGCCATTATGTGTAGCAATAATTTACTTAGGTTTACTGCCAAATACAATTATCAACATGTTTGATGTGTCAACCCATAAAATTTTGTCACAACTATTATATGTTGTAAAATAATCACTTAAATTTAATACTATTATTTTGATGAATTAATAATTTATTTTATATATTAGACCTCCTTCGAAACCCGCTTGTGCTGAGGGATTTGAAGGAGACACGGAGTACAGAACCGCAGCGTACTCTAACTTTCGACAGCTGTGCTGTTTTCCCTATGACTTTTAAATGCCATGTGTAAGGTAAATTACTCATTAAATTGCTCTTTGATAATTCGATTTTCAAGGCTATTTCTTTTATCAAATAGTAATTTGATCATCTTGTTTTTTACTGATTTAATTAATACTGACTTAATATCATCAAATTCCTGGAAATCTGCAGCTGCATTTACTGGTCTTTTATTACTTTCTAAAATTTCAAATTTTATAGTAGTGGAAAATGGTAGTAACGCACCGTGCCAGCGTCTTGGACGAAAAGGACAAATTGGCGTTAGGCATAATACATTTGATTCAAGTGGCAAAATAGGTCCCCCGGCAGATAGGTTGTAAGCACTACTACCGGCTGGAGTTGCAACCATTGCTCCATCAGCTACTAATTCACTCATACGTTCAATTTGATCAATTTCAATCTTAAATTTAGCTGCTTGGTTGGTTTTACGAAATATTGAGACTTCATTAATAGCTAGGGCAGTGTAGGTGTTATTATCTACAGTTTCTACTTGCATTTCTAAAGGATATAAATGAGAAACTATCGATTCTTGTAAATTATCTACTAATTTTTCGACAATAATTTGATTCATTAAAAACCCAATATTGCCGGAATTAATTCCATAAAAAGGAACGTTTAGGTGCATATAACGATGTATCGCATGTAATAATTCCCCATCTCCGCCAACTACAATAATTATTTCTGCTTCTTCCACTTTACAAAACTTATAAAATAGTTCAAGCTGGTTAACTAGTTCTAACGATTTCGTGGAATTGTTAGAAATAATCGCAATTTTATTTACATCAATTTTAGTTTTTGCCAACATAAATACAATATATGGTTAATTATTAATACAACAAAACAAGAAGCTAGTACATCACTTAAAAAATGTCCTCCCATTAATATGCGGCTTAGCCCGATTAATGAACCAAAAATTAAGGCGATACTGTAGATTCTTGAAAAAAATATAACAGGAACAATATAAGCAAGATTAGTTAGGCTATACCCCATAGCCGCATGTCCTGATGAAAATGAGCAATTATGTACACATTCATTAGAGATTGAAAAAGCTCGAGTAAAATTTTTTGTACCATTAAAATCTTTAATTTGTACAGGTCGAGCTCTGCCAAAATGTTCTTTAAATATATGATTTACCAATAATCCAGGACCTATTGCTGTAGATAAAATTATATAAAATCCTCCAGAAATAATAATCCTATTAAAAGTTTTGTGCTTAACAATTAAGTAAAGTAGATATAATAATGTTACTATGAACAGTAATTTGGTTAATATGGGAATAATTTCAAACAATAATTGTACAATATTATTGTTACGGTAAATAAATCCATCCTTACTGTCGTAGAATAAATTTGAGAAATCTATATCAAAATTAGGAAATAGTACGGTCAATAGTAAGACTATACCAAAGGCAAATATGTTAGTATAAACTAAATTAGTATTAATCATAGACTAAAAGCCAAAAATAAGTTATAAATGCATACTCAAACCATACATAATATAGAAGTTAACATGTCATTCAACATTAAAAACCATAAAGATGATTTACTATTCTTACCACTTGGCGGAGCAAATGAAATAGGTATAAATGTCAATCTATATCATTATAAGGGAAAGTGGTTGATGGTTGATTGTGGTAGCGGCTTTGCTGATAACTATTTACCAGGTGTTGATATGATAATTGCTGATATTAGCTTTATCGAACAATATAAAAAAGATTTGTTGGGTTTAGTCCTAACTCACGCACACGAAGATCATTTGGGAGCGGTTCAGTATTTGTGGAGCAGTCTAAAATGCCCAATATATGCCACTACCTTTACAGCAAATTTTCTAAAACTTAGATTAGCAGAATATGATTTTGCTAAAACTATAAAAATTCATGAAGTAAAACCTTCGGCAAAAATAAATCTTGATCCATTCCAATTAGAAATGGTGCCGCTCACTCATTCAGCCCCAGAAATGCAGGCAATTATGATACGCACAGAAGCTGGTAATATTTTTCATACTGGAGATTGGAAATTTGATCATGATCCTGTACTAGGTGAAAAAGCTGACGAAGAACTACTAAAATCTTATGGTGATGAAGGGGTTTTAGCTTTAGTTTGTGATTCAACTAATGTATTTAATGCAGGAACTTCTGGTTCGGAAGGAGATGTACGTAAAAGTTTAATAGATATTATAGCAGGTTGTCCTCAGATGATCGTGGTCACAACTTTTGCCTCAAATTTGGCACGTCTTGAAACTATAATTCATGCAGGTCAGATGGCAGGAAGAAAAGTAGTGCTATCGGGAAGAAGTTTGCATAGAATTCTGCTTGCAGCCCAGGAAAGTGGTTATATGAAAGATATTGCCCCTTTAATTGATGAGCGGGATGTAGCAAGATTTAAAAGGCAAGAGCTTTTAATTATTGCTACTGGCTGTCAAGGTGAACCTCTAGCAGCTACTGCCAAAATGGCAAATAATAGTCACCATAGTATCAAGTTAGCTCCTAAAGATACAGTTATATTCTCTTCAAAAATTATTCCTGGCAATGAAAAGAAAATTTTCCGTATGTTTAATATTTTTGTAAGAGCAGGAATTGAAGTGATAACTGAACGAGATCATTTCGTACATGTTTCTGGACATCCATCAATTGACGAACTCAAGCAAATGTACGCCTTAATTAGACCGCAAATTTGCGTGCCAGTACATGGTGAGCCGGTACACATACATGAACAAGCAAAACTAGCTCGTAACAATGGTATAAAACATACTGTTGAAGTAGAAAATGGTAGCCTAGTATTACTTGATCCTCATAATCCTCGTATTTTAACTAAGGTAACAACAGGTTATTTAGCTGTTGACGGCAATTATCTCTTACCGGCTGAATCATCAATTTTTAGAACTCGTAGACGTATGCGTGATGATGGTATAGTAGTTGCTTCTCTGATAATAAATAAGAAAGGTGAACTTACCTGTCGACCTATTTTATCTATGCCAGGACTTCTTGACTCTGATGATGATGCACAGTTAATTAATGTAATTAAAGATGGTATTGCTGAAACGATAGAAATTCAGAGAAAATCAAAAGGGGCTATTCTTAATGAACAGATCGAAAATGCTGTAAGGTCGACTATTCGTAAAACATTGAAACATGAAATGAATAAATCACCTCTTATCATAGTTAATGTGGAGAAATCTATTTGAAAACTAGGTATTAATCTACTTTAATTTCAATTCGGGATAAGAATAAGCCTTTTAAAAGATGTGGGCAATAGTAATGTACTGAGAAAAAAATAAGCAATACCACAAAAATAATGATAATTGCTATTAGTGGATCATAAAAATCTGCTATATTTATAGATATAACCAAATTTGGAATAACTTGTTATATCTAATTCAGGTTACCTATAGTATAATGCTAGGAGACTGTCGGAAATAACTAAAATAATTCTATATTTGGCTCTTTTTGGCTGCTAATAAACATGATTTTCTTGAAATAGGTACATTATTCCTTTAAAAATCCTATTTATTATCGCCGAAAAATAGCTCAAAATATAATTAATTAGTCATCTCCGACAATCTCCTAGTTAATTTAAGGAGATATTATGAAATCACATAGTTTTACATCTGATGATGCTAAACAAAGTCCGGATAAAGCATTGCAGTATATAGCAGAGTGCTTTGATCCTAAATATGACAAAGATTATAAAAATGAGACTGAAGTACAAAATAGATTTAACAAGGACATAAAACGACAAGGGATCTTATATATTGAGACTCCAGATAGGGGGCTAGTAGACCTGGTAGCTCAATGTAAGTCAGTTAAAGGTCAAGAACATGAAGTAACCTATCAAGATATGCATGAAACATTAACAGATAATTATAAATTATCTGCACAACAAACAGAATATATTTTAGCAGCAAATTATCAAGCTGGTATAGCTGGTGGTCTGGCTGGATTTAACAAGTTGAAAGTAGAAATATATGATAATTGCTTTAATGTGGATAAGACGAATGTTATAGAGAATGAGTGGGTAAGAAATGGCACTATGTCCAAGATTATTATAGATAAAGATAATAATGTATCATGTGTCAGTGACCAGAAAATCATATTTGATTGTAGTATGCACGTTTTGCGTTCACATTCAGATCTTAGAGAGATGGTGGGTACAAAATTTGATAGCCAAGATTTCATGGCGATAAATATTACAGCTACGTTAGGAGCAGTAGGAAACACTGATCCAACAATACAGCAAGTAGTAATTGATGTAGCTGGTACTGGCAAGGTCGCTAGTCAAATTATTGATGGCTTAGAAACAATTAAAACAAACTGTCCTGCCAAAGATCCTGCATCAATCATTCAGAGTAATGGTGCTTTATCGAAGGAATTACTAACTGATGTTCTTACTGATGAACAATATAAAGCAGCTGTAACAGAAAAGGTTTTAGAAATTATATCTTCTAAGGAAGATCAAACTGAAGCCATAACAACATTAAAAAAACTAGATGGTGTTCAAGAGGCTTTAGCTGATTTGTTAGTAAAGCAAATCGACCAACAAATCGAAAGTAAAAAAGATAAAGAAACAGACAAATTAAGTGCAGAGTCAATTAATGATATTGTAAAAGGAACTGTTATGCAGTTAAGTAAGTTTGCTCAGCCCATTGACAAGTCAGGTGAATATGTAGTAACGAAATTTTCTGAAGATTTAGTAAAAGATCGAGCTGCTTCATCAAATGTGACAGTTCCAAGGAAAAATTTTATTGAAAAAATTTGTCAATATTTAAAAGATAAATGGCACGGATATTCTGACGCAAAAAGCAAGCTACCGCTTGAACAATTGCATGATAAAGCAAAAATTATAGGACAGGAAGCAAAATCACATATGTCATCTAAAATATCAATATCATCACCTCCACATAATAAAAAGGAGGGAGCTAGAATGATTTAGGAAAATAATAAAAGTTAGTTAATATTTTTTCTCCGACTACTTGCAATCGATAGAGTCCGTGTATATAATAACTGTATGCTATTTCCAAATATCAATCCTGTTGTTTTTTCTATTGGACCATTTACCGTTTATTGGTACTCCCTGGCTTACGTCTTGGGTGTATTAGTTGGGTGGTTCTATGCTTATAAAATTATAAAAAAATTCAAAGTTGGTGTTACCGCGGCAAACTTAGAAAATTTTGTTACTTGGGCTATTCTTGGTATCGTAATAGGTGGTAGATTAGGATATGTGTTACTATATAATCCGATTAAATATCTTTCTAATCCTATTACTATTTTCAAGACTTATGAAGGAGGTATGTCATTTCATGGTGGTATGATTGGTTTAATCATGTCTAGTTATTTTTTCTGCCATAAATATAAGATTAATTTCTTACTTTTCGGTGATATATTGGCGATAGTTACTCCTATTGGTTTATTTTTAGGTAGAATTGCCAATTTTATTAATGGTGAATTATATGGCAGAGTGACTAAAATGCCCTGGGGAATGATTTTCCCAAATAGTGACCTACAAATAAGACACCCTTGCCAACTTTATGAGGCATTTTTTGAGGGAGTTATATTATTTTTAATTCTAGCTTATACCACCTTTAAATACAAAACTATACAGATCCAAGGTTTGAATTCTGCTATATTTTTAATATTCTATTCGGTGTTTCGAATTATTATAGAAATGTTTCGTGAGCCAGATTCACATATAGGCTTTATTTTTAATAATTTAACTATGGGGCAAATTTTATCATTACCTATGATAATGCTAGGAATTTATTTAATAATACGAATTAGATGCCTATCGACTCCAAAATAAGAGAGCTTATTGAACAAAATGGTAGTATTAAGCTTGATGAAATGATGCTCCAAGTAACGTCTGTAGCCCCTTCTTCCTATTATCAAAAACAAGATAAGTTAGGTTGTTCAGGAGATTTTACAACAGCCCCAGAAATTTCTCAGCTTTTTGGTGAAATGATAGCTTTATGGGCTATTGACCAATGGTATAAAATGGGTTGTCCTCAGAAAACTAATTTAGTTGAACTAGGTCCTGGGCAAGGAGTATTAATGCGGGATTTGCTAAATGTTGCTAAATTAGTTCCAGAATTCTACCAGTCTCTTTCAATAGAATTAATTGACATTAATCCTCATTTTATCAAGAAGCAAAAAATAAACTTGAAACTGGTAGGTTTACCTATCAAACACCATACAGCAATACAATATATATCTAAAATTCCTTCTATTATAATAGCTAACGAATTTTTTGATGCTATGCCAATTAAGCAATATATTAAAAGCAAAGAGCTTTGGTATGAGTTAACACTTATTATTGACCCAGCTGATGGTAAAATAAAATTCGATAAGATAGAAGTTAGTAAGGACTTGCAGCGTTATCTACTGCAAGAACACTCAAATGCACATGATGGAGCAGTAATAGAAGAATCACCTAAATCATTAGAAATCATAAAATTTATTAGCAAGCATATAATGAAATTTGGCGGGGCTAGCTTAGTTATCGATTACGGTTATGATATAGATCCAATAAAAAGGATGCGTAACCAATATAATCCCACTTTACAAGCGATAAAAAATCATAAATATTACCCTCTGCTTGAAACTTTAGGAGAAGCTGATTTATCAGCACATGTTGACTTTTATGCCTTAAAAACAGTAGGCAGAAATATAGGAATAAATGTATATGGATCAATAACTCAACGTGATTTTTTAATTAGCAATGGTATATTATTACGAAGTCAACTCTTACAAAGTAAATTACCTACTATAGAGGCAAATATCATAGCAAAACAAGTTGATAGACTAATTGCTCCCAATAAAATGGGGGTATTGTTTAAAGTATTATGCCTTGTACAGGAGTAAGATATCCTTGCTATGCTAACCCGATTAGCATTTAGTCATAGTAATACTTCCTTTTTGTGTCATCCCTGCGAATGCAGGGATCTAGATTCCCGCCTACGCGGGAATGACATGTTTTTCGTTTAAATTATAGTAGATGTTGTATTTCTAGACTTTTGACGGATCGACTATTTATACCAGTTCATTTAAGCTAAATCATTATCATTATCAAAATTACTAGAACCAGTTGTAGGTACTTGATAAACATCTTTACCTGGCAAGCTCTGCTCTAGTTTCTTTGCCTCTTCTTTCAAGCGGTCGATCTTATTATCAATCTGCAATAAAGTTAGTTCTAGTTCTAGTCCTTCATCGTTAACAGCAATAGCATCTTTCTCTCCTTCAGTAAAACTTGCAACATCATCCTTACCATCCTTGTTTTTAATAATCATTTCTCGAGCTGTCAAGGACTCTTGAAGGGATGAACTATCTAATAATTGTTTAAAACCAGCAATAACAGCCTGCATCTCGTCGGTCATATTTTTAAGATTCTCAGGATTTAGGTTTTGCAACTCATTCATGGATTGCATAATAGGTCCTGTCCATATAGCAAAGGGGTTACAAGAGCTATTTTGTTCGTATTGTGACAATTGTAAGACCTTAGTTTTCAGTGTGTCAAAGAGTGCTATGAACTTGTCTATATCAGGTTTACTGTGTTCCTGTAGGTAGATATACGCGTTGTGTTTTAGCTCCTCACTATTATTAGAGGAATCATAATAAGTTCGCATGTATTCTTGATAGTATTCAATGAGCAAATAATCATCAGAAAAATACTGAGCCAATTCTAATATGCTCAATTTTTTGATTTCCTCTTCTGACTTTTTCTCAAACTCTGCCCGGGACTTTTCTAAAGAGTCTAAAAATTCTTCATGTTGCTTTTTGCGTTGTTCTTCTGTTGTTTCTTCACTTGTAGAAGTAGCATTATCTTCTTGGGTCTTAGACATAGTTACTCTCCATTTTAAAATTTATAATATTAATTCAGTTTTATTATGTAGGTAAGTATAGCTAACTAGGCTCTGTGAAGGTTTCTAATTGTTCTATATTTTGAGCTATTTTTTAGCGAGAATAAATAGGATTTTTGAAGGAATAGTGTACCTATTTCAAGAAAATCATGTTTATTCGCAGCAAAAAAGAGCCAAAATTAGGTCACTTTAGAAACTTTCACAGAGCCTAGAATAAGTTCTAGATACCCAGGCGTTATTGCGAGACCACGTGAGTGTAGTGGCAATCCATGCTTTTGGATTGCTTCGTCGCTACTAAAGTAGCTCCTCACAATGACATGTTATTCGGTTTACTTATTAGTAGTGGTAAGTAAAGTTTAGTTAACAATTTTTTTATGTCAATAACATTCTAAAATGTCCAGGTTTTGTAACAAGGTAATTGTCCGTTTTGTTGTGAATCTTTTTTTTAAATTCTTAAAAAATATTTTTAAAAATTTAGATGGTTGTGGAATTGTGGAGAACTTTTTGAAAAGTTATCCATAATTCCACAACCAGAAAAGAAAACTAGTGATTCGCAATAACTAACTCACTTTACGCAGCAATACTGTTGCTATCAGCCTTTTTGCTTAACTCCACAATTACCTTGCCACTTGCATCATATTTTGCTAATTTCCTAGCACCATGGAAAATAGCCAGTTCTCCATTGGTGTATTCATGTATCATTACTCTACATTTTACATAATGATACCTCTGGTCATTACTTGGGATTTGCAAGAGTTTTTTGTTATAGGAAACAATATTAATCTTTTGCTACTACTCTTGAATCGATAATATGTCTTGTAAATCCCGGGGATAAACGCACTCTCCTTAAGCTCTGGAGTCACACAAAACTGCTCATTATATTCTGGAACAAAAATTTCCTTGAGATAACAATTTGCCTCTCTAATCGTTCTAATACCAGCTACTCTGAATTCTTGTGGCAAACGTTTCTGCAGAGAGCCAAACATCCTCTCTGACCTACCTCTTGCCTCTGGAGAATAGGCATGGACAAGCTGAATACCAAGTTGCTTGCAAGCTCTTCCTACTTGTGTCGGGTTATTCTTATCTACCTTACCACCAGCTATTGGCGTGTAAGCATAATGGCTACCTCTATCCACATACAGAGAACTAAATTACCCTTTAGCTTCTATGACTTCTGTCAGGGCTATAAAACAGCTGGCTGTTCCTCTATTAAAAATGCTGAATATATTTCATTTTAGAGGATTAATAAAATGTGCGTCTACTGGTAGAATAGCTACTGCTGAAACTAAAAAGAAAACATATGCAAATGGTAAAACTGAAGAATGGATATATTTAAGAACCTGGGATTCTAATAACCATAAAAAGAGAATATACGTGAAAGAAGAAATAATATTAAAAGAAGTCGAAAAGGTTTTTGAAACACTAAGATTAGAGCCTGAATTACTCAAGGAAGTAATATCTTATATAAAAAGCTCAGCCAGTATCGAACAAGGTTATCATAAGAGCCGTATATCTGAGTTACAATCTGAACACACAAAGATGAAAACTCGTATGGATAAGCTAACAGATTTATTTTTAGATGGCGATCTGACAAAAGAAGTATATGAAGAAAAGCGTCAGCAATTAACCAAAAAACGTGAGGATATTGTCAACGAAATAGCAAGTCACGACAATGCCGATGATAAATTTTCAGAATGCCTGGTCAACTTAGTAGAATTGGCTTCCGGAGCGGCAGAAGCCTTTAAAGGTTCGGCTGTCGAAGGAAAACGTAAATTGATAAATTTAGTATTTGCGAACCTGGAATTGAAAGACGGAAAGTTAGACTTTAAGCTACGTCCACCGTTTGACATGTTCGTAAAATGTACCAAAATTGAAGAATGGCGCACTCGATTGGATTCGAACCAACGACCTCTGCCTTCGGAGGGCAACGCTCTATCCAGCTGAGCTACGAATGCTTAATTTAAATAGCTTGATGTATTTTACTCCTCAAATATAAAAATATGTTCAAAGCGTATTCTTGAGACTGCAATTGAAAATAGTTGCTGCATCGACAAATACTTGACTCTTAATTGACATTATAGGACATAACTAACAGTTTTCTCCTAATTTGTCAGTAACTTTTTTATTATTGCCAATTTATATCTTCCCAATAGCTACTAAATTTAGTATTTATCGAAGTGTTACAAATTTTTGGTTGCAGTACAAGACAATTGTCAATAAGCGTTGAAAAATGACCCAGCTAGACGGCAATATTTTGGAGATAATTTTAGTTATTTTTGTTTTCTCATACGATAGCTTTCGTTACCTGCTTCGATGATATCACAGTTATGGCAAAGTCTATCAAGTAGTGCTATCGTCATTTTGCTACAACCCAAAGACTTACAGTCATTCCGCAAATACTAAATTTGTATAGCTAACCCGAGAAGGTTTTAACCATAGTAAACTGACGTCATTGCGAGGAAGACCGTAGGTCGACGAAGCAATCCATTTTTGTGTTACCCTTGCGAAAGTAGGGATCTAGGAGACTGTCGGAGATAACTAATTAATTATATTTTGAGCTATTTTTAGGCGAGAATAAATAGGATTTTTGAAGGAATAGTGTACCTATTTCAAGAAAATCCTGTTTATTAGCAGCCAAAAAGAGTTCAAAATATAATTAATTAGTTATCTCCGACAGTCTCCTAGATTCCCGCCTACGCGGGAATGACATCTTACAATTGCTTCGTCGACCTGTTATTTTTTAGGATTTCTTCACTATATATCTAAAGATGATTAGTTTTGTAGTATTTTTGTAATGGATTTATTATACCAGTATGATGCTATAAGTCGGTTAAATCATGGATATATTGAAGTTTTATACCAATTAGAAACCCAATAATATTTACAATAAATCCAATTTAAATTAATATAATCAAAAATTAAATATTAATTTAAATTAAATTTGTATATAATTTTTTTGTAGTTTAACTACTAAGCCGTTGTAAATATATTATCATAAACTAGAAAATGGAGGGTATAAAATGCTAGAAAATAATTCAGATCAAGAAGATGTATGGCGTAATGAATTAGGGGAAACATATGAAGAACAGGAGAGTCGTTTAGATCGTGAAGAATCTGTTAGAAAACGCAATGCCATTATATTTGTTTTTATTCCTATGCTAATTGGATTTCTAACATTTACTTATTTTTTTCTTAATTCAATAGAAGAAAAGAACAAACTGATGAATCAACAACAATCAACTATCAATAGTAGTCAAGATACAAAGAAAGAAAATAATTGAATTATTCGACTAAGTGTATTAAGTTTTACGTAGCTTATAGCTAACCAGATTAGTATTTAGCCATAGTAAATTGGCGTCTATTAGCGAGGAGCGGCGATGCAGCGACGAAGCAATCCTGTTTTGTGTCATCCCTGCGAAAGTAGAGGGTCTAGATTCCCGTCTACGTGTACTAGTGTCGAGGTTAAAACGGTATGTCATCCTGAATTTATTTCAGGATCTAGAAAATCAAATAGTTAGCATATGGTAAGATTCATAAATCAACCTTGCAACAATTTGAAGTTGTTATACTAATAATCTTTCAATATAGAATTAATAGGATTAACAATCCAATTCCAACTAGTGATAGACTTAACAATTTGAGGACTTGCTTCATATGTTAAGATAGCATCTGACATTCTATT
>JAHFPS010000062.1 GCA_023269695.1 Rickettsia sp.
TATGCCAATAAAAGATTGGTCATTAGCTTTGAATCAATTTGAAATACTTTGTGGTGATTTTAAGTATGATTTATTGGAATGTAAAAAATAGAACTTACACAAAATAAATGATTGACTCTTTCATACCGATAATTTCTTGTTGCCAAGCATTTTTATTAAATAAAATAGAAATAGGACAGTTTTTACATATGAAATATAAAGTAGGAACAGATAACAAAGTAGCAACTATTAAAATCGATGAAATAAAGTCGTTAACATCTTTCCAATGTGTGTCAAGTATGGAACCAACCCATACAGTAATAGCAAACATTAAAACGATTACCCAAAATAATTGTTTAGGTAACCTATTCATTAAATTTTGCCCTTCGCTATTTAGAAATATTTTATCCTCGGTATATTTAACTTTATTACATCTAGCAATTAAATATGGTACTAACAATATAGTTGTCCAAGCTGATATAAAATTGACAGCTTTATTATGTAATAACTCGTCCAACAATATAACCATAAAGACGCTAAAAACCATCCCAGACCAGAACATTAAATTCCAGAAATTATCTTTGTTTAGCCGTGATCTGATCCAATTCATAACAAATCTCAATTTTAGCATACCTAAATTAATAATATCATGGTTTATTATTTTAAGTAAAGAAATAATAAAGATTTTGGTGGTTATAATATTTAGTTTTTCACAAAACGTAGTGTTTGCCCAAGATTTATCCGAATTAATTAGCACAGTTGAAAAAGAACACAATCTCCCTAGTGGTTTGTTGAAAGCCATTGTTGAAGTAGAATCTGGACTAAAAGCTTACGCAATAAATATAGAGGGGAAAGCTTTCATTGCTAAATCTCAAATAGAAGCATCTAAAATTATACGTTCTTACCTTAGGCAAGGATATACCAATATTGATATAGGACTGGCTCAAATAAATTGGCACTGGCACGGTTATAATTTCAGCAGTATAGATGAAATGCTTACCCCTAAAAATAATGTTAAATATGCTGCAAAATTGCTAACTGATTTATATGAGAAACATGATGATTGGCAGAAGGTAGTAAGACTATATCACTCAGCGAAACCATATCATCATAAGCAATATTCAAGAAAAGTACTGTTATCATGGCTTAATAACTCTGATGGTACATAGTCTGGTTATAAATCATAAATGAAATGAAAAAGAAACGATAACTATGAGATTTTTATGCTAAACAATTTTATTGGTGGTGGACAAATCTTCTTACATAAGATTAGGATGTTTTTGCAGGTATTTGGTCGGTCTATTACTATCTCGTGTGTAGTAAGTGTGATAATTACCATAGTTCTAGCTTACCCCAAGCTAGAACTATATGATTTA
This sequence comes from Rickettsia sp., assembly GCA_023269695.1. Taxonomy (GTDB): domain Bacteria; phylum Pseudomonadota; class Alphaproteobacteria; order Rickettsiales; family Rickettsiaceae; genus Tisiphia. Next base: position 1,356 of record JAHFPS010000062.1, read on the forward strand.
TCTGCTGCCGTAACTTATCAAAAAGCTTTACTAGCTAGTAACTTTGATAATAGCATACGTCCTATTAGGGCAATAGTTAATCCTAAAAGTAAAGAATATGAACATATCACCACCATAAATGCCTATAACCAAGCTGGTTTATATAGGCGTAATATCAATCCTCAATTAATTTTAACTTCCCAGCAATTCAGTAAGAATTATTATCAGCTGGTTAGTTTTATCAAAGTTGAGTTATTATTCTGCCTTGGGCTGATGTTTGGTATTTTTGTAATGATCTTTCTACTTTGGGCAAAATTTGGTAAATCGGTATCAATAGAAAAACAAATCAGCGGTAGTACTATCAAATCCGCAAAAGAAATCACTAATTATTTACATAAAGCTAATAAAGCAAGTAAATTCATTGTAGGTGGCATGCGACTTGTTAAAGATAGTGAAATTAGACATATCATAGCTATTGGTACTACAGGTTCTGGTAAAACTAATTTGTTTAATAACTTAATTCCGCAAATCAGAAACTTTAAACAACCTGCCTTAGTGGTAGATCAAACTGGAGAAATGATAGAAAGATACTATAATCCTGATATGGGAGATATTATTTTTAATCCATTAGATGCGAGATCTTACACTTGGGATTTTTGGGCTGATACTAGCTCTGATAGTAGTAATATACCTGACCCGAAACAAGCAGAATATTTTGATCCAAAGTTAGATAAATTTGCTAAAGTACTGTTTAAGTTTGGCAAAAAAATTAATAGTGGCTTTGATCCATTTTGGGATAATAGTGCTGCTACTATTTTCTGTGCTTGTGTACAGATCTTAGTAACAGAGGGTAATAGGTCAATTGTTGAATTGAAAAAGATGTTGAGTTTATCTTCTTGGGATAAGCTTAAGAATAGACTCAGTGGTACCTTGGCTGCTAGATATTTAACAGCTAGTAATAAGGCTACTGCTAGTTCTATCTTATCAGTACTGGCAACTAGCACTCAACCATTAAATCTGTTATTTGAGTCTGAGAAAAAATTCTCACTAACAGAATATTTTGCTGAAGTCCAGCAAGGAAGTTCCGCCTGGTTATTTTTAAGTACTAAACCAGATATGCGAAACGTCACAATGCCTATCATTGCTTGTTTATTTGAGCTAGCTATCTCATATTTAATTGGCATCGGTATCAACGAAAAAAGACGTATGTGGTTTATTATCGATGAATTAGCATCTCTAGGTAATTTACCTGGCTTTCCTACTTTAATATCGGAATCGAGAAAATATGGTGGTTGTATATTTAGTGCTACTCAATCAATTAATCAAATATTCGATAATTTTGGCATGCTACAGGGCAGTACTATCTTTGGTCAATTTGCTACTAAGTTTCTCTTTAGAAGTGATGAACCAGCTACCGCTAAAATCATCACTGAAATATTTGGACAACTGGAATATGCCACGTCCCAAAAAAACACTTCTTATGGTGCTCATGAGTTTCGCGATGGTATTAGCTATACTGAAGGTACCAAACGTAAAGCTTTAATTACCACTAATGACCTTGCTACTTTAGCAGATTTAGAATGTTTTGTCAGTCTGCCAGAGCCAAAAGCTAGAATAGCTAGAATTAAAGTGCCAATAGCCACTAATGTTCCGATTAAACATCCTGGTTTTGTTGCTGCAAGTAGAGCTACTAATAATAATTCCATTATTAATTATCACGTTCAAGAAGCCAGTGTTCCTGATATTTTAAATGAGCAGATAAGTCAAACAGATAGTGAACAAGTAATGTCTCAAGTGCCACAAGAACAACATGAAGATACACCTTGGTGGCAAGAAGCTAGGCAAGAATATGCTGCTATAACTAACATTAACAATAACGAAATATTTAAGGATAAGCAATGAGTAAAAAAATAACAGATGATGTTGATTTGCCGTGTCAACAAGTGCAATTAAATAATAAAAGTCTAAATAAGGCAAAAAATAAACAAGCTTTATCAAATATCACATTATCTGATTTTACTACAATTTATGATAAAGTAGACCAGCACTTTACCGAATGTATGGAACTTGTTAAAGAATTGCCTTATATTAAACGAGAAATGCAAGATATCTTAGCAGTTTTTAATGATTCTACTAAACAATGTAGTAATAATATCAATATTCAGTTAGAAGCTTTTAAAAAGAATCTTTGCATGCTTAGTGAAGAGTGCTATATTTTAAGCAAAATACCAGAAAAGTTAAGTAACAGCATAATAACTATTGCTCCTGAAGTAGCTGGGGCAATTCAAAATAATAACCAACTGAAAATAGAGGAAATGACTACAACAATTAATGGTTGCATTCAAACTCTAAACAACATTAAAAGTGATATTGAATCTTCCAGAATTAATCATAGCAAAAATTTCTTTTCTATGATAGGAATTAGTCTTGTCTTATCAATTATTACTACAACCACAGTCCTTTATTTTGTATTACAATGGTTTCCACCACAGCAAAAATATATGATTGAAAAAGCTCACGATATTCATACAGAAGGAGTAGTACAGATATTTGATATGCAAGGTAAATTTTGTAATAAAGCAAAAATAATCAAGGAATAAAAATGCAATCATACCTGACATTTTATTTCAAAAAAATCTTATAATTTGTAGCTCAAAAGGGTTAAATAAAAATGACTAAACGTTTGAAACATGACCAAATTTTCCGCAAAGCAATGGAGAATCCACTAGTAGCACATGAATTCTTAAATGCCCATTTGCCTAAACATATTAAAGCTCTGATAGATTTCCCTAGTTTAACAATTGAAAATACCAGTTTTATAGAGCAAAACCTAAGAGATTCTATCTCTGATGTGTTATTTTCTGCTAAGTTTGATAATAAGGATGGGTATCTGTATTTGCTTATTGAGCATCAAAGCTCGGCTGATCATTTTATGACATTCCGCTTACTACGATATATGCTAAATATTTGTGATAGATATTTAACTTCAAACCCTAAGGCAAAGTCTTTGCCATTAATATACCCGCTAATATTTTTTAATGGGACAGGAGACTATAATGCCTCTCGTAATTTGTGGGATCTTTTTGAAGATAACCTACTAGCTAAAGAGATTTGGACAAATGATTATCAAATAGTTAATGTTAATGATATTCCTGATGAGCAGTTGAAACAAAGGGTGTGGTCTGGGATACTTGAATTTTTTTTAAAGTATATCAGGGAACGCAACCTACTTAAAAGATGGCAAGAAATATCTGATATGTTACCAGAAATAACCAAAGTAACTATTGGTTATAACTACATAGAGCTGCTACTCTGTTATACGTTGACAAGAATAAACCAATCGGATAAAGTAGAATTAGAAAAGTTATTAACAAGTAAGTTAAATCAAGAAACAGGTACAAAACTTATGGGTAGTTTGGCACAACATTGGAAAGAAGAAGGCGTTCTAGAAGGTTTGCAAATTGGTGAGGCTAAGGGAATCCAGATTGGTAAAGAGAAGGGAATCCAGATTGGTAAAGAGAAGGGAATCCAGATTGGTAAAGAGAAGGGAATCCAGATTGGTAAAGCTGAAGGTAAAGCTGAAGCGATAAAAGCGGTAGCAAAAACTATGCTAATTAAAAATAAACCGTTGGATGAAATTATTGAATTTACTGGATTAACTAAAATACAAATTGAAAAATTAATAAATTGAAATAGTATTAAGCAATTATGTCACAATTAACAATGAATATATAGGAAATAGCAAAAGACTATAGAGTATCTGAAATAAAAACATTAGGTGCCATTGAACAAATTTAAGAAAGCTGGATTCATGAAAAAAGTTTTAAAAAAGAATGGAACATTCTTTTACAGGTTATCTTATCCTGATGAATCTTTAAACAATGAGTTATATAGAACCTGCAAGTCGTTTCAAATAGAGATAATTAATCTACCTAGCACATGTTAAGTCAGGGAGAGTAATTATGGTAAAAACGAATGACTATATAAGCAAAATTGATAAATTGATAGGACAAAGAATCTATTCTCTAAGGCTTGCTAAAGGTTTATCACGTCAACAACTTTCAAAAGCAATAGAGGTAACACATCAGCAATTACAAAAATATGAGATTGGTTCCAATAGAATCCCTATAGGTAGATTGATTTTTATTGCTAAAGCACTAGATAAAAATATTGGTTATTTTTATGATGGATTAGAGGACACTAAAAATATTGAACCTGTGGTAACCCAGCATCAGCGTATGTGTATAGAAGTATCGAGGAATTTTATGAAAATCCGTAACCCAGCACACCAACAAGCTATTAATGGATTGATACATTCAATGATTAAAGAGCAGTGAAGTAAAGGAAATGTTATTGCCTCTACGACAAAAGAATGCCTACAACTTTTTGGTGTAGCAACTATTATTTATTTTTTGAAATGGTACTTTTGACGGGAGGTAAATGTGAGTGTTTACGGTTCACGGTTTTTCAGTTTACCATGACTCTTGATATTTTTAGTACAAACTCCTTGTAGCAAAATCTATTATTACTCGAAAAATTCACAATTAAAAGATGCAAAAACTATAAGAAATTACATTTAAGAATTAAGGGTTGGGGGATGAAAAATTGTGGGTGTTCACAGGTAAATATTACAAAAATACAAAGAAACGTTATGTTGTTTTTTATTTATTACAAACTCTTATAACATTTCCAACTATAATTGTTTCTGCTGTTCTAAATGTTGCTGTTGCCTATATATCTCTGTTAGTCTTTTATCTATCGTGGTATTTTTCAAATACGGGGCAAGTAGCTTATCATTCATCCTATATTTTAAATAGTCTATCTCATCATAACTATTGTCGTTAATCTTTACTATTCCATGGACATTTAGCTCTTTTATCTCAGAACTTATCTGTTTTAATACATGTGTTTGACATGTCTTATATAATTGCTTAGCTAGCATATCTAGCTGTGTTGCATCTTTTATCCTTTCTACTAGCTTGTTATCTGTTTCTATATTATCTCCTGTATAAATTCCTCCTATCTTAAATCTACTAATATTATGTATATCTCTTGCTAAATTGCTTAGTAGTTCAGGTTGCTCCTTATATAAGTTAGCTATTGTCAGGAAATAATGATCTTGCTCCTTTTTACTATAATAATCTACTACCTCTTTATATTGCTTACACATATCAAGACAAAAATCTTTCTCTTTTTTTAATAGTTGTAAAACTTCACTCACTAATTTTACTTCTTCTCTTTCTTTGTTAATTACAGCTCTTTTAGGTGTTACATAATCTTTGAATGCTTTGAGCCATTCTGACCCTAGTAAGTTAATTACTCCCTTCTCATCTTCTAATTTCATCTTATCTTTTAGTTGTT
>JAHFPS010000024.1 GCA_023269695.1 Rickettsia sp.
GACACACTACGAACAAACTTATAAAGCAAAACTAGTACATGGTTTGGAGAAAAGGGCTAAAGAGTTAGGATATAGTTTGGTGCTAGAAAATCAACATGTTATGTAGCAGTTTCTTGGAAGACCAAGGCGATGGGGTAAGAGCTTGAATATGAACATGCTCCAGAAATTTTTTGAGATAGAAGTAGATCAAAATGGTGTTCCTTTACCTACAGAAGATAGAGTCAATCGCATTCTCTTTACCGGTGGGGAAATCGATTTAGGTATTAAAGGTAGAAAGACTTTAGGTTCTTTAAAGATTAATGACGAAGAATATGCCATGGCTCAGCAAGGTAATTACCCTGTGATTTTGCTCAATCTTAAAGATGTTAAAGGCAGTAGTTACCAAGAAATTGAAAGTGGAATAAAAAATCAAGTAACTAAGTTATTTGTAAACCATCGATACTTAAAGCATTATATAACAAAAGATGAAAATTTACTAGATGATGTACAAAAGGAAAAGTTAAGTCGATATTTTACAGGAAAACTTGATAAGGAAGACTTAAAAGATAGTTTAGGTTTTTTAAGTGAAGTGCTGTACAAGCATTTTAATCAAAAAGTGTATATATTGATCGATGAGTATGATACACCTATTAATAGTTCCTACATTGAGTTTGGTAATAAATTAAAAGAATTTGATGATGTACTAAAGATATTTCGTGGGATATTTGGCAGCAGTCTAAAGACTAACCCCTGCTTAGAAAAAGGCATAATTACTGGCATATTACAGGTTGCTAAAGCTAATTTATTTTCAGATTTGAATAATGTTAGTGAATATACCTTACTAGATAAAAAGTTTGCTAAGTTTTATGGCTTTACCCAAGCAGAAGTTGATGAGTTATTAACCAAAGTACCAACAGAAACTGATTCCGATCAAATTAAAGGATGGTATAATGGTTATAATTTTGGTGGTGAGGTAATTTACAATCCTTGGTCAATTATGCAGTGTTTATCTAATGATGGCAAGCTTGATCATTATTGGCTAGATAGTGGAGGAACGGGTCTTATTGATAAAACATTGTTATCAGATGAGATGCAAGAAGATTTACAGAACTTAGCTGCTGGGAAAAGTATTATTTCACCTATTACCAAACAAATAAGTTTCAGTGATATTAATACGCGAAGTGGGTTATTTAGCCTGTTGTTATTTAGTGGTTATTTAAACCCAACAGCTATCGAGCCTGCAAAAGATATCTACGAATTATCAGTGCCTAATAAGGAAGTAGAATATATATATGAAACCAGACTATTACAATGGGTGAGTAGCAAGTTACAGATGGATAGTTCTTTATATTATTCATTTGCTAATTTGTTGCCTGCAGGTAAAATAGAAGAATTTAAAGAAAAATTACAAGAGTTATTACTAAATGCTACTAGTTTTCATCAAACTGGCGAGAAAAAAGCCGAGCTATTTTATAGCGGTTTTATGTTTGGTTTAATTAATATACTAGCACCGGATTATATCATAGAAAGTGAAAGAGAGTGCGGCAGTGGTAGAGCTGATATTATGTTGCTACCTAAAGCAGGAAAGCAGAACAATGCTATTATTATTGAATATAAAATATGCAAATCTCCTGATATTCTAGAATCTGTTGCAAAAGAATGGCTAGATCAAATAATGAGAAAACAATATGATGCTAAAATAAAGGAACATTCTCATGTTCACAAAATCATCAAAATTGCTATGGCTTTTTGTGGCAAGGAAGTTGCTCTAGAATACCAAATTGAGTGTGCCACGAGCGTGGATAGACTAGCGGTTGAGAGAACAGTCTTAGAAGCACCTAGCACACTAAGTATCGAGCCTTGGACAGAAATTGGTAACAATTATGCTAAGCGTAGGTAGAGATATTACAGGCCGTAGTGATTGAGCCACGTAAAGGTATTTACGAGACCGAAGACTTTGTTCAATTAAAGGAATGCAACATTACCTATATCGTAAATTTAGGCAAGTATAAGTTAGGTCTCCGAGGTCGAAGAGCATGGCATGTAATAAAAGCTTATCCATGAACGTGGGATATCTATATTCTCTTCCATTTTGGAAGTATCAGCCGACAAGAATAAAACCCAAGGAAGCTGAGAGGGGATACAGGAAGTCGGACGGATCATAGTAACGTTGAAGTAGAGGAAAGTCTTTAAGAACGACAACTGATCAAGGAGTACAATTTACCTCAGAAAATTTTATTAATACACTAAAGCTACATAATATCCTGATTAGTATGGATGGTAAGGGGTGGGCTTTAGATAATATTTTTATTGAACGTTTTTGGTGATCATTAAAGCAGGAAAAAATTTATCGGATTATTTTACAACGGTAAAGGAAGTGAAGACAGCGATTAACGAATATATGAACTTTTATAACAGACAAAGGATGCATCAAGCTTTGGATTATAAAACTCCAGAGTGTGTGTATTCTTAAAAAATATATTGCATAAAAACAACAATTTAATTTTTAAGAATTATATCTCAAATTATCTAAATTTTTGTCTAGACAAAGGGAACCACCTTAGATAATCTTAACATATGGTCAAATGATAGCAACAAACTTGTGGATTTAGATCTAGGTTAGCATGGTATAAGATTAGAAGTTAGTTAATAGGGCAGTTTAAGTTAAGGTGTAGATCAATTTTGGTTTTCTAAGCTTAAAGTAGAGAAGAATTCAACTACTAAATATACTAACTTTAGTAGCACCATCTAACTTTATCAAAGAACTAAGCGGAAGTAGAGTAAGAAGTTTATTTGTAGAGATCAGAGAAAATTATGTTACATGATGGACTAATAGGAATTTTTAAGATAAAATTTATGTAATCATATTATAAATCCATAAGTAGCGTGCATGATCCACAATTATTTAGATAAGTTAGATAAACTATTAGTATGATAATTTATAAGTTATTACAAGATTAGATGCAACGTTTACTTGATAGAAAATTAACTCCACATATTGTCGCTATCGTTATATTTATGTTTTATAACATTAGTGTATATCAATATCTGCAATATAGCCAAAAAGAGAAAGAGCAGTTGGTTTTAGAAATGGTTCAACATAATATAATCACTTTATTATCAACAGATATAGAAACAGCTTTAAATTCAAGTGTACTTGATAAAACTTTTTTCATTCTTAAGAAATTTACTAGCCAAGATAGTAATCAAATACTAAACCAAAGTGGATTAATTAATTTTATCGGATCTAATAACTCTTTTCTTTATGTTAATAATTTCCAAGATATGTTAGTCTTTGATTTGCAAAATTTAAAAGAAACAATTAGCAAAATACTGCCAACTTATCTTATTTATCAGATCGAAATTAATGCTAATGATATAGCAACTAATAACATTAATAGCTATGATTATTTAACGGGAAAACACTGTAAAATTAATAACATAAATCTTTTGATTAAATTAGGTATTAGAGCTAATTCTGATTATTATTTAAATAATATTAGCAAGTTATACAAATGTTTATATCTAAATATAGCAACTTCTTTTGTTATATTCTCTATAACTCTCTATATATACCTGCGAAGAAAACAACGTTTTACCTACAATATAGAACAATTAGAAGATAATTTATTTGCAGCAAATAAATTGAATAACGCCTTAATTTTACATAAAAAATCCAGTAGAAACTTAAATACTTTTTTTATTCAAAAAGCCACTGAGGAATATATAAGACAACAATTAGAATTGGGTTCTAATCAAAAAATTAAAATGGATAAAGTAGCTCCCAGTAACTATTTATTTCCTATATGTTTCACTAATCATACTCAAGCAGAGATTAACACAAAAGAATTAATTGGTTATTTGGAAGACTATTTTGCTGAACATTTTTTAGATACAGCAATAAAATATGAATATAAGACTGATAAATTGATAGTAGATTGCGGACAACATGTTTTGTACCAAATAATTTTTAGCTTAATATATAATTTAATTCATTTTATGGAAGATCAAAGTAGTTTACCTAAAACTTTGATAGTCACATTTAATGAAAAAAATATTACTATTTCTTATGATAGTTTTTTACTTACTGAACAAATGATGATACACTTATCAAACAATATGCTTTTAGAAACTATAGATCCATTTTTACTGAGTTGTAATAAAATATTTCAATCTTTAAAAGAACATGGATTGAACTATAAAGTATTCAATGAAAAAAAAAGAAATATAATAACAATAACATTAAGTAAAACTATAATTACCAATAAAGAGAAAGCCAAAGTAATAAGTTTTAAGGAATATATACCAAAAAAATAAAGAGTTACTTAAATTTAGGTAAAAAAGATGAAAAGATTCTTATTAATAATAATGGTTCTAGCTATGCCTTATACTTCATTTGCTCAAATGCAAGTATCTAATATTGTTATACCAGTTAGCTATTTTGTTGATCATATTAAGCAATTAACTCTGGTAAAGAATAATTTAGTTAAGTATGGACAAGCAAGTCTTGTTGGCATTAGTGGTATGGGAAAAACTCAACTTGCCAGAATGTATGCTTATGAGAATAAAACTAATTATGATATTATTTGGTTTATTGACTGCAATTTAGATATTAATGAAGAATTCTTAAAATTAGCAAAATCAATTAATGCAATTGGTAAATCTAATCTGATATCAGAAGATGTATTATCTGCAAAAAAAGAGGTGATATCTTATTTATCCAGTCAAGATAAATGGTTGTTAGTGTTTGATAATTTAAAGATCAAAGAAAATCAAAAAGTACAAGAATTTATTAATTGGGAACATAATGGTCATGTTATCTTTGGCTCGCAGAATAGTGAATTATTACCTAATATAGTCAAAATGACTGCCTTTGAAAAAAATGAGGCGATAACACTTGCTAATAATATTTTGGAAAATAGTAATGCTAAACTAGCAGAATTCTTTGCACAAGAATTTGCCGGTTATCCTATGTTGATAGTACAAGCTGCTCAATTGTTAAAACAAGTACCAGGTTTAGATAAAGAAGAATATAAGAAAAGACTAGGACAGTCTACCGATAAAATTAAGCTCAATATTACCTTAGCTATCAAGGAACTAAAACCAAGTGCTATAGAACTATTAAACAAGATAGCTTTGATCAATAATCAAGGTTTTTCAAAAGAACTTTTAAAAATTATTACTGATGACATAACCACTCTAGATGATGATATTTATCACTTATCTAAGTTTGCTTTGATAGCTAACATTGATTCAAATGAAACTAATCCCATCTTTGAAATGCACGACGTGATTGCTCAGAAAATAATGGAGGTAAATGGTTATAGAAATAATAAATCACATTTAGAGCAAATAATTGATGAAATTGCTCAAGCTATGCCAACTATAGGAAAGAGTGCCGGTTATATTTTTTATAATGGAACAACAATTACAGAAAATTTAAAAGTGATTACAGATTACGAAAGAGTATATAATATCAGTATATATAAATTGTTATCGTTAAATTTATTGTTATTGCAGAATTATGTAAATAAGTCAGAGTATTATAAAGCAGAGAAACTATTTAATTGGTTTAATCAGAATGATCAGAGTGGTAATTTTAAATTATGGTTAATGGATAATGATATAATGTTATCTTATGCGAGATACTTATCTATTAGTGGAGGCTATTGTAAAACAAGGCTTGTTAATTTCAATAAAGCATTGGAATATTATCTAAGAGCAGATAAAGTGTTAGGTAAGGTGAAAGGTTATCCGAGTATTAAGTGTAATGTACTATATAACATAGCCAGTACCCGTATCTCATTGGGTCAAATTAAAGAAGCAAGTAATGAAATTAATATGATAGAAAAGAGTAATGACTTCTCTGAAGATACAAAGGCTAATGGAACACGTGTAATAAAATCCAAACTTTATTATTACATTGGTGAAAATGAAAAGGCTTTAGAAGAAAGTAATAAAGAAATTCAAAAGGTTATGAGAAGTGGTATTAAGCACAATGATATGTATTTGACACATAATTACTTATTAAGAGCAGAAATATTGAATGCCCTAGGAAAGTATCAAGAAGCAATGGATCAAGCCAAAAAGTTATATGAAATGCATATTACAGTTACGAGGGCAGATAACGAAATATTTGGACAAATTTTTTGTCAAATGTCCCGATCTGAATTAGGACTAGGCAATACGAATAAGGCTCTAGAATATGCACAAAGGTCTAAAAATATATTTATTAATGATCCATCTAGACCTAATAGTAGTAAAAAAATTGCCGTATCACCGGATATATATTTAGCTAAAGCCTTTGTTGCTGAAGCGGATGCTTTAGCAGATCTTGGGCAAAATGAGCAAGCAGCTAAATCTTATACTGATGCAGAAAGCCTATATTGGAATAACTATCGAGAGAATATGGGTAATGTTGATGAAGTAAGTAGCATGTACCTAAGTGCTGCAAAAGCTAGCTGTCATTTAGCAGAAAAATCCTGGTATATTAAGTTTCATGATCAACATATGAAAAAATTTGGATCAAAGCATCCTAGAAGTATTGAGATATTAAAGATGGATTCCATATGCTATTCTGTATCTCAACGTTGAGTATATTTTTGTTTCAGTACCCATTTAATGAATTTCTCATCAGGGAGAGTTAATTTAGATTCAGAAGAATAACTAAACACTTCGTTAATTATTGAGGTCACATCATTACAAGAAACACTTATTTGCTGAGCTTTAATTTCAACTATTACTTGTTCTGCAACTTTAATAAGTAAGTCTAAGTCTTCGGAGGTTAGAGATGGATAACTTTCCGTTGGCATAGTAAAAAGGTCTTTTACTGTTAAGCCAAATACATCAGCTACAGCTTGTAATAATTCTGCAGAAGGTTTTTTTGATATTCCCTTAATAATATTATAAATATTATTTTTTCTAAGCCCCGCTTTTCTTTCTAAATCGGCTATATGATAATTATGATCTTTAATTAATTTTTCAAGATTTTTTTGTAATGCATTATAAGACATGTAATTACAACTAATTTAGTTTATATGTATAATTTATTATACGCAATATTTTAATTTTTTCAGCAAAAATATCAAAAATATATTGATATTAATTATTTGCTATAATATAGTTATATACATATAGTAAAAGAACTATAATTATTTAAAATAAAAACTGATAAAATTAGTTATATATAAGTACTAGAATTAAATGATTTTAATTGTATAAAATAACTAATACCTAATAAAGTAAAAAAATAGCTTAATAAGATTAATAGAGATTTATATAAAAATAAAACCAGCAAATACTAACAAAATTTAGCAACTAAAAGTACCTACTGGCTGAATGAATTTACTATATTTTTTATTTAGCAATAACGTAATGTTTCTTGTAACGCAGGTAACTATGTTTATAGCACAAAACCATTCTGGCTGCAATAGTGCATGGTGGGAGATTATTAATATTCCTCAACTAATTGGTAATATAGTACCAAGTTACTGGTATCATCAATTGTTGCTCCCATGCGGGAAGTCTGATACTACAGTCCTTGCCATTCTATCGGAGTTACTTTTCTTTTATTGCTATAATGGTAACAGTGAATTTCAGTTGAATTTCAGTTGAATTTCAGTTATCTTAAGCACAAATTCAATTTTGGGTTTTCTCCACAAGTTAAGGATACCATTGTTCGTCTTAAAGCTTATATTCAAGCAGAATTATCAACAAATAATCAGACACTGTTGTGCTAAGACAAATTATCAATTAGAGGGTATATCATATGAGTAGCAATAATCATGAGCAATGCAAGGCAGAACTCGAAGATATCAAGAGCAAACTTCTTGCGTTATCGGGTATGGTGCAATCTTTGTTATGGACAGTTGGTAACAGTGATTTTAAGCAAGAAAGTTATATGAAGATGCTAGTTAAACAACAATCTGATTTGCAACAAAAGATCGATTATATCTGTTGCTATATTAAAGTTAAAAAGCAATGGGATGAAGAAGACTATCCACAAAACTAGCTGCAAAAAATGATTAATTGTAAATTGTAGCATTAGCCAGAGCTCTATTAGTAGACTCAAGAATTTTGATTTTAGATGAAGCAACTTCTGCCCTGGATTACGAACTAAGATCAGTAGTTCTAAGACTGTTTCCAACAGCTATTTTATCTATGATTAGTGACAATTTAATTACTTAAAACCTGCGATAATTTCAAGAGATAAATTGATATTATAGAGAAAATTTTTGCAAATTATCAGAGTTTATAATATACTTTGTATAAGTTGCAAAACTAGACAGTAAGATATACTGTAAGAAAACAACTTATAAGGAGGAAAAATATGTCAGAGAAAATAGAAAAGAAAATACTAGAGCTAAACAATAATCATATAAGTAATGAATTAGTAGAAGAATTATTATCAAAAGTTGACCCATCGAAGTTGTTTGGTAGGGAAGGATTATTTCAACAACTAAAAAAGCAACTATAGTGGTTTAAATAGAATTAGGTGCGACTCTGTCCAAAAAACTGTGTAAATTTCGAAATAGGTTATATATAAAAATATAACAAAAAAGGAAATTACATGAATCAATAAAGCAAGCAGTAGATTTATTAGGATAATTTAATGATTTTTCTAGGGTATCCTGAGGCAATTAGAAAGGTAATTTATACCACTAATTCAGTTGAATCTGTTAATAGTCAGTTGCGTAAAGTAACAAATAATAAGCGTGTTTTCCGAGTCTGTCATAAGGATTGTGTAAGTTAAAAAAAGTATTAAAAATAAGATTAGTAAAAAAAGACTTACATGAGGTTAATATGAAGAAGAAAACAAAAATAATAAATCAATCTGTAGAAAAAGTAGTATCAGAACTTTTGTCACAAAGTACTCCATCAGAAATTTTTGGAAAAGATGGTATATTCCAAGAGTTAAAAAAACAACTAGTCAATAAGATTCTAGAAAAAGAAATGGAAGTTCATATTGGATATGAGAAGCACTCCAAGGATGAGAAAGAATCTGAAAACAGACGCAACGGTAGTTACGAAAAGATTATAATAGATGAAGAAGGTCGAAATATAGTAGTAGATGTTCCAAGAGATAGAGAAGGAGAAATTGAGCCTCTATTAATTCCTAAGGGAGTCCGACAATTTAAAGGGTTTGATGAGAAGGTAATATCTCTGTATGCAAGAGGTATGACCACAAGGGAGATACAAGGACATTTAGAGGAGATAAGGTGGTACCTTTTGTCTAGACAAAAGGTACCACCTTACAATACCAACCTATACAAGGTTCCATAATAACACAATAATCCACACAAGCAACACTGAAAGCTCTTCTTGGTGATAATGCTCTTGATGGTGATGCTAATGGCCTAAGTTGAATAGAACCTGAGCAATATTAAAAAAGTTTGATTTATTGGTGTATAAGAAAATTTGAATAGGTCTCCTCGCAATGACAGTGCTACCCCACAGCTCTCGAAAGTTAGAAGGTAGAGCGGGTTTTAGGCAGGGCAGTTTAAAAATCGTATGTAGTCAACGTCATGCGAGGAGCTACTTTAGTAGCGACGAAGCAATCCATTTTTGGTTACTTTTATGGATTGCTTCGTTGGCTCACGCCTCCTCGCAATGACGCCATGCTGTTTTTTCTATGACTTTTAAATGCCATGCGTAAGGTGAATAATCAGGTTAGCTATAATAGTAAGGCTAACGTCCAACCGTGTTTTTTGATAGTGTCGCTTTAGTTATCTGTCGTTCTTCTTCTATTTTCTTTACAAAGTTGGTAGTTGTGGGAGAAGTTCCTTTTTTCGTCTTTTGATTAATTTGTTTAGCATTTAGTATAATAGGCTTACTATCTACATGCTCCGAAAGACCGTATTGTCCAACATTTTTGCCAGTTAATACGTAAGTTACATAATCCACCATATGTTTTATAAAATTGCTAATACCGCCGATAGAATGAGCTTCTAATTGAAACCATGTCTTACCATCTTTTGTTTTGCCAACTAAAAATTCTCTAAATATTTCGCCGGCTTGAATTGACGCATCGGGTCCATCTTTATTGCCCCTATGGTGAGAAGAAAAACGCTCTTTAATTAGCCCTAGATTTTTTAATCTATCGTACATACTCCCATTATCTTCAACCATTATATGGGCACCTTGTAGAAAATCACTCGAATGTGGTAATACAGCTTTTTCCATTATGTCTATTATTACAGCAGCTTTTTGTAGGCTATCACCTGGATTGGTAGATTTTTTAGGTGTTTCGAGTATATTTTGTATAAGAGCTTTTTTAGTATCCGCCGGGTCTATGGGAAGTGATTCAACACGCTCAACCAAATGATCCATGAGACTTTCCACCTTTAATGTTGAATAATCAGTAGTAATATCTTGCATTTTTTCTACTCTCATTGTAAAGTTTTATGCTTTATAAAGGCAAAAAATCAACTTGTGCCACTTAATAATATTTGGTTTTGCAGCTTAAATAGATCAGAGGAAGCACACCTCGCCAATTGTAGCATAGCATAAAATTGCTCTTCAGAAAAGGGGTTTTTTTCAGCTGTGCTTTGAATTTCAATTATATTTCCATTGCCTGCAAAAACAAAATTGGCATCTACCTCGGCATTGCTATCCTCTAGATAATCAAGATCAACTATTGGCTGCCCTTTATATATACCGCATGAAATGGCGACTACTTGGCTAATTAAAGGATTAGTTTTAAGTATCTTCCTAGCAACTAATGATCTAATTGCTAGATGGAGTGCAATATAGCTTCCAGTAATTGCTGCTGTTCTAGTTCCGCCATCGGCATTAATTACATCACAATCAAGGATAATTTGTTTCTCTCCTAAGGCTTTTAGATCAATTGCCATACGCATCGACCTGCCAATTAGTCTTTGAATCTCTTGTGTCCTACCTGACTGCTTTCCTTGCGTTGATTCACGCTTCATACGCTGGTGGGTTGAACGTGGTAACATACCATATTCAGCACTTATCCAACCTTGATTTTGCCCACGTAAAAATGGCGGGACACTTGTTTCATAGGTTGCACTACATATTACATGGGTATTACCGAACTTAACAAGACACGAACCATCAGCATTAAGCAGAACTGAAGGTTCAATCGAAATATTGCGTAATTGGTTATTCTTTCTATTAAAAGTTCTCATATGTTATTACTTAAATTAAAATTGACTTGAAAATACGAAACTTTACACTATATGTTAAGAAAATAGATTTTTGCAAGAAAAAAGGCTGTAAATATGGAAAAACAACAGGAAACAAATATTAATAATCAAGGAATTGAAG
Organism: Rickettsia sp.; assembly: GCA_023269695.1. Classification (GTDB taxonomy): domain Bacteria; phylum Pseudomonadota; class Alphaproteobacteria; order Rickettsiales; family Rickettsiaceae; genus Tisiphia. The sequence goes on from JAHFPS010000024.1 coordinate 11,269, forward strand.
ATGATAATGATGATCAGCTAGTAAATGTCATAGAAGAAGAACTTTCCGATGATACCATAAAGCTACAAGATAGCTTGCAAGAGATTGTTAGTTTGAAAAGCCAAATTGAGGTTTTACAGGATAAATTGCTAAGGACAATAGCTGAATCTGACAATACTAGGAAACGTCTAGAAAAGTCAATTGAAGAGGCAAAAGATTATGCAATTTTTTCTTTTGCTAAAGATCTGCTCAGTGTTAATGATAATCTTTCTAGAGCTTTGGAGCATAAGCCACAAAATATGGAAGGAGAGCTAGCTAATATTATTACCGGCGTAGAGATGACTAAAGGTGAGTTGACTAGCATACTACAAAAACACGGTTTAGAGTTAATAGAACCATTATTAGGGGAGAAGTTTGATTACAATAGACATCATGCAATTTCACAAATAGTATCAGATGAATATGATCAAGATAGTATCATAGGCACTATGCAATCAGGTTATAAGATAAAAGATAGGTTACTTAGACCTGCTATAGTGCAAGTATCGAAGAAAATGTCATGAAAGCTTTGAGATGCTATAGCTAATCTGAGTGTATTACTCCGTCTATTAGCGACGAAGCAATCCAAAAAAGCGACCAGAAATGGATTGGCACGCCCTCTACGTGGTCTCGCAATGACGGTAAGTACTCTTTACCCAAACGTCATTGCGAGGAGCCACTTTAGTGGCGACCGAAGCAATCCAGGAAAGTATTTGTCATCCCTGTGCAAGCAGGGTTCTAGATTCCCGCCTACGCGGGAATGACATCCTTTTCGTTGAGATAAATGGCTAAATGATAATTCGGATTAGCTATAATGACTTAAAGATTTGCTTTGCAGTAATTTATAAAAAAAGGGCATCATCTTGGATAAAACTATTTTTTGGGTTATTATTGTTGGCACTATTATAGTAACTTTGACTTTGATCTCTAATATATTGATGCCATTTTTTATAGCTGGGATAATATCATATATATTACAGCCTATAATTGATAATCTGTCGTTACGATATAAATTATCTAGAACTATAGTGGTTTCAGTAATTTCCTTCCTATTTTTTAGCATTCTTGCTATAGTACTAGTGGTATTACTGCCTATCATATACCAACAAACAACTTTGCTGGTTAATAAGATTCCAGCTTATAAAGATTATTTACAAACTGAGTTAATACCTGTTATTACGGCAAAAATTTATTCGATAGATCCAAATATTGCTGATACTATAAAAAATTCTATTAGTAATTTTGTCAATGGTATATTTTTGTTGCTCACAGGGTTTGCTAATAATATTTGGCACGTTACTATGGTAACAATCAATTTATTGGTGTTAATTTTATTAATACCACTTATATTATTTTATTTCTTGCGGGATTGGTTAACAATGTCAAACAATATCAACCTGTTACTACCTGTAAAAGGTAAAAAGAAAATTCAAGAAATATTATCAGCCATTAATACTGCCTTGTCTGCTTATATAAGAGGACAAATAAATGTTTGTTTATTATTATCAATCTATTACGGAGTCTCTTTATCGATTCTTGGTGTAGATCTAGGAGTATTGTTAGGGGTTTTGTCTGGTTTTTCAATAATTATACCATTTGTTGGCATCTTAATATCCTTTTCTCTTACCATGATTGTTAGTTATTTTGCTTTTGGTATGGTTAATACATTATTTTATATAATCATTATCTATTCGGTTGGTATAATAGTTGAAGGATATATTTTATCACCGAAAATCATAGGTGATAAGATTGGTCTACATCCTCTTTGGATAATATTTGCGGTTCTAGCATTAGGTAATATATTTGGTTTCTTGGGTATATTATTTGCTATACCAATTGCCAGTATAGTAAAAGTTTTGTTTTTAGCTGCTATCGATTTTTATAAATCCAGTAAGTTTTATAAGACTTAAAGATTATTATTACCCACAAATATTTAAGGGTACCCGTCATTGCGAGTAGCTACTTTAGTAGCTACGAAGCAATTGTAAGTTGTCATTCCCGCGTAGGCGGGAATCTAAGATCCCTGCTTTCGCAGGGATGACACAAAACAGGATTGCTTCGTCGACCTACGGTCTTCTCGCAATGACGTTGACCACATACAATTTTTAAAGTACACTATCTAAAACCGCTTCTTCTAACTTTCGACAGTCGTAAGGCTTACGCCTCCTCGCAATGACACCAGTTTACTATAGCTAAAACCTTTCCGGGTTATAGCTATATAAGAGTTAAATATGATAGACTCCCAACAATATGTATTACCATTATTTGGTAATGATCGATATATTTTAGATAATTTTATTAATTCACCTTCTAACCAAGTTGCGTACAATTCAATCAAAAACTGGTCTATAGCTTGGGGTAGTAAACCTTATGAGTTTACAGTTTTGCTTTATGGTCCACCATCCTCTGGTAAGACATATCTTAGTAAAATATGGCAAAATTTGTCAAATGCATTTTTTATAAAAAAAGATTCAGATATACTTAGTGCAGAGCATATAATGCAGTATAATGCTTTTATTATGGAAGATATAGAATTTTGGCATGAAAGGAAACTTCTCCATTGTTTTAATTTAATAAGTGAGTGTCGTAAATATTTGTTGATGACTACAGGAAGTTTAGCTAATAATTTTGCATTACAGGATTTATCGTCAAGAGTCAATTCTGTTCTAAGATTAGAAATAAAACAGCCAGATGATGAATTGATGAGCAAGTTAATCTTTAAGTATTTTTCCGATCAGTCGGTTAAGGTATCTGACTGTGTAATTAAATATTTATTAATTAATTTGCCAAGGCAATTTGATCAAATGATAAAATTATTAGGGGCAGTAATGCATTATGCATTAGTGTATAAGCGAGCTGTTACTATCTCTCTTGTAAAACATGTGCTTAAATAGGAAGCTTGTATAGCTAACCAGACTATCATTACTCTGTCTATTAGCTAGGAGGCTCCTCCAAACGTCATTGCGAGGAGGCGTGAGCCGACGAAGCAATCCATTTTTGATTACTTTTATGGATTGCTTCGTCGACCTACGGTCTTCCTCGCAATGACTTTGATACCTCTTGCTTTGTCGCCACTAAAGTGGCTCTTCGCTAATGGACGCCAGTTTGTTGTGGCTAAATACTAATCAGGTTAGCTATATAGTTTTGATTATGTGGTAAAAATGTTATAAAAATTAGTTGATTTCTTTTATATTAGCTATTAACCTATAATTTCAATAATTAGTTTTAGGAAAATTTGATGTCTATAGATGTTCTTGTTGTTGATGATGAAGCAGATATTAGAGATTTAGTCTCAGATATTTTAAAAGAGGAGGGGTTTACTACCAAGAGTGCTGCGAATAGTATGCAAGCTTTTAAAATACTCCGAGAGAGAACCCCCTCAGCAATTATTTTAGATATTTGGTTGCAGGGTAGTGAGCTTGATGGACTTGGAATTTTGGAGATAGTAAAAAAACGTTACCCGCTAATGCCTGTGATAATTATTAGTGGGCATGGTACTATTGAAACGGCAGTAAATGCTATTAAAATGGGTGCCTATGACTATCTAGAAAAACCGTTTAGTCATGATAAGCTAGTGATTTTGTTAAAAAGAGCCTGTGAGGCAACTAAGTTAAAGCGTGAAAATCTTGACCTAAAATCAAAGGTTATTGATAAAACTGAGCTTATAGGTAACTCTCACATTACCACCAAACTTAAGTCTGATATTGAGAAAGCTGCTTTGGCTACTAGTAGAGTATTTATTCAAGGTAAAATTGGCAGTGGTAAAGAACTAGCTGCTCGGTTAATTCATAAAAAATCAAAAAGGGCTAATGCACCTTTCGTAATTTTTAGTCCAGTATGTATGAATCCTGAACGTATTAATCAAGAGTTATTTGAAGGAATAGATAATCATGGCATTAGACGTCCTTCGATATTAGAAGTAGCAAATAATGCCACTTTGTACATAGATGAGATTAGTGGTTTACCAGTTTCAGTACAAATAAAGTTACTTAAATTTTTGCAAGAGCAAATGTTTGATAAGCCAGGAAGTAAACCAATAAAACTAGATATAAGGATTATTGCTGCAACTTCTAAGATTATACAAGAAGAGATAAGTAAAGGGGAACTTTTGGAAGATTTATATCATCGCTTAAATGTTATTTCCCTGAAAATTCCATCTTTATATGATAGAAAGGATGATATGTCTGTATTAGTAAAGTATTTTATTAGGCAGCTTTCTAAGTTTTCTGGTTTAAAGGCTCGTGAATTTTCTGATGAGACCATTGCAGCTTTTCAAGTTTATAGTTGGCCAGGTAATATAAGGCAATTACGTAATGTAATAGAGTGGACTTTAATTATGAATCCATTATCTTCAAATAGTAATCAAATGATTAAACCAAATATGATACCACCAGAAATTTTAGTTAATGGTTCTGGTCCTGCAAAGCAGGAAAATGAGATTGATATAATGATCATGCCATTAAGAGAAGCAAGGGAGATTTTTGAAAGGCAATATTTATCTGCTCAGATGCATCGATTTAATAATAATATTTCTAAAACCTCTGCCTTTGTAGGTATGGAACGTTCAGCTTTACATCGTAAATTGAAATTACTCAATTTACATATTCCTACTAATAAATTTAATGATGAGGATTTTCATGACAATTATGAATAAGAAAATTTTACCAACTGTTATAGCTAATAACTATGTTGCAATTGCTAAAGTAATAATAGGGGTAGCAACTCTTTTTGCTGGGACACAAATCGTTATTCCTATCAAGCCAACACCAATAACCATGCATACAGTGCTAATTAGTATTATTGCTTTTACTTATAGCCCACGACTTAGTTTTGCTACGGTTTTAGCTTATATTACAGCTGGCATAGTAGGGTTGCCAATGTTTAGCAAAATGTCAGGTGGCTTAGATTATTTTCTTGGTACAACATGTGGCTATCTGATAGGATTTTTAATTGCAACTCCTGTGATGAGTATACTTAAAATTAGGCTTTCTGAGAAATTCACCGGAACATACTCACGTCATTTAAGTATATTTTGTGCTTGTCTTATAGGGCATATTATAATTTACTTTTTGGGAGTTAGTTGGTTAGCAACAATTATAGGAGTTAAACAGGCTATTTATAGTGGGTTTATAATATTTATACCGACCGGCTTAGTAAAAATCCTAATATTTTCTTCTATATATTCTTATATAAAAGGCAGAAAGAATGTCTTATAAAATATTCAAATGCTTCAAATCATTTGAGTATCTCAAAATAAGATTAATTATTGTAACTTTGCTTTTAGTCCTTACCGGATGTTCGGATTCTTCAAGAGATGCAGAGGGTTTGTTATCTAATAGTCAAAGTCTTATTATTAGGAATTACATAGCAGAACAGAATAAAAATAAGGTACGAGTAAATATTAAAAATAAATTTGGTTCAAATCTTAGGGGCTTAAAGCTAGTAGGTGTTAAACTGATAAATGAGGATCTTTCTGGTATTGATTTAAGCTTCTGCGAAATATCACGTGTGGATTTCTCAGGATCAAATTTTGAGAATGTAATTCTAACAAAATCTATAATTCAGGAAAGTGATCTCTCTAATGCTAGATTAAAAAATATATCAGCTTATAGTGCAGATTTCCAAGCATCTATATTTGAAAATACCCATTTGGAAAATAGTAATTTTATTCAATCAAATTTTGAGGATACTGATTTTATTAAGGCTAATTTGGAGAATGTTAATTTTGAAAATGCCAACCTTACTAAAGTTGTATTTGATGATAGTACAATCAGTAAATCTAATTTTCAGAAAAGCAATTTAGGAAAGGGTAGTTTTAAAAAAACAATTATATCAAACTCTATTTTTTATGGTACAGATTTACGACAAATATTAGCTAATTACGTTAATATGACTGATTGTTATTGTGAATCTGTAGATCTAACTGGGGTAGATTTTACTGGAGCGGTTATTAGCAATTCAGATTTTACTCATGCTATTATTAATCAAGCTCAATTAAGAAATATAAAGCTTACTAACTCGTTGTTCTCTTTCTCTTCTTTTCAGTCTGCGGATTTTGCCAATGCAATTATTGAAAGTTGTAACTTTGGAAATACCAATTTTAATAATGCACAACTGAAGCAAGTACAAATTCAAAATAGTGTGATGGATAATGCTCATTTTAATGACACTAATATCAAGGATCTATCAATAAAAAACAGTCGTAGCATTTTGCTTAAGCTAAATAAAATTAATATTACCAATGTTGATATTGAGAATAGTAATCTTACTGGCATATTATTGAATAATAGCTATGTCAAGCAAGCAACTATTATTAATTCTGATTTGACCAATAGTGAATTAATAAACTCTAATTTCTCTGATGCTCAATTTAATAAGGTAAATTTTACTAAAACACTGATACAGAATACTGTTTTAAATAATACAAAGTTTGTTAATAACTATTTCTATCAGATAGCTATCATAAATTCAGATTTATCAGAAGTCATTTTTGATAGTTCGCCAATCATAAATTCTCAATTAAATAATGTGAGATATAAAGATAGTAATTTTATTAATTCAGATTTCAATAGAAATATTGTATTAAATAGTCAGGACTTTTATAAGTTTAAGTCAGTAAATACTATATATTCTGTAAAAGATTTAGAGCAGGTGAAAGACTTATCAAATATCAATTTACAAGGTTTAAATTTGTCAAGTCTGGTATTTAACCAAACTATTTTTTCAGGTTCTGTTCTTAAAGAAGTCGATTTATCTAATTCTGTAATTCAGAGTTGTATATTACAGAATACTGATCTAACTATGGCGAATCTAAGTAATGCAGATTTCAGTAAATCGTCGCTTATTGGTAGCAATTTAGAATCTGCTAAACTTTATAATACAAACTTTAATGCTACTGATTTAACAAATGTTAATTTTATTAGAGCTTTTGTTAGTAAAATATCTTTAGTTAATGCAAAACTGGATGGTACCAAAGGGCTTGATGGTCAGGGGCAGTAAAAATATAGAATAACTACTGTAAACAATTATTAGGAAAGAACTATATGTGCAGCAAAGTTTTTATAACCTAACCAGAGTGGAAACACTATGAAAGCAACATTATATATTTTAGGAGCATTTGGACTGGGATCAATAAAAGCCAGTATAGTAAAATCTCTTAACAGCAGTACCCCTATTTCTTTAGTGGTGTTTTCACAATTTTTTCTTTGTATTATCTTTTTCTTACCAAAAGTTATAAGATCTCGTGGTAGATTAATAGTGTCACAACATTATTACGCATTAATTAGCAGGGGATTATTAGGCACAGCATATTGGTATTGTGTGTTTTTGTCAGTAAATTACTTGTCTCTTTTCAATGCCAGTGTACTTGCAAATCTTTCTCCACTTTGGGTGCTACTAATAACTGGCATTTTTATTGATAAATCTATTAATAGTGAGCTATTTTTTTTAGCAATAATTGGCTTTATTGGGTGCTTGTTAATATTAAAACCATCAACAGAAATTATAAACTTAGGAACAATTATTGGATTGTTTAGTGGAATATTTATGGCACTAACTCTCATATCAATAAAAAGTTTACTGAAAACAGAAAATTCAGATAGAATATTAGTGTATTATTTCGGGGTGGCTTCTCTTAGTATGTTACCGTTTTTAATGAATTTTGCTATAACCCAAGTGTCTTCAAAGGATTGGATCATGCTATCGATCAATGCTCTGTTGATGCTTTTACACCAAATGTTATTAAATAAAGGATTAGCAATTGGTTTAGCTACTGAAATGAGTATTTTAGCTTATAGCAGTGTTTTATTTTCTTTAATTTTAAGTATAGTTATTTGGCAAGAAATACCAGATATTTTCTCAATTGTTGGAGCAATAATAATAATATCGAGTGGAATATATATAGCTAGGAGGCAAAAATCATGACCAGAAAGCAACCTAAAGTTTTAGGGAGCATATTTAAAATATAAATTATCTCCTTTAATCTTAATTAATAGGGCATGACATGTGACACTCTAAAATCTATTCCTGGGTTTTAAATCTCTTATTGTTTATTTTTATAAGTTTGTTCAAATAATATTTGCTTTTCACTATTGATCACCTGCTCTATCTTTTCAGTAAGGTTTCGAACATCAGATTTTTCTATTTCCTCTACAGGGATAACATCAATTATCTTTACTTGAATTACACCTGGTTTCTTAATCCAAAAACCCTTTGGCCAATATACACCTGCATTGTGAGCCATCATCACTATCGGTACTTTTGCCAATGAAGCTAATTTCACTGCACTAGGTTTAAATTTAGTGTTTTGTTCTGGTTTAAATCTGGTAGATTCAGGAAAGATCACCAACCATAAGCCACTTTTTATCTTTTCCTGCCCTTCTCTTAAAATTTGACCAACCGAGATATTGGCATTACGGTCTACGGCAATTGGCTTAACCATTTCCAATCCCCAACCGAATAATAGGATATTAAATAATTCTTTTTTTAATACCCAAGAATGTTCAGGGATAATTAATTGTACAAATATTTGTTCCCAGCATGATTGGTGATTAGACAATACTATAGAAGGAGATGAAGGCAATTTGTCTAGACCAAAAACTTGGTATTTTAAACCACAAAAGATTCTAGCCAACCAAATAAATACATAGGAAAAAATAAACCCTATCCTGTATCTTATATAATAGTTGACATTGAAAAATGTTACGGGTATGTAACATATAAGGAAGAATGTAATGGTAAATATAGCAAGTAGTGCATAAAATGTTAATACTCTTAAACGCCAAAACATAGCTGGTTAACTCATTTGTTAATAATGAATGGATATAATAGCATAAGATGACTGCTATCCATAGATATAATTGTCATTGCTAAAATATCCCTCTTCTGCTAAAGAAAATTCCCCCTCAGTGGAGAATTTTAGAGCAAATTTTAGATATTTAGTCCCAGGGTGTGATGGTTAGGGTTAATAATAAATTTATCTGAATCAGATGTCCATATTTTTATGATAAATTCATAAGGAGTTAAACCTTTAAGAGCTTTAAGTCTTTTTGCGAAATTAGACCTCCTTCGAAACTCGCTTGTGCTGAGGGATTTGAAGGAGACACTTCACCTCGAACCGCAGCGTACTCTAATGTACGTGAGGATTCGAGTACCGGATCGACGTACAAATCACCAGCAGAAGTAGAGTTTCGAAAGAGGTCTATTGTAGGCATTGATAAAATCATATAAATGTTGTTAAGTTGCTGATAATTGTCGTAATAAAAACGTTTAACAGTTGCCTCTTTAATAGTACGATTCATACGTTCTACCTGTCCATTAGTCCAAGGATGATTAATTTTTGTTAGCCTGTGTTCAATATTGTGTTCATAGCAAATACGATCAAAAATATGCATCCAAGCATGCTTATCTACTGTTCTGTTAGTAAATTGAATACCATTATCTGTCAAAATAGTATGAATTTTATAAGGTATAGCTTTAATTACAAAACTTACGCTATGTAAGGTTCTATAAATAGCGTAAAGAGGAAGAATACAGCTGCTGTTGCATATTTATTAACGCAAATTGGTATAAGGTAATGGTATGAATCTACCCTATATACAGAATGAATAGCAGTTGTTATTCTTCTAGATTTAATATTTAATGATTAAAACAACAATAGGGAGAGCCAAAATGGAATATAACACAATAG
>JAHFPS010000063.1 GCA_023269695.1 Rickettsia sp.
ACTATGCCAATAAAAGATTGGTCATTAGCTTTGAATCAATTTGAAATACTTTGTGGTGATTTTAAGTATGATTTATTGGAATGTAAAAAATAGAACTTACACAAAATAAATGATTGACTCTTCTGTAACAATACCAAAAAATATAATGCTTCATCATCTTCCACCTCTGTCTCCTCAACTAAGAGCTTGTCCGCAAACTAAGTAATAGAAGAAAATAACCTGCGAAGAAGTAATCGACTCATAGCCAAAAAAATTATGTTTTCACTAGAATTAGTAAGAAAATCATATTCCTTGGAGAGCCTTCTATTTCTATTTATCCAGGCAAATGTTCTCTCAACAACCCATCGCCTTGGTTGTACCTTAAATCCAACTTCTATTGTTGGTAATAGTTCTGATGGGGTGTTTTCTGGTACCCACAATCTACACGGTGGTCGTTTAACAATCTCTAAATCTATGTTATATTTTTTCTTGATAAGCTCCTTTAAATCTTTAGACTGATACCCCATATCAGCCCACATTTTTTTAATAGTAGCATACTTTTTCTGCATGTTACTGAGTACCACTGTAGCTCCGTATCGATCATTCTCATTTGCAGAACCGACATAACAACCTAATACAAAGCCTTGTGTATCAGTAATGATATGCCTCTTTCTGCCTTTGATTTTCTTAGCTCCATCATAACCTTTAGACCCCCTTTTTCTGTTGTCTTTACAGACTGACTATCTATTATACAAGCACTAGGATCATCATTCCGACCTAATTTCCGTCTAACATCCTTGGTAAGCTCATGGTTCATATGTTCAAATACACCTTGTTTTTTCCATCTTCTAAATTGCTCATATACTGTCTTCCAAATTGGAAGGTCGTGCGGCATATATCTCCACTGACACCCAGTACGTAATACATAAAAAATTGCATCCAAAATCTCTCTTTTACTATGTTTTAAAGGTCTCCCTCCCTTTACATACGATACTTGAAACAATTCCTCTATCCTTGACCATTCTTCATCTGTTAAATCTGTTGGATAATTTTTTCTGCTCATTCTTTTATACTTCTTGCTAATAATACTTTATTCAACTCTATCATACCTTAATTTTAGTTTGCGGACAAGCTCTCAGTTAAGAGGTTCAATGTTATTGTAATAGATGAACTGGGCTACATACCAATAAAACCTGAGGCTAGATTCTTACTATTTGAGCTATTTGCGAAATTATATGAACAATCGTCGCTTATCATAACCACCCATTTGAGATTTGAAGAATGGGGAGATATATTTGGTAATCCTAAGGCAACAAAGACAATTATCGATAGGATAACCCATCATTGTCAAATCATAGAAACTGGTAATAAAAGTTTTAGAGGAGGAAAAGATGTAGAATAAAAATTGAAATAATATACTATTGTATAAATTAAAAATCACCAATGATTTTAGAGAATTCTACTCAGTACATGACAAAAAGATTAACATGATATAATAATTGGTAATCGTGGTATTAATGGCTTAATAAATATATCTATGATGTCGATTAATTCCTGTTTCATTTTATCTTGGTTGAGATATATTCTTCGCAAATAATCCAGTCCGTATCGAAACAGTGACATAGCCTTTCTACCATGGGTTTTTAGCTTTATCGGTTTAATAGAATGCCGCCACATACCCACAACATAAGCAAAGGTAAATGCTATAGCTAGTATTCCTAACAATTTACTTATTCTATCTAAATGTACCAGGTGGGTATTTTCAAAGTTGAAACCTCTGGTTTTAAGACAACCAAAAAGTGTTCCAATTTCCCAATGTCTTTTTTAGGTAGTCATAGCTTGATATGGGTTATCATTGGTAGCAATAATTACTAATTCCCCTTCTCCATTCATCACCAATAAATTCACGATCTCCCAGTAATGATGATATTTTCTCTACTCCAAATGATCCCAAAAATCTATCTATTAATTTCTGACGTTCATTACTATTTGAAACACCAGTTTTCGCTAACATATCCCACATAATCGGTATCGCTATGCCATTGTGACAAATTGATAATACTAAAATATTTATGTCAAGTTTGCCGAACTTCCAGTTAGTACGATCAAATGCTAACAACCATCTTTCTGATTCAATTCCGGCTAATGATATTAACAATTTAGCCAGTGCAGTATAGCTAAAATTAAACCCAGAGAAGAATCTTTGTAACTTGCGATAGCGAGAATGATTGCTGCCTTTACCTTCAATTACTAAGGCAAGTTGAGTTAGATTAACATCTCTAACATAAAATAATCCTGTTATTAGCTGTTCTATTAATTTTATGCTTGCAAAACTGTTAAAAAAGTAGTTCCCTAATACTTGTGATAACGCTGTAATCATTCTTCTACTCCTTAAGTCTTGTAACATAAGTAATAGACAGTTGGTTGGGCGTTATCTACTATCTTTTCCTCTCCTTAATCTTTTTGTCATGTACTGAGTAATTTGAGATATAATTCTCAAAAATTAAATTGTTGTTTTTATACAATATTTCTTTCAAAATATAATAGCCCCCATATTTTGGGTACAAAAATAGAAGAAATGAGATAGAATTCTCTAGCAAAAAAAGAGAGCTAGAGATGAAAAAACAAGTAAGGCAATATAGTGCTGAGGAGAAAAAATTGTCATAGAGACAATCAAGGGCGAGCTAACAATAGCCCAGATAACTAGTAAGTATGGCGTTCATGCAACGCAGATAAGTAATTGGAAAAAACAGGGGCTTGAATTATTAGTACAAGGCTTTAAGAGTAAAACACAGAGTGCTGATCTAAATCAGCAGGAGTTAATCAAGAATCTATATGAACAAATTGGTCAGTTAAGTGTAGAGCGTGACTGGCTCAAAAAAAAATCTGCATTGTTTGGACTTAAAGGTTAGGTGTAATATGATAGAGCCTAATCATAATAAGTTAACAATTGTACAACAGTGTAAGTTGTTGGGTATTAGTAGGTCAACCTATTACTATCAACCTACTGGTATTAGTGAACAATATCTTAAGATCATGGCAATAATTGATGAGACCTATACTATGCATCCATATTATGCTATGCGACGGATGGCTAAATATTTACAAGCCCAAGGTTTCTCAGTAGGTCGTAAAGCTGTTAGACGTTACTACCAAATAATGGGTCTTGAAGCTGTTTATCCTAAAATGAATTTAAGTAAAAGGAATTAGGCACATAAAATATATCCTTATTTACTAAAAGGATTAGACATAGTATTGCCAAATCAGGTTTGGAGTGCAGATATAACGTATATAAGGCTGAGCCAAGGGTTCGTATATTTAGTAGCTATTATTGACTGGTATAGTCGTTATATTCTAAGTTGGCGTATCTCCGTTAGTTTGGAAAGTGAATTTTGTGTGGCAACACTTGAAGACGCTATAGCAAAGTATGGTATGCCAGAAATATTTAATACTGATCAAGGAGTACAATTTACCTCAGAAAACTTTATTAATACGCTAAAGCTACATAATATCCTGATTAGTATGGATGGTAAGGGACGGGCTTTAGATAATATTTTTATTGAACGCTTTTGGCGATCATTAAAGCAGGAGAAAATTTATCGGATTATTTTAACAACAGTAAAGGAGGCAAAGACAGCAATTAATGAATATATGGACTTTTATAACAGACAAAGGATGCATCAAGCTTTAGATTATAAAACTCCAGAATGTGTATATTTTGAAAGAAATATTGTATAAGAACAACAATTTAATTTTTGAGAATTATATCTCAAATTATCTAATTTTTTGTCTATACAAAGGGTACCACCTTAGTCATTATACTTACAGTATTATCTAGTTTTTTTGCTATCTCTGTAAGCGTTAAAGAGTTATCTTCTTTTATTAAATTACCAAACGCTGACAAATCAGGGATTTTATGACCATAGCCTTTTTGGTATCCCTCCTTTGCCTTTATATCTCCAGTTTGTTTCTTTAATCTAATCCAGTCATAGATTATTGATCGACTAATTTTAAATATCTCGCATGTAAGTGCTACTTTCTTGTATTTCTCATAATGATTCTATAACTCTAGAACGTAAATCGTAACTGTATGGTGACGCCATATTGCTATTATAATATTTATTAATTATTTATCATTATAACTAGGTGTTTAGTCCCAGAGTGTGATGGTGTATATTATAAGGAATTACCATCAAGAGAGGAATTATGGGACAAATATTACACGGCTGTGCCAAAACGACAGAGGCAATACGTTTCGCAATCCAAAATAGTCAAGAGAGCTTAAAAACTTTAGCAAGAAAATATTCTATTAATCCTAAAACAGTTGCTAAGTGGAAGAAACGAACTACATTACAAGATACTTGTATGGGTTCCAAAGAGCCATCTTCTACAGTATTAACTTCTGAAGAAGAAGCTATGTGTATAGCATTTCGTAAACACACTTTATTATCTTTAGATGATTGCTTGTATGCTTTACAAGCTAGTATTCCCAAGCTTACCAGAGCTTCCTTACATAGACTCCTTCAACGCCATAATGTTAGTAGGTTACCGGAAGTAAAAGGAGATAAGAAAACCAAGAAGAAGTTTAAACTTTATCCAATTGGTTATTTTCATATAGATATTGCTGAAGTCAAAACAGAAGAAGGTAAACTTTACCTATTTGTTGCTATTGATCGCACTTCAAAGTTTGTGTATGGGATTGTGACGTAGAATCTCTTTTTTTTCCGAAAAAGCTATGTATCCGGTATAAGAATAAGGGATTAGGGTGCTGATTTAAAGAATACTTAATCATCAGATATAGATATATACCTATAAAATGTAGCTCTCGAAATATTCAACATTTTACAGATATTATTGATGCTCATATCATGTGTCATTTTTCAAAGTGGAGTTCAATTTTTCATAGACAAGTTCAGTATGTAGTGTTTTAATCATAGTTAAGTTCAGTATGTGTAAAAAACATGAGATTTGTTGTGAGTGATATTTCTAAGATAGAAGATGCTAATTGGGATATCGGCAAAGAGCGTGCTGATATTATTAAACCTCTTGCAGAAAATAGTATTAATACGGGAGAAAAGATATTAGAAGCAGCAAATGCTTTGAAGTTGTCAGAACGTTATATACATAAACTAATTCGCAATTACCGTGCATCTCATGGAATACTAACTTCCCTTATTCCTCAAAGACCCAATGGAGGAAAGGGAAAACTCAGATTATTCAAGAATCAGGAGTCTTTAATAGAGCAAGTAATTGATAAATTATATTTGAATAATCAAAAGCTTAAACCAGCACAAATCATAGAAGAAATACGCAAACAATCTTTTGAAGCAAATATCATTACTCCATCAGAGGCAACGATACGTCGTCGTATTTGTAAAATTTCAGCCACTAAATTACAAAGTCGAGAAGAAAGCAATATATCCACAACACCTATAATAGGGAGCTTTCCTAAAGTAGAGTATCCATTATCAGTGGTACAAATTGATCATACTTTAGTAGATATCATACTTGTTGATCCTATAGATCGGTTACCCATAGGAATTAACAATTGCGATTGATGTCTATAGCCGTTGTATAGCAGGTTTTATTTTATCGCTAGAAGCACCTTCTGCTACGTCTGTAGGATTATGTCTTACTCATATTGCTATGGATAAAGGACCTTGGTTGAGCTTAAATAATATTGACAGTTCATGGTCTATTCATGGAAAACCAAATGTAATTTATGTTGATAATGGTTCTGATTTTCACAGTACGGCACTTAGTCGGGGTTGTGCACAACATGGTATTAAAATAGAGTACCGCCCTTTAGGTAAGGCTCATTATGGTGGAATTATAGAACGTGTAATAGGTACCATGATGAAGTTAGTACACACATTACCTGGTACTACTTTTTCCAATGTTGCACAGCGAGGTACTTATTCTTCTGATAGCAAAGCTTGCTTAACATTAGCAGAGCTTGAACATTGGTTAACAATATCAATCACTAAATATTATCATATGCGACTACATAAAGGAATTCTTGAAACACCTGTACAACGCTACGAATCAGGACTAAAGCTTATGAAACAAAATGGGAAAATATTATCACCTATTCAAAATAGCAAAGCATTTCTTATTGATTTTTTACCAATTTCTTATCGTAAATTACAGCATGAGGGGTTTAAGCTTGATCATGTTACATATTACAATAATGCACTTAGTCCATTTATAAGAGAACGGGAAAAGTATGGAAAATTCTTAATTCGCCGTGACCCTCGTGATTTAAGTCGTATTTATGTCAATTTACCTGAGGAGCAAGGGTATTTGGAAGTTCCATATCGTATGTTATCTCGTCCTGCAATTAGCCTTTTCGAACACCGCCTTGCGTTAAAGCACCTCAAAGATAGAGGTAAACAACAGGTTCTTGAAGGCGAGTTATTTAAAGCAGTAGATGAAGCTCGCCATGTAGTAAAAACAGCTATGTTAACAACACGTTCTGTACGTAGAAACCGAACACGTATAAAAGAAAATGAAAAAGTGCAGCCTAATAAAAATAAAGTGTTAGAGCTTGTCCGCAAACTAAAATTAAGGTATGATAGAGTTGAATAAAGTATTATTAGCAAGAAGTATAAAAGAATGAGCAGAAAAAATTATCCAACAGATTTAACAGATGAAGAATGG
>JAHFPS010000093.1 GCA_023269695.1 Rickettsia sp.
TTTCCAAGGAATATGATTTTCTTACTGATTCTAGTGAAAACATAATTTTTTTGGCTATGAGTCGATTACTTCTTCGCAGGTTATTTTCTTCTATTACTTAGTTTGCGGACAAGCTCTTACTTGTTGGCTAATGTTAGTTGACAAATTAAAAATTGATAAAAGTGATATTCTTTTAATAAATGCTGGCAATTCAATTTGTGGACATGTCATTGCTGGTTTTTCTAAAATCTTAGGCTTTGATTTGATTTCAATTGTAAGGAGTGCTGAAAATAAAGTCAAACTGGAACAACTTGGTCTAAAGAAAGTTATTAACTCAAACGAAGAAGACCTATCTAAGGCTATTTTAAAATTTACAAATAGAGGGGTTGATTATGCTTTAGATGCAATTGGTGGTAATGCAGGAGCAGCACTGCTAAAAGTAGTTAATCCTGGTGGTAAATTTTTGCAATATGGTCTAATGTCTGGGCAACAGCTTCCAGCCTCTTTTTTTACTGATACAACGGAGAAAAATGTACAATTTGAATTTTATCATTTGCGAAATTGGGTATATGGTGAACCAGCAAGATATAGACAGCAAATATTTAAACAGATGATAGAAAATTTTGTTAGAGCAGATATGAAACTACCTATAGATACTGAGTACAATATAGATCAAATTGCAGAAGCTGTTACTATGGCGGAATCCGAGGGAAGAAATGGTAAAGTCCTACTTAATTTTGACCTTAATGCATAATGGACTGAAGAAACTGAACAAGAAAGAGAATAGTTTCATTTCCTAATTAAGATAAAATAAGAAGAAAAATTAACTTTTGTAAAAGATAATCAGCATAAAATTTATAGTTATTTGCTTGATAAATACTGGATTAGTTCAGGAACAACCAGAACTGTACATGTACCTAGTTCTAATGAGGTTTGTAGAGGAGATATTATTTATGTTCGAACTCAATCGGGGTTTATGTACATGGCAGCAATTATCGATTGGCATAGTATAAAGCTGTATTGAGTTATAAATTGTCAAATACTATGGATATGATTTTGGTAACTGAGGTCTTGCACGACGTACTTAATAAATATCCTGCACCGAAAAGGTGGTTCTTTACTCATAAAATGATAGTATCACATGATACTATCATTTGCTATAAATAACATTAGATTTTAAATATGAATAATCAGCAGCAATTAATACCAAATTTTATTACTTTAGATAAGCTCGGTCATAATATTGATGTTCCAGTAAGATATAGTAATAAAGCTAAACGCATTGCCATTAGAATAAACCACAAAGGAGCTGAATTAGTTCTGCCTAATAAAAATTTTAATTTAGGATATAAATTTTTATTA
This sequence comes from Rickettsia sp., assembly GCA_023269695.1. Lineage (GTDB taxonomy): Bacteria > Pseudomonadota > Alphaproteobacteria > Rickettsiales > Rickettsiaceae > Tisiphia. The sequence goes on from JAHFPS010000093.1 coordinate 1,342, forward strand.
GAAAAAGAATCTTGGATAAGACGGAAATTGCCAGATGTTTCAAAACAAGATCCCATAGATGCTAATACTATAGCAATCTTTGACAAAATATACTCATTACTACATATTGATGCAGATTATAATAAAGTGCAAATGGGAGAGGATATTATTCAGATATATTCTTCACCTTCTCAACATAAGAATATCTTAATAAGATTCTTGCAAGATAGATTGTTACTAGAAGCAATAAACCTGGCAACTTTTCTAGGTGAAAAACATAATATAAACTTTAGTAAAATAAAAATTACGAATAATAAGAACAAATGGGGAAGTTGTTCCAGTAATGCTGTACTTGCTTTTAATTGGCGACTTATTTTTGCTCCAAAAAAAATATTAAAATACTTAGTGGTACATGAAATATGTCATATAATGGAAATGAATCACAGTAAACATTTTTGGCATTTAGTTGCAAGACTCTATCCGGATTATCAGTTGGCTAGATTGTGGCTTAAGGAAAATGGCAATAAATTGCATCAATATTTACAATAGATTTGACCAGACTAATGATTCTAGTGAAAACATAATTTTTTTGGTTATGAGTCGATACTTCTTCGTAGGATATCACTTCTATAGACCTTTGACAAAACCATCTATTTGTTCGATTAATTTTTTGCTTGCAAAACTCTCAAAAAAATAGTTTCCTAATATACTCTGAGTATACTCGTGATAACGCTGTAAAATCATTCTTGTCTCCTTAATCTTTTTGTCATGGGGTGTTATGTTTAAATTAGAACAAAAGTATTTTGGATTAGTAGCTGGAGTAGATGAAGCTGGCAGAGGGCCATTAGTGGGTCCTGTAGTAGCCGCATCTGTTATTATTGATCAAACAAAAATCATAAATGGTATCAAAGATTCCAAAAAACTTACTAGAGAAAAGAGGAATTTGTTATACGAACAAATAACTCAGAATTATATTTGGTCTGTTGGTATAGTGTATCACGATGAAATAGATATAATTAATATCCTTGAAGCAACTAAAAAGGCTTGTACTATATCAGTGGCAAATCTTTCTGTAAAACCGGATACAGTATTAATAGATGGTAACATGAAATTTGACGATCCAAGATTTATTAGTATAGTAAATGGCGATAATTTATCGATTTCTATTGGAGCAGCATCTATTATTGCAAAAGTTACTAGAGATCGTTTACTACTTGAATATGCCAAAGAATTTCCAGAATATATGTGGCACAAAAACTCCGGCTATGGGACAAAAGAGCATCTAAATGCTATATGCCTTCATGGTCTTTCGCCTTACCATAGAAGAAGTTTTAAGGTAAAAAGTTTTCAATCATAAAACTAATATTTTCTGCATAGAAGTTAATGAGATGTTTTTTGTAAGACTAATGTTGTAAATGCATGCCTTATACCAAGTAGTGTTAATAAATAGAGTTATACAAGAGTCTGTAATATACTTTGTGTAAGTTTCAAAACTAGACAGTAAGATGTACTGTAAGAAAACAACTTATAAGAAGGAAAAATATGTCAGAGAAAATAGAAAAGAAAATACTAGAGCTAA
>JAHFPS010000094.1 GCA_023269695.1 Rickettsia sp.
GGCTGTATCCAAATCCCAACTTAAATGCATATAATCTTCCCCTGAATGTCAAAAAATTGTAAGTTTTTGACCACCAAAGACAAGATTTTTAGAAGAAGTGAATCTAGATTGGTGATCGGGGGTTCGAAAGACTGCTAACAGACAGCTATGGTAATCGTCTGGCTTAAATGTAAACACTTAAGCCAGAACCTACCATCCCCCCGACCATAAAAGACCGAGAAGCATCATTTTTTACGGTTAATGCATACCGCCGTTAGATAGAGGCCTTCGAACCTCCAGAATTACTTTGCAGCAATCCCGCCTTAGATTTTAAATATCTATTTGTCTAAAGTCAATATAATGTTTTTATGCTCCAACAATTCTGATTATAATTCACAATATATATATTGTATTTATTTGAATATTAAGTAATATATATATTGCTAATAGTGATTGGATTATTTTTATGGATTGGAATATACGTAAACTTACTTGCAAACAGTTAATGTATCAATTAACTCCTTTAAATGACTTTATAACACCCCAGGCAGGTTGGCTAAAAACGATACGTAAAACAATTGGGATGAGTACTACTCAATTAGCTAAAAAATGTGCTGTAAGTACACAGCGTATTTTACGCATAGAGCAGGATGAAATCCTTGGACGTACTACCTTAACCACGTTAGAAAAAACAGCTGAACAACTTGGATGCAGATTAGTATATGCTCTTGTACCGAAGAAGGATTTTTTAAAGATAATTGAAGAACAAGCTGAAAAAAAAGCTTTGGAAAAGTTAAATAGGATATCACATTCAATGATACTTGAGGATCAGAAAGTAGTAAATAAAATGCAAAAAGAGCAGCTTGAGTTATTAAAAGATCAGTTAATAAGACAAAACATAAAATCTTTATGGGAATGAAATGAAGTTTGTTTATCCAATTGGGGCAACACCGCTTAATAATGATGAAATATACAATTTGATACCCAAACATTTGACTACCCAGAATGAATTAAATGAATGGGAACAATATAATATTGTAATAGGGGAAGAATGGGCATTTAAGCATAAAAGAAACCAAATATTTTCAATAAAGTTTGCTCAAGATTTACATAAAAAAATGTTTAATAAAACTTGGACTTGGGCTGGCAAATTCAGACAGCGTCAAACTAATATAGGAATAGAAAGCATCTACATAAGACAAGAATTAAAGATGCTATTTGATGATATAATTTATTTAATAGAAAATAAAACATATGGAATAAGAGAAATAGCGGTTAGACTACATCATAGACTAGTATTTATACATCCGTTTCCCAACGGCAATGGTAGATTTTCCAGACTATTTGCTGATTTATTGTTGGTTAATCGGAATGAACAAAGATTTAGTTGGGGTAAGAGTAATCTGACTATTGATAGTAAAACAAGAAAATTATACCTAAATGCACTTAAAGAAGCAGATAATAATGATTATAGTGAGTTAATAAAATTTGCTGATAGTTAAGACGGAGTGTATTGATATAAATTATTATTTCAGATCAGTATCACGATTGGAGTTTTGTTGAGCAGGTTCATCATTATCAGCAATAGCAGGATCAATTCTGCCAACCATTTCATCTATTGATATTTGGAAATAGTCTGCTAGGGCTACTGCAATTTGGCTATTAAAAGTTTTTTGTTCTCTCTTACCATTAACAAAACCGTGTAAAGAGTGAGTGCTAAAACCTATATCCAGACCTAGTTTATACAAATTCAGATTCTGTTTTTCTGCTTTGTCAATCAGAAACTTTTTTATATTAGAAATGATATCACTTGGTGTGATTCTACAAAATTCTGGACTTTCTGTATTAGGAAAAGAAATATATTGATTTCTTCCTACAACTTCATCAATAGAACAGTTAAAGTAGTTGGCTATTTTTAATATATTATACATTTGAGGACTAGAGTTTACTTCGTTCAGAATACTAGTAATATTATTATAAGGAATGCCACTTTGCTTAGAAAACTCTTTTCTTGTTAGTTTGAGTTCTACAAATTTTGATCTTAAAAATTGTTGTATTTCTTTAACAAGGGTCATGCTATAAATTCAAGGATTAAGTAAAAATCAAAAAAAACCGTGCAGCAGAGTTATTTTTTTCTTGACACCCCAAAATAATTATATTAGACTCCTAAAATAGGATGAGACCAAAAAAAGAAAGGTCAGTAACTACTGACTAATTTTTTAGAACCAAAATACATATTTTGGTTTAGCTACCCGAGAGCCATTGCGAGACCACGTAGTGGCAACGAAGCAATTTTGTTTTGTGTCATACCTGCGAAAGCAGGTATCTAGATTCCCGCCTACGCGGGAATGACAACTTGCAATTGCTTCGTAGGCTTTGCCTTTTCGCAATGACTAATTGGATTAGCTATAAGTCTCAAACTAAAAAAGCCAATGTAACAACTCAAGCTTTTAGCTTATTAATAAAGCTAAAACTTGAATATTACATTTAGGTTATAAACTAGTAAGTACTCCAAGGTTTCGCGACTGAAAGTACTTACTAGATAAATTAATCCAATAGCATTGCTATTAAATTACAACCGTTATTGAGGTGTACCTATGATCATACACAAATCTCTTCCATTAGTCAAACTCTATTATTTTTGCAGTCTCATAACGTAAGTATTAGCAGTACTCCGTCATTGCGAGAAGGCGTAGCCGACGAAGCAATCCAGAAAGTAATTAGAAATGGATTGCTTCGTCGTGCTTCGCTACTCCTCGCAATGACGTTTATGCACCCAAGACGTAATTAGTAGAGCAGGATTATGAAAGATAAGCCACAATTATTAACACCCACTAATATTCCTCAAGAGGATAGTAATGAGGTTGTAGAACAAATAGAAGAATCACAAGACTTATTTATTTTAGCAGATTCATCTC
>JAHFPS010000064.1 GCA_023269695.1 Rickettsia sp.
TCTTTTTTTAACTTTTTTATTTCTTCAATGGTTAGCCCTGTTAATTTACTTATATTTTCCATAGGATAACCTTCTTTCAGCATTTTCTTTACTATGGCTATAGCTTTGTTTTCTTCGCCTCTAGCTTCGCCTATAGCTTCGCCTATAGCTTCACCTTCAGCTTTGCCTTCAGCTTTAGCATCTTCAATTTTCTGCTGCTCTACTGCTAAATTATCAAAACGAGCTTTGGTCATTTGCTCATAGGTGTTAAGTTCTGCCTCTGACCAACTAGCTTGGTCTACTGCCTCAAATGCTCTTCTAATAATTTCATCCTTACCTATTAAATTCTCTATCTCTGTTAATGTTAATTCACTATCTCCTGCATGCTTGAAAAAATACATCCACTTTTCTTCAATAGTTTTTAGCTCTTTAATAGTTTTATTAAATTTCTCGAGTTCTAAAAAGACAAAGTAAAAATCTTTTAAATCATTGGCATAGCTCTCTGTATCTAAAATACGATGCTGCGATTTCCAATGTTTTTTATCGTCAAACATCACAAAATCAGCTATTGCTAAAAATATCACTCCTTTTAATTTTGCATATACTGCCAGTTTCTTGTGTTTCTCATCTTTCTCAAGTCTTTGCTGAGAATATGCTTTAGCTGCATAATATTGGGCTCTTTTCTCAAATCCTGGATGCTTACTTACCTGCATCTCTACTATGAATTGATTGCCGTGTTGATCTTTACATAAAACATCAACAATAGACTTTCTGTAAATAGCAATATCAGGAACTTGGATAGTTGGTAAAAACGTCACCTCAATTATTTTCTCATTTCCTTTACACTCAAGAACATCATTTAAAAAATGCACAAGTATATCTTTGTTCTTTTCAGTACCAAAGATTTTACGAAAACAAAAATCATTTTTAGGATCAAGAAACTTTGATAAAAACATATAACATAACCTCTTAATTGTTACTAAATATCGCTATTACTTATCTGATTCATTAGTATTTTTAGTACCATCGATATTATTAATTCCATCATCTTCTGAAGTCTGCGAGCCTATATATAGGAACAACGCCCGGTGTCCTTCAAGGAAGGCAGTGTAATCACTTTCTTGTCGAACGAAATTGCTGCGATATATACCACTCATTTGGGCTAAATCTTCTAATACTATCTTACCATCTTCTCCACTAAAAAGCTTGCAATAAATTGATTTTAATTGCTCTTTTGTTAGTAAATCTGGTGGGGATTTGAGCGCAGGCAAACTAGGTTTACCTAGTTTGCCCAAGTGCGCCTATCGGAATTCCAGCTGTAAATGCTAAAACTTTGTGCGTAAATAAATCAGCTTATTTTGTGTGGTAAGATTGATATAGGCAGCAAAATCTCCCTTCTTGGAATGGGCAGGGTGTAGGGGGGATGGAAAAAAGGCAAATGTATGTTTTACAAGTACACTGCCGGTAAGTGAAAGGCTGTAAATAGAATTAGGACAAAGTAAAGTTTGTGTGTGAAATCTGAATCCGAAGAAACCATTCCTACCTATATCAAGCAATATCGGCTAAAATGGAATGCTCTGTGGAAAGAAGGCTATGAATATATTATGATATGCCATCTTTGGAAAATGCCTTGCTTGATATAGAATGTCAATCAAAGGTAGTACCGTTAGACAAGTAAAATACGCCTAATGGCTTAAAGTATTTTTGCATTTTGCAATCTACCAATGCTCTAATATAGCACTTAACATATATATCCAAATTAGGTGTTTAGTCCCAAGGTGTGATGGTTAGGGTTAATAATAAATTTATCTGGCTCAGATGTCCATATTTTTATGATAAATTCATAAGGAGTTAAACCTTTAAGAGCTTTAAGTCTTTTTGCAAAATTGTAGGCATTGATAAAATCATATAAATGTTGTTTAAGTTGCTAATGATTATCGTAATAAAAACGTTTGACAGTTGCCTCTTTAATAGTACGATTCATACGTTCTACCTGCCCATTAGTCCATGGATGATTAATTTTTGTTAGCCTGTGTTCAATATTGTGTTCATAGCAAATACGATCAAAAATATGCATCCAAGCATGCTTATCTACTGTTCTGTTAGTAAATTGAATACCATTATCTGTCAAAATAGTATGAATTTTATAAGGTATAGCTTTAATTAAATTACGAAGAAATTGTGCTGTTTCTGTCTTGGTACATCTTAGAAAAAGTTCTACATACACAAGCTTTGAAGTGCGATCAATAGCAACAAATAGGTACAGTTTACCTTCTTCTGTTCTGACTTCAGCAATATCTATATGAAAATAACCAATTGGATAAAGTTTAAATTTCTTCTTGGTTTTCTTATCTCCTTTTACTTCCGGTAACCTACTAACATTATGGCGTTGAAGAAGTCTATGTAAGGAAGCTCTGGTAAGCTTGGGAATACTAGCTTGTAAAGCATACAAGCAATCATCTAAAGATAATAAAGTGTGTTTACGAAATGCTATACACATAGCTTCTTCTTCAGAAGTTAATACTGTAGAAGATGGCTCTTTGGAACCCATACAAGTATCTTGTAATGTAGTTCGTTTCTTCCACTTAGCAACTGTTTTAGGATTAATAGAATATTTTCTTGCTAAAGTTTTTAAGCTCTCTTGACTATTTTGGATTGCGAAACGTATTGCCTCTGTCGTTTTGGCACAGCCGTGTAATATTTGTCCCATAATTCCTCTCTTGATGGTAATTCCTTATAATATACACCATCACACTCTGGGACTAAACACCTAGTTATAATGATAAATAATTAATAAATATTATAATAGCAATATGGCGTCACCATACAGTTACGATTTACGTTCTAGAGTTATAGAATCATTATGAGAAATACAAGAAAGTAGCACTTACATGCGAGATATTTAAAATTAGTCGATCAATAATCTATGACTGGATTAGATTAAAGAAACAAACTGGAGATATAAAGGCAAAGGAGGGATACCAAAAAGGCTATGGTCATAAAATCCCTGATTTGTCAGCGTTTGGTAATTTAATAAAAGAAGATAACTCTTTAACGCTTACAGAGATAGCAAAAAAACTAGATAATACTGTAAGTATAATGACTAAGGTGGTACCCTTTGTATAGACAAAAAATTAGATAATTTGAGATATAATTCTCAAAAATTAAATTGTTGTTCTTATACAATATTTCTTTCAAAATATACACATTCTGGAGTTTTATAATCTAAAGCTTGATGCATCCTTTGTCTGTTATAAAAGTCCATATATTCATTAATTGCTGTCTTTGCCTCCTTTACTGTTGTTAAAATAATCCGATAAATTTTCTCCTGCTTTAATGATCGCCAAAAGCGTTCAATAAAAATATTATCTAAAGCCCGTCCCTTACCATCCATACTAATCAGGATATTATGTAGCTTTAGCGTATTAATAAAGTTTTCTGAGGTAAATTGTACTCCTTGATCCGTATTAAATATTTCTGGCATACCATACTTTGCTATAGCGTCTTTAAGTGTTGCCACACAAAATTCGCTTTCCAAACTAATGGAGATATGCCAACTTAGAATATAACGACTATACCAGTCAATAATGGCTACTAAATAATACGAACCCTTGGCTCAGCCTTATATACGTTATATCTGCACTCCAAACCTGGTTTGGCAATACTATGTCTAATCCTTTTAGTAAATAGTCTGAGTTCAAGTTAAATCTAAATAAAATATGAAAATTAGTATTATAACTTAATTTTCATATTTTATTTAGATTTAACTTGAACTCAGATTATCTTATTGATAAGATAAAAACTACTTCTTAGTTAAATTACTGAATTTCAAGAATCGTGTTTATAGGATTAAAGTGAGTACAATTTTAAGATAGGGGGAATATATGCTTGGTAAAGACAAGGAAAATATAGCATCACTTAAGGCTAAAATAACTAAGTTAGAAAACAAAAATACTGAGTTAGAAAACGAAAATACTGAGTTAGAAAACGAAAATAAGAAGTTGCAACAAGATCTGGAAAAGTTGAACAAAGCTCAAATAAAAAAGTCAGAGATTTATAAATTTTTAACAGATATGTTAGGAGCAGATGTAAGCGATAAAGTGCTTGTAGACGTAACATTTAATGAAGATAAAGAATACAGCAATCAGTCAAAAATACTAGGGAGACCCTCAGTGTTAGGAAGTGCAACGAAACAGATGCGTCATGTTACACCTTACTCTTTCGTAGAACATATAATAGAGTCAAAAATTTATAATGTTAATCCTAAAATAAAGAAAAATATACTAAAAGATCTTAAACAACCACTTAAACTATTTACCTCTTATCAAAAAGGGGTATGCCTACTAGAATCTGAGTATCAACAACTTAAAAAGCATACTGGATCCAGTGATTTTTATAGTATAAAGATGAATACTATTAAAAATAAAACAATATACTATCTAATAAATGAAGATAAACTACCTTTAGAATGGGATAGTACATCTATTTTTAACAGAAATCAAAAGAACAAAATGCAAGATGATTATGGAAAGAAGTTGAAAAAATTTATTGATTATGGCATAGATTGCTTACAAGAAGCAATCCAAGATGAAAATACCTTAAGTATTACTTGTGAAGCACTTTCAAGATTTATACTTACTTTGTTTAATCAAAGGATTTATACCGCTTTTCCTGAAGAGGGTAATACATTAACTTATGAAATTCGCTTATATAAAAATAAAGCAGAAGCCCTAGTACAAAAGAATAAAGACTATGAAGTATTAACGCATGCTGAAATAAATGAGAAAATAAGCAATACAGTAGTAGGAGATTGTGATGGCAGAATAAGAATTGTTAACAATGAAGGACCTATGGTAAAAAAGATAATAAAAGCATTGGAAACTATAAATAAAATTATTGTAAACTTTAATTACATAGTAGATAACACTGATAATATAGAATATTATCATAATAACTGTAATGTAGAACTAAAAACACCTAAATCATCCGATAAATCTATTATGGGTGAGTTAAAAAAATACAACCAACAGCTTATTGAGCATGAGATAGAAGCATTATGCCACTATCATATAGCAAAGCTTTTATATTTTGTATTTGACTTTAAACCTTTAGAAGAAAAGGTATTTGTATCTGCACAAAAATCATACAGTAGTGCATCAGCAAAGGTTCAAGTTTTTCTTTTTGCAGATGGTAGTAAATCGGCAGAGTACTGTATCAAAGATGGTAAAACATATAGAGAAGATCAAATAAACGATGCTAAAGGTTATAATAAAGAAGTTATTTTTCGTTCAGAAACATTAGACCAATATTTACTAGCAAAAAAAGCCTTAGACCATGTTTATACATCTATAATGTCATTTTCATCATTTATAAATGGTTTTAATAATAATGAAAGTTATCCTAAATCTATACTAGAGGCATTTTCTAAATTAGTAGCATATGATCACAAGATATTGTTCGGGAGTTTTTTTAAAGAGGTTAACAGTATATGTAAGAATATAAAGATTTTTCAAGATGACATTGATACTTTATTGAGTACTAGTGGTGAAGTAGAAACAGGAACATTATATGATAATGATTTTGGTTTTATTTAGTAAAAATAAAATTGGTATTTTATTGTAGAACAAAATGGACAATTTAAAGGTAGGGTATTCGTATGAAAAAAAACATTAAATGCTTAGCTGCAAAAGAAGGCTTTATAGATTTTTTATCTAAATCATTAGATGAAAATAAGCCAGAGAAGATTAAAGATTGGGTACAAAAACGTTTAATTGATAAGAATCCAGAGGTTGATCATGAAGGAAAAGTAGGTTTTTTTGAAGCAGAAAAGGAACTGTTACTTTTCTATCTTGAAAAAGGCAATATAGATAAAATTAAACAATTATTTAAAGTATTCGATGACTTTAATAGTGAAGGTCTTAAAAGAATACAATTTAAGATATTTACTGACGTATTTGAAGATAAAAAAGACTTATTAACTAACCATCTAGAATATAAACACCTTTTAAAAAAGGTGGTGGAATGTACTTTTGATAAATTAGCTAATAAAAGTGATGCGGATTTAATAGCAAAACGCAGTATGGTACAAACTTTACTTGACGAGTCTCCTTTACTTGGTGTTGATGAAGCTGGTTCTTCAGCAACTTAATCATTTTAGGCTGTTTAAGTAAAAGTAAAGGTCAAGGAATAGGTAGTAACATGACTAAGATTATATAACCCACAGAGCGTAATTATCTCACTTACGGAAGGACATAAATTATGGCAAGACTGGTGAGTTCGGATGAAAAAAATGAGCTTTCGTTTCCTCTCTTTTATCACTCTTGCTGTTATTAAATTACACCTTTGTTAACAGTGCCGATATTAAAATATGAAGCAAGTCCTCAAATTGTTAAATCTATCACTAATTGGAGTTGGATTATTGATCCTATTAATTCTATCTTGAAAGAGAATTATTATTAGAGCTTGTCCGCAAACTAAGTAATAGAAGAAAATAACCTGCGAAGAAGTAATCGACTCATAGCCAAAAAAATTATGTTTTCACTAGAATTAGTAAGAAAATCATATTCCTTGGAAA
>JAHFPS010000065.1 GCA_023269695.1 Rickettsia sp.
TAGAAGGCTTTCCAAGGAATATGATTTTCTTACTAATTCTAGTGAAAACATAATTTTTTTGGCTATGAGTCGATTACTTCTTCGCAGGTTATTTTCTTCTATTACTTAGTTTGCGGACAAACTCTCACTTATCATAACACCCATTTGAGATTTGAAGAATGGAGAGATATATTTGGTAATCCTAAGGCAACAAAGGCAATTATCGATAGGATAACCCATCATTGTCAAATCATAGAAACTGGTAATAAAAGTTTTAGAGGGGGAAAAGATGTAGAATAAAGATTGAAATAATACAGTATTGTATAAATTAAAAATTACCAATGATTTTAGAGAATTCTATCTGAATTTTAACCAAAATTAACTAATTTTTTTTGTGGTCAAGGGGAGCAATAGATCATTACAATTTACAAACAAAATTTAAATTACTATATTTTGACTCTTGTTTAGCTACAAATATATAAGATTTTTTTGAAATAGAACTAACTATTCCGGCAAAATCTTATTAATTTTCGCTTAAAAATACTCAAAATATAGACAATTAAAATTTTGTTCACAGCCTAAATAAAAGAAAATTCTGAAATATTATTTTAGTTTTAATTAAGTAATTATTTACATCGTACAAAGATACAGCTATTTTGTTGATAAAGCCTCTGTGGTGGAATGGTAGACACGGTAGACTCAAAATCTACAGCTCAAAAGGCGTGCTGGTTCAAGTCCGGTCAGAGGTACCAATAAATAACTCTAGAAACCTGTACTAATAATAATTTCAAAATAATCTTGTATAATCCCTGATGTTTCGTGTATAAATTAAGTTTAAAAAACTTGTAATCTATTATATGAAATTAGCAAAATTATTATTTTATACAATCACTACCTGCTTGGCCCTATCTAGTTGTGCAAATAAGAAGATGGATGAAGACTTAATTGTTCCAGCTCCAGAATTATACAATGATGGTCTTGTCTTACTGGAAAAGCAAAAATATTTGAAAGCTGCCGAAGAATTCTCGAGAATTTTTTATCAAGATCCTGGTAATAAAATGACTCCTCAAGCTGAGTTGATGCAGTCATATTCTTTATTTCTAGCAGGTCAGTATGAGGAAACGATAGATGTACTGGATAGTTTTATTAAGCTTCATCCAATGCACGAAGACATTGCATATGCATATTACCTAAAGGCACTATCATATTATATGCAAATCTCGAATGTACAACTTGATCAATCAAGAACCTTTTTAGCTAAAAATAGTTTTGAAGATGTTACAAAACTTTTCCCAAAAACAAAATATTCAATTGATGCAGCTTTAAAAATTGATCTAGTAAATGACCATTTAGCTGGTAAAGAAATGAACATAGGGCGTTATTATCTCAGGCAAAATAACCCCATAGCTGCTATCAATAGATTTCAGCTTATTGTTGATAATTACCAAACTACATCACATATACCAGAAGCACTTTATCGCTTAGTGGAAAGTTATTTAATGCTAGGGCTTAGCAATGAAGCAAAGAAATATGCCGCGGTACTCGGTCATAATTATCCGGACAGTACTTGGTATAAATATTGCTACTCACTAATTAATAACTCTTTAAAAGAATGAAATATAATGTTACAAAGTCTTTCAGTTAAGAACTTTATTCTGATAGACGAATTGGAAATAGAGTTTGAACAAGGGCTATGTGTAATTACTGGCGAAACTGGAGCTGGTAAGTCTGTCTTGCTAGACGCAATTTTGTTCTCTTTAGGTAACAAATTCTCTGATAATGTAATAAAATATGGGTGCGATTATTGTTCGGTTGCTACAACATTCACTCTCAATAATGATTTAAAAAAGCTTTTGCAACAATTTAATATTGAATATGACCAAGAGTTATTAATAAAACGTATTCAAAAACCTAACAATCGCAAAAAATTTCTTATCAATGACCAAGTAGTGACGGTAAATACCTTGCAACAAGTAGCAGATTATTTATTTGAACTTCATGGGCAAAACAGTCATACTTCTCTTCTTACTCCTTCCTCCCATATTAACATTCTGGACGATTATGGAGAGCTTCTGGGGTTAAGAGATGAATTATCAAAGCATTTCGGTATTTTACAGGCAATTACTAAAGAAATCAATAAAGTTACCAGAGATAAAGATACTATAGAACAAGAAATAGATTATTTAACTTTTGTAACCAAGGAATTAGAAGCTCTTGATTATCAAGAGGAAGAAGAAGAAAAGCTTGTTACTATAAGACGTAGTTTACAAAATCGTGATAAAGAAATACAAGTAACTCAAGATATATTATCATATCTTGAAGTGCCTGAAATTAATAAGTCAATTAATAATGCTCAACGCTTGATAGACCGTAACTTACGGCAGAGCGAAGAATTTGCCTCTATTTCATTAAATTTAGATGATTGCTATAATAGCTTAGAAGAAGCACGTATAAAATTACAAAGTATTATTAATAACTTTGATAGAAATGAATTTAACTTAGATGAAGTGGAAGAAAGGCTATTTAAAATCCGTGATATAGCACGAAAATATAATATTTCTTGCGATAAAATACCTGAATTTCTTGATAATTCTAACCAACAATTAAATATCCTTAAGAATAAAATCAATAATGTTAAAACCTTAGATATTAATAAGCTAGTGGAACATAAGAAATATTTTGAACTAGCTGAAGCTTTATCATACAAGCGTTCTATTAATGCAAGAAACCTAGAGCTAGCTGTACAAAAAGAGCTTGAGCAACTTAAAATGGAAAAGGCAATTTTTAAAGTAGAAATAGTACCTAAAAATAATCCTGCTAACCAAGCTAATAATAAAAACTTTGCAGAATTAAACATCGGAGAGCAATTTTCAGAAGAAATTAAGCAAAATCCGGAAAGTAGTACTATATCCTTTTCGTACGATTCTGAGGTTAATTCTGACGACAAAATTACCTCTCAGATGCTGTTATGCAAGATGTCTGATGGTATTGATAATGTGCGTTTCGTTGCTTCAACCAATCCAGGTATGAAACTTGCCCCCATTGATAAAATTGCCTCTGGTGGTGAATTATCAAGGTTTATGTTAGCCATAAAAACCTGTCTTTTTGATAAGTCACTCAAAGACACTATTATTTTTGATGAAATAGATACAGGAATTGGTGGTATCGTAGCCGATAAAGTCGGAGAAAAACTTAAAAAACTTAGTTCTATTGCCCAAGTGATTGTCATTACTCACCAACCTCAAGTAGCAGGTAAGGCGGATCAGCATATTATTGTCAACAAGTTACAATTGGATAAAACCACTAAAATTACTGTAAAAAGTCTAAATCTTCAGGAAAGACAAACTGAACTTGCTCGCATGATCTCAGGAAAATCCATTACTGATGCAAGCTTGAAAGTAGCTAAAGAGTTGCTTAAGCCTTAGATGATACACAAAATTAGTGAGATGTATGCTCATCTTAAACGTCATTGCGAGCAGTAGCGAAGCACGACGAAGCAATCCAAATCTTAAATCTTTTCATCCTTTTGGATTGCTTCGTCACCGCAAAGCAGCTCCTCGCAATGACAATTAGGTTACGTACACCATCTTGCTAATTTTTGTGCATCGCCCTAGGGCTTAATCCATCTAAAAGACCCTTTAAGCAACCGCCTTCTTCTTATTTATCTTTTTAGTATTTACTTGAAGTTTTTCTTTAATTCTAGCTGCTTTACCGCTTAGATTTCTTAGGTAATAGAGTTTAGCACGACGTACTACACCATATTTTACAACTTCAATCGAATGTACCATCGGTGAGAAAATCATAAATCGTCTTTCTACGCCTTCACCATGACTGACCTTACGAACTAAACAAGAAGATGCAACCCCACTATTTCTTCTGGCAATTACCACACCTTCATATGCTTGCAGTCTCTCTAACAATTTTTCCTTGCCATCTTTCTCAACTGTCCGGTCAATTATCTTTACAGTAACCTTTACAGTATCTCCTGCCTTAAAATCAGGAATCTTTTTATTTTCCGTTAGTTTTACAATTTGCTGTTGTTCAAATTGTTCAATAATATTCATCTCTTTAAACTCCTATAAAATTTAATAAATCCGGTCTACGTTTTTTTGTAATCTCCATAGACTGATTACTTTTCCACTCTCTAATTAACTGATGATTACCAGACAACAAAACACTTGGAACTTCTCTGCCCTTCCATTTTACCGGTCTAGTATACAAAGGGCATTCAAGTAGTCCGGCAAACTCGCCATTTTTCTCAAAAGACTCTGATTGCAATGTATCTTGATTTACTAATACATTCGGAAGCAATCTAATCAAGCAATCAAGAATAGTAAGGGCTGCCACCTCACCACCAGATAAAATATAATCCCCTATACTAATTTCTGTAACATTATACTCTTCAATTATACGTTCGTCAATCCCTTCAAATCGACCACATAAAATTATTATTTGTTTTTCTTGTATAATTTCATGAGCAATAGCCTGGTTAAATAACTTTCCTCTTGGTGATGGGTAATATACGGGAGTATTAGGGTTTGTAGACAGCACATCATCTAGACAACTACCAAGCACATCTGGACGCATTATCAGTCCGCTACCACCACCATAAGCTTCATCATCAACATTTTTATGCCTAGTTAACCCAAAATCCTTTATATTAACCACATCATAAGACCAAATACCTTTTTTTAAGGCCTGCCCTGCAAGGGAATATTGCAAAGATCCAGGAAACATCTCTGGAAATATGGTTAATATTGATGCGTGTAATGAAGACATTTTATAAATATGATGAATTTTTAAAACAAAAAAATTGATTTGAGTTATATTATAGTCTATATATTTAGACAACATCAATCTACTAATACTTAAGTACTGGTGCTTATTTTAATTTTTATCATTTATTCGGGGCATAGCGCAGCCTGGTAGCGCATCTGCTTTGGGAGCAGAGGGTCGGGAGTTCAAATCTCTCTGCCCCGACCACTTCTTATCACCTTTCCAGAGTTTTCTAATTTTACTAAAAATTTCATATGTAATTCATATGTGACTTCTCAGACAGAATTCCCCAATTTTGACCTACAAAAAATTCTATTTTTAACCCTGTTACAAGGGGAAAAAATATGACAGAATCATTAACTTATCCTAACTCCCTAGTCGAAAATGCTGATACTATTTTCTATAACATAGTCGGTAATTTTATTCCGCCTGAGTGGCGAAACCTTACCAATAATTGTGGTAAACAATTAAGTAAAACTTCTCGTCAACTTCTATCTTTGATAGCTTCTTGTATAAAAACTAATCGTTATAATAATACACAAGAGTTACAAGAAGGCTATCACTTTTCCAACAAGAGCTAGGAGTTAGTCAAAGTAGGGTTAAACAATGTTTAACAGAATTGTAAATTATAATCAGCTATTGACCCCCCTTGACCACAAAAAAAATTAGTTAATTTTGGTTAAAATTCAGATAGAATTCTCTAAAATCATTGGTAATTTTTAATTTATACAATACTATATTATTTCAATCTTTATTCTGCATCTTTTCCTCCTCTAAAACTTTTATTACCAGTTTCTATGATTTGACAATGATGGGTTATCCTATCGATAATTGCCTTTGTTGCCTTAGGATTACCAAATATATCTCCCCATTCTTCAAATCTCAAATGGGTGGTTATAATCAGCGAAGACTGTTCATATAATTTAGCAAATAGCTCAAATAATAAGAATCTAGCCTCAGGTTTTATTGGTACGTAGCCCAGTTCATCTATCACAATAACATTGAACCTCTTAACTGAATCGATGAATTTGTTCTCATAGTTATGCATTCTAGCATTGAGTAATTGGCTAGCTAATTCATTTAAAGTGTAGAACCTTACCCTGTAACCCTTTTCAACCGCAGTAAATGCTAAACCAATTGCTAGATGAGTTTTGCCTGACCCAGAACCACCAATTAACATTATATTCTGCTGATTATCAACAACTTTTTGTATATCACAGTTGCTAACCAATTTAGCTTGGCTAGTGTCCGACAGTAGCTTTATTGTAGGAAACCTAGCTAGTTGTAATCGATAATTCAATGAACGTGATTTTTTATACTGACATTCTGCTTCAAGAAGCCTTTTTAATGTTTCATACACTTCTCCCACAGGCATTTCTTTTGCTAAATCCATCTCTGTTAACTGCATCTTCATTCCTGCTAAACCCAATTTATCTAATAACAATATTAACTCCTTCATTTAATTTTCCTCCGCTACTGAATAGGCTGTTAAATGTATTTTGCTGTAACTGCTGCAATCAGCATCTGGAGGAGTTTTTAACTGAATAAACTTATATTCATTGATATCTACTTGTATAGCTGGTTGTAAATATTGCTCAACTAATTTAGCACTACAGCCACCAATAGTAATTGCTAGACTACAGGCATTAGTCACCTTGTCTAATCCATACTTAGAGCTTGTCCGCAAACTAAAATTAAGGTATGATAGAG
>JAHFPS010000095.1 GCA_023269695.1 Rickettsia sp.
TCAAGTGATAGAAAGAGCTTATGAAGAATTAAACCAGTTTAATTGGACGGAAGAAGAATTGCTGACTTATGAGCAAGAGACTAAGCGTATTATGGATAATAAGGCATCTGAGGATTACCTAATAGAAACTGCTAAAGCTGAAGGTAAAGCTGAACGAAATATTGAAGTAGCTAAAAACCTTAAGAAAGCAGGAGTGTCTACTGAAATAATCTCTCAGTCTACTGGTTTAACCAAAGAAGAAATCAAGAAGCTTGAATAGCAGCAATTCCAAATATGAGATTATAGATACATAGGGAAATTTTAGCATTGCGAACCACTCAACTTTAAGACGAATAGAGTCTAGCAATTCCAAATATGAGCTAGAAGGCTTGAAGTGTTTGGTATCCAGACTAAACTTTTCGTAGAGAAAATATTAAAACAGTAGAGTTTTTCATATAAATCACTAAAATAATATCAGTATTAGTAATAAATATTGGTATAGAATTATGCACTATAAAAAACATCTAAGTTTTTCCGCAATAAGGGGTTCAAAGCACAACAATGGCATTCGGTTAAGAAAATCCAGTTTGGAGGTTATGAGTTATTGTGCTTAGTTCCTAAAAATGGGTGCTATTATTGCTTACCTTATTAAAAAATATGATAAAACATGTAGGAACTCGCTTCTCTATAACCTAAAATTAATAAGGTTAGTTCTTAATTTAAGAGGGATAACAGCTTAACCGAATGCCATTGTTGGGTTCTGTGTCGCATCTATAAATCGTGTTATATCAAAATCATCGAAACTCATATTTTGGACATTATGATGCCATTAGCATAGCAAAATTCTCAAAAGTAGAAAGATTATCATTAGCTCCAATTATTTGTCTTTTTTGAATCATACGAACATTTTCTATACCGGTAATAGTCATTTCTGCAGAATGAAAACTCTTAAAACCAAGCATTGGCTTTGTTCGTTTTTTGATAAACCTATGATCTTGTTCTACAAGATTATTCAGGTATTTGGTCTGAATAACCTGGTTCTGTCGCATATGTTGGACAATAGAAAAAAAGATTGATATAATGATCTAAAAAAGATGTCAAGATGTTTCGTGTTACTGCAAGATTATTACCATATTTCAAAGGATTTTGTTCTTCACCAAAAATAATAATGTTATTTGTCTATATGAAATGCCGATTTTCTTTAAGTTATCGAGATTTGGAAGAAATGATGAGTATAAGGGGAGCAAAAATTGATCATTCTACATTACAAAGATGGGTTATAAGATTTGTACCATTGATAGATCAGATGGTTAGAAAAAGCAAGAAGCCAGTTGGTAGTAGTTGGAGAATGGATGAGACTTATATTAAATTAAACGGTAAATGGATTTATTGTCCCACTTTGGGAGAAAAACCCCGCACTTGCAGTGCGTCGTTTCAACATAAATTTTAAATATCTTATCTAGATAAGATATTTTTTAACAAAATCTTACACTTCACAGATATATTCTTTTTGTGTTGTGACACTTTCTAAATGAGCCATACATAAATAGTTTCTAACTTTTAAGTTAGTACATACATTAGGCATTCATGCCGTAATATTAAGCTCTGCACTTGCAGTGCAGAGTGGTTAACTTATATAGAGCACTGGATAGTCTTGGTAATACTGTAGACTTTCTGCTACGTAAGCATAGAGACAAGCCTGCAGCACTTGCATTGTTTCGTAAAGCCTTCAGAGAGAATAATTTTCCTGAGAAAGTAGTAATTGATAAAAGCGGTAGTAATACGGCTGCTCTTAATGATTTGAATACAGAAGTTCCTAAAGATTATAAAATTAAGGTTATTCAGACCAAATACCTGAATAATCTTGTAGAACAAGATCATAGGTTTATCAAAAAACGAACAAAGCCAATGCTTGGTTTTAAGAGTTTTCATTCTGCAGAAATGACTATTACCGGTATAGAAAATGTTCGTATGATTCAAAAAAGACAAATAATTGGAGCTAATGATAATCTTTCTACTTTTGAGAATTGTGCTATGTTAATGGCATCATAATGTCCAAAACCTTAGTTTTAACAATCTTGATGTAGTATGATTTATAGATGCGACAGAACCATGGATTGAACTAGAAATGTCTTCTCGCAAATCAACCGCAGAACGGCGGATAGATGAATTATTAGCAAAATTATCACTTAATGATATTGTGATAGTTTCTGAATTATCACGTTTAGGACGCTCAATTAAAGAAACTTTAAACATTATCGAAACAATTCTGCAGGAAAAACAAGCTAGACTTATCCTAATTAAACAGAACCTTGATCTGAATCCTAAAGTAAAAATAATATTACCAATAAAATTTTAATCACTGTATTCTCTATGACAGCCGAATTAGACGTGATTTTATCTCAGAACGAACTAAAGAGGGGCTAAAAGCTAGAGTAGCCAAAGGAATTAAACTTGGTAAGCCTAAAGGAACGTTACAAAGTTCAATGTATTATAAGTATCAGGAGAAAATATTGCATTTATAGTCACCTTTTTGGTTAAAACCCCCAGCTTCAGCTGGGAAAGACTTCAGTCCTTGTTCTAATATTTCAATTCACTATAACTTGAATATATGATATTTTACTATACATAAGAGTTCTTATGTATAGTAAAATATCATATATGACAGATTATAACAAGACTAGCCACACTGGGTTAAATTACAGAAACGAGTCTGTAATATACTTTGTGTAAGTTTCAAAACTAGACAGTAAGATGTACTGTAAGAAAACAACTTATAAGAAGGAAAAATATGTCAGAGAAAATAGAAAAGAAAATACTAGAGCTAA
>JAHFPS010000025.1 GCA_023269695.1 Rickettsia sp.
TCCGACAAACTGTTCCAGGTGGATAAACATATTGATAACCTGACATTATACTAATCATCTTTATTCTATAACCTAATTATACCTTGTTAATTCTATATTGAAAGCTAATTAGTATAAGACCGCTAGCAGTCATTTCAAAAACACCAATTTCCCCTACTCCACCAAACCTATTTTTAATAGACCGTAAAATACGGTAATGGCTATTATGATCACCCTCAAAATATAGTACGGTATCAACAAGATGTTCGAGTAACTTAGGACCAGCTAATTGCCCATCTTTTGTCACATGACAGCTAAGCAAAATAATAATATTATTCTGCTTAGCATAGCTAACCAATTCATTAGCACAGGCACGAATCTGGGAAATAGTACCAGGCGGTGATGATAAGGCACGAGTTACCATCGTCTGAATTGAATCGATAACTACCAAATCAATATTATTCTTATCCGCATCAATAGTTGAGATAATATCCTCAATATTAGTTGCGGCTAAGATAGATGTTGTTTTATTATTAAGTCCTAATCTTAAGGCTCTGAGTTTTATTTGGTCAATAGATTCCTCTCCAGTTACATACAGGCAGCACTTCATTGTAACACAAGAAGAGCTTGCCACTAAGTGTAATAATAAAGTTGATTTACCAATTCCAGGATCACCACCAATTAAAATTGCAGAAGAGCAAACCAACCCACCACCCAGCACCCTATTTAATTCATTTATAGGGGTAGGAGTACGTAATGAATCCACGACAACACCATCAAGCTTTTGTATTTCTTGTTTATTGCCCAATTTAACTTGCCCTTGACTAATTATCTCTTCTTCAATCCCTCCCCATAAGCCACAATCAAAACATTGCCCAGCCCATTTTGCTGTACTATTACCACAATTTGTACATATATATTGTTTTTTAATTTTACTCACTTTCTTAACTTTTCAAGTTTTGACTATATAGCTAACCCGATTGGCATTACTCCTCGCAATGACGGAGTAATACTAATCGGATCAACTATAGAGTTAGTTAGGCTGCTAATAATTGTTCTAGCAAGCTATTAGTCTCTTTTATAATATCCTTCCCTACCAATATTTTGGTAAAAATTAATTTACTATCCGGTTTTATTTTAGTTTGCTGAGGATGTTTTATAACAAAATTCCTAACCTTATCAGCTATATCCGCTTCTTTATAAAATTTTACAACAAATCCTCGATCACCAGAGTCTAAATTCTCAATATTAAGTTTACTGCATTTATGTTTTATTTTTACTATATCAAGTAGATTATTAAACTCTAATGGAATAGAACCAAAACGATCAACCATTTCATCCTTAAAATTTTCAATATCTGTATCGTCAGTTAAATTGCCAATTCTCCTATACAGACTTAGTTTAAGAGAAGAATCTGCAATATAATTATCGGAAATGAAAACAGGTAACCCCAAATTAATTATCGGAACAAAAGATTTTGGATTTTCAGTAACTTCACCCTTAAAAATTGCTATTTGCTCATCTAACATCTCTTGATAAAGCTCTACCCCTACTTCTTTAATCTGACCAGATTGCTCTTCTCCTACTAAATTACCAAAACCACGTAAATCCATATCATGACTAGCAATAGTAAAACCAGACCCAAGAGAGCAGCTACTCTGCATTATTTCTAGACGTTTTATTGAATGGGCAGTCATTTTTTTATAATTTGCTAAGGTTAGGTAAGCATAACCTCTGAATTTACTCCGCCCTATCCTACCCCTGAGCTGATATAACTGACTCAGACCAAGAGTATCAGATTTATGAATAATCATCGTATTAGCTTCTGCAATATCTATACCAGACTCAATTATCGTGGTGGAAACGAGTATATCAAACTTACCATCACAAAATTCCCCCATAATCTCATCTACTTTGGCAGCTGGCATCTGACCATGAGCAACTTTGTACCTTAATTCTGGTACAATTGTTTGTAAGTATCTCTCTATATCTGGAATATCCTTAATTCTAGGCACTACATAGAAACTTCTACCACCACGAAAACGTTCTCTAAGTAAAGCGTCTCTGATAATTACTTGATCAAATGGCATCACTGTTGTCCGAACTTCTAACCTATCCATTGGTGGGGTGGCAATGATACTAAGGTCTTTAAGCCCGACCATTGACATTTGCATTGTACGAGGAATTGGTGTCGCTGAAAGAGATAAAACATGCATTGTAGTTCTAAATCTCTTTAAATATTCTTTTTGAGCAACACCAAAATGTTGTTCTTCATCAATTATTAATAATCTAAGATTACTAAATTCTATATTTTTACTCAGTAAAGCATGCGTGCCAATTATTATATTAGCTACACCGGTTTTGATTTGTTCTTTTATAATTTTAGCATCGCTATTGGTAACCAGACTGGATAATTGTACTATATTCAATCCAAAATCCTTAAACCTCTTAAGAAATCTTAAATAATGCTGCTTACCCAAAATAGTAGTTGGTACGATGATAGCTACTTGAGGGGTTTTATCAGTATCACCACAATTTGATTTTGCTACCATAAAAGCTGCTCGTATGGCTACTTCAGTCTTGCCAAACCCAACATCTCCACAAATTAATCTATCCATTAAAAGACCTGAGTCAAAATCTTTTCTAATATCGTTTATGGCATTTAATTGATCTTCAGTTTCGGTATATTTAAATCTATGACAAAATTGATCATATTCTGCATGATCAAACTCTATTGGATTTGCTATAGCTAATTTTCTCTTAGCAGCTATTTCTAATAATTGTTCAGCAATCTCTGTAATACGGTTTTTAAGTTTGGCTTTACTTCTTTGCCAGGCACTACTACCTAATTTGGCAAGCTGTGCTTCACTACTACCATATTTTTTAATTAGCTCTATATTTTCAACGGGAATATATAATTTATCATTATTATCATATAGAATTTTTAGGAAATCATGAGCTTTGCCTTTAACATCTAGTATTTCAACATTAAGAAATTGACCAATACCATGATCCTTATGAACAACTAGCTCTCCTTCGCCTAAATTATCTAATTCCATTAAAATATTTTTGAGCTTACGTTTAGCACCTTGCTGACGAAAATTCACCGCACTTTTTCCTAGGATATCATGAGCGGCAATAAACAAATATTTATCACTATAAAACCCTTGGCTGAGCTGAACATAGGCAAGATTTATAACACCAATTTTCGCTTGCTGTAAATGGTCTATTTCGATATATTTTCGTGCATAACTATCTATTAGGCTTTTAAATCTTTCCAAATTACTTTTAGAGTGACAAAAAATAATTGGTATTTTATTCTTATTATTTTCTATTATTTCGAATAATTTATCAAAAACTGTCTTATCCTCCATAAAACTAGTTACAGTAATTTTCTCTAATGAATGTGCATAAGACGAATCCTCAGGACTAATTAAAATATTATTATCATGTTCCAGGAATTTTTGTATTTCCTGGCTGGTAAAGTAAACTTGCTCAGGAGGCAATGCAGGATAGAAGGTATTTAATTTTATTTTGTTAGACTCAATCCGCGATCTGTAAAGATCCGTATAATTATTTTCCTGCTCAACAATTGATTGCAACGATAAATTATCATAAATAATAATAGGATTATCTAAGTAGTTAATTAGGCTACTGAAAGAATTGTAGAATAAAGGAGATAAATGTTCATATCCTTGGAATTTTTTTCCTTCAATCACTGATTCATATAAAGGGGTATTTGTGTAATTAACTCCAAAAGCTTTTAAATAATTATCTCTAAAATTCTTTATTGTTTCTGGGTTTAATATCACCTCACTAGCAGAATTAAGTATTAGCTCCGTGCGATTATTGGTAGAAATCTGGCCATCAATATCAAATTCTTTGATTGATTCTATGTGATCCCAACTAAAATTAATACGATAAGCTTTAGAACCAGGCAAAACTATATCTACTATTTCTCCTCTTACAGAGAATTCACCACTATCAATGCTACTGCTACTTCTGGTAAAACTATTATGTACCAAGAATTCCGCTAGTTTGTTGGCTGAGAGCTTCATTTTATTATGCAACCTCAAAAAAGACTTAACCAATAACTCTGGAGGAGGTAATTTTGTCAGCAAATTTACAGCACTAGTCACTACCAATTTTCTATCGTTATTAGTTGCCAAATAACTTAATATATTCGCCCTTTCTGATAAAATATTTTGATTTGGTGAAATACGATCATATGGTATAGTATCAAGACTGGGAAAATATAATATATTGCTAGTTTTAACATTTTGTGCCATAAACAATAATTGTTTATGGCTATTGATTGCATCATCTTCACTAGCAAAAATAAGTAAAATATTCTTGGTGGGTTTATTTAAGAAATACTCACTAGCAAAAAAACTTTTTGCACTGAGTGGTAGAGGTTGTTGTATCATTATTTACTAAGCTTCTATGTTGTTAATATCAAAACTGAGTATACTCTTCTGCTTTAAAGAATTGGCTCCGCAAAACTTCTGGGAATTCGCGTACTCACGTAGTTTATCTACGCCTAGCACGCTCACCCCTTGTTTTACGCTCCAATTCTTCAAAGCAGAAGAGTATATCTGTAACATTATTTTTGAATTTAAGTGGGAAGGAGGAGCCGTTTTATTGGTAATCCAGTCATAAATATCTATATCATTTTGGTTAAGTATTAAAGCAAAATCTGCTAAACTAGCTCCATCCATGTTAGCAAGAAATTTTTCAGCAAATTTACCTAATATTAACCCAATTTCTTTGCAACCACGATTTTTGCTTTGGTATAACAATTTTTTGGTTAAAGATGTAGTGTTACAATAATCCATATTTACAATCTTATAAAAAAACATCATAATATAATTCAGATAGTTTGACAATTAACAAATATAAAATAAAATGTAATCTGTATAAAATGGTACTCGAATTTAGTTGCTCCAAATCTTCCTTATTCAATAAAATTTAATATATCAAAGAAACGCTAAACTTTATGAGCATCAAAAATATATCTTCCTTAAAGGCTTATAAGTTGCTAGAAATGGATAATAACAGCATGATAATTGATGTTAGAACTACTGAAGAATGGCAGAAAGTAGGCATTCCAAAGCTTGATAAAGATAAGATAGTTTTTGTTAGTTGGCGATTACTGCCTGATATGTCATTAAATAACGAATTTAAGAACCAGTTGATGTCCAAAATCAGTAATAACCATAAACTATTATTCCTTTGTCGTTCAGGTGGTAGATCCCATGAAGCAGCACAGTTTGCTGGTACTTTAGGTTATAAAGACTGCTACAACATTATTGATGGTTTTGAAGGAGGAACTAATGGAACTGGTTGGAAACAAAATAATTTACCATGGCAAATTCTGTGAATACTAACCATAATCAATTGACTATAGCAAAGGAAGTGACTTATCATAGAGATATTTGGCAACAAGTTTGTTCTGACCTTAATAAACATTACGGCGATGCCTTGTATAAAAGTTGGTTTAGTAAGATTAACTTTCTAGAAGCTGCTACTAGTACTATTATACTTTCTACACCAACAAATTTTATTCGAGATTGGATAAGATCGAGATATACACGTGCTATATTGCAATCTTGGCAATCCTATGACAAAGATATCAAATCAATTGAGATCATTACTAAAGAATTATCAGAACAAAACCCAAATATACCTGAATATTTAGCAAAAGTTCCATCAATAAAAGAAGGGATGGATATCAATTCCGAAGGCATTTTTTCAGCATTAGACTTACGATTCACTTTTGAAAATTTTGTGGTTGGTGGACCAAATGAATTAGCGTATGCAGCATCTAGAGCGGTTGCTGAATCAGAAGGTGCCGTAGCTGAATCTAACCCCTTATTTTTGTATGGAGGGGTTGGTCTTGGTAAAACACATTTAATGCACGCCATTGCTTGGTATATAAAACATAATAATCCGACTCGTAAGGTAATTTACATGTCGGCAGAAAAGTTTATGTACCAATTCATCAAGGCACTACGTAATAAAGATGTTATGTCTTTTAAAGAAGAATTTCGTTCGGTTGACGTGCTAATGATCGATGATATTCAATTTATATCAGGTAAAGATAGCACTCAAGAAGAGTTCTTTCATACTTTCAATGCTTTAATTGATAATAATCGTCAAATGGTTATATCGTGTGACCGTTCACCGTCAGATTTAGATAATATCGAAGATCGAATTAAATCCCGCCTTGGTTGGGGATTGGTTGCAGATGTCCACAGTACTACTTATGAACTAAGATTAGGAATCTTAGAATCTAAGCTTGAACAAATGAATATCCATATACCTAAAAATGTTGTAGAATTTTTAGCAGCTAAAATAACATCGAATGTCAGAGAGTTAGAAGGAGCTCTTAATAAAGTTATCGCTCATTCTACCTTAGTTGGTAGGGAAATAACTTTAGAAAATACACAAAATATTTTGCGTGACTTACTACGTTCCAATGAAAAAATTATCACAATTGAGGATATCCAAAGAAAAGTAGCTGATCGTTATAATATTAAATTTTCCGATATGTCTTCTCCTAGACGTATTCGCTCAATAGCTAGGCCAAGGCAAGTAGCTATGTATTTGAGTAAAACATTAACACCAAAAAGCCTTACTGATATCGGCAAAAAATTTGGCAAGAAAGATCATACTACGATAATGCATGCTATCAAAAAGGTAGAAGAATTATGTGAAATTGATACAGAATTTCGTGAGGAGCTTAGTCTGTTAATGAAGATATTGCAAAATTAAACTTCTTGCACGAGCTAAATAACTTATCTATATTTAGACATATATAGATAATATTAAAATCACAAATTAAAGAAGCAGAGTTATGTCAAGTAGTGAAGTCGAAAGAAAAGAGTTAAATTGTTCTTTTTGTGGTAAAAATCAATATGAAGTAATAAAATTAATTGCTGGACCTACGGTATTTATTTGTAATGAATGTATTGAACTTTGTCTTGACATTATAAAAGAAGAAACTAAGGTAGCACTTAAGCAAATTTCCTCTTCAATTCCAACGCCTCAAAAGATTTTTTCTACTCTTAATGATTACGTAATTGGTCAGGATCAAGCAAAAAAAGTCTTATCAGTTGCGGTATATAATCACTATAAAAGATTAGAATATATCGAGTCAAGTAATAACGATGTTGAATTAAACAAATCAAATATCCTAATTATTGGCTCTACCGGTTCAGGTAAGACTCTTTTAGCTCAAACCTTAGCAAAAATTCTTGATGTACCTTTTACTATGGCAGACGCGACTTCTTTAACCGAAGCTGGTTATGTTGGTGAAGACGTTGAAAATATCTTGCTAAGATTATTACAAGCAGCAGATTTTAATATAGCTAAAGCCCAACGAGGCATTGTTTATATAGATGAAGTAGATAAAATCGCTAGGAAATCCGAAAACCCTTCTATAACAAGAGATGTCTCAGGAGAAGGTGTACAACAAGCGTTACTTAAAATCATGGAAGGAACTGTTGCATCTGTACCACCACAAGGGGGTAGAAAACACCCACAACAAGATTTTGTGCAAGTAGATACTTCCAATATTTTGTTCATATGTGGCGGGGCTTTCATGGGGATAGATACTATCATTAATGCTCGTACCGCTCAAAGTTCAATTGGTTTTGCGGCAAATGTCCAATCAAAACAAGAAAGAAACCATAGCGAAACACTCAAATCATTAGAAATTGAAGATCTAGTAAAGTTTGGGCTAATTCCTGAATTCATTGGTAGGCTTCCAGTAATAGCAACTTTAGATGACTTAGATAAAGCATCTTTAGTGGCAATTTTAACTCAACCAAAAAATGCTGTTATTAAGCAATATCATAAATTATTTGAGTTAGATGATGTTGAACTATCAATTGATAACGATGCTTTAGAAGCGATAGCCGAAAAAGCACTGACCCGAAAAACCGGAGCTAGGGGACTCCGATCTATAATCGAAACATTTTTACTTGACAGCATGTATAATGTTACCAATCTGAAGAAAATGCACGTACATATTTCAAAAGATGTGATAGATGGCAAAGCTCAGCCAGTAGTTACCCCAAAAAACTATGTAAAAGCTACTAAAAAGCGTATGGCGGTTTAGAGTAATTACTATAGATTTATTAACTAATTTCAGATGTTAATGAGAGTTTATATTGCATTTTTTGAGAAATATTTAATGTCTATTTGGAGATTTTTATATGATAGGCTTTTGGAGAGGACTCTTTAATGATTTGAGTATTTCAAGCCCTGATATACCTGCTGTTATGGATAAATTTGATGGTATCAATCCATCTATTACTGCAATTGTTAATATTAAGGATAATTTGGAATTTATACCTGTTGGTAGTCTTGTAAATCACAATGTTAGATGTGATAACGTTGGTAGTACTATTTTTGTTGGTGATCTGAATAGGATAACTTCTAACATTAATATTACCGTACCTAGCAATATGGAGTTAACTATGGAGCAGGAATTTACCCATATAGCCTGTACCTTAGAACCTATAGCTACAATTAACTTTACTACAAATAACAATCCCTATAAATTGCAAAACCCAAGTACTACAGAAAATATAGTCATAAAAGATATGATTTCATTTACAAATATTTGTGAAGCCATAAATACTACCTTTGTAAAAGGTAAAAAAATTAAA
This sequence comes from Rickettsia sp., assembly GCA_023269695.1. Taxonomy (GTDB): domain Bacteria; phylum Pseudomonadota; class Alphaproteobacteria; order Rickettsiales; family Rickettsiaceae; genus Tisiphia. The sequence goes on from JAHFPS010000025.1 coordinate 8,655, forward strand.
ATTGATCTTAGTAAGGTAGCAGCATATTTAAGAGCTGATGAAGATATAGGTAGAGAATTAACAGGGTTATTTGCTGAGCAAAATAATATGAGTTTTGATCTCAAAAAAATAAACATATTTATGAAGAAATATTTTTTTGAATTATCCGGTATTTCTGCTCGACACACTTATGGTACTTACCTTAGTAAACTTTCCCCGGAAGTGTTAGAAAGAATTTGTTCGCACTTAAATCTCATTGATATCAAGTACGCCAGGCGTTCTGATGTCAAGCTTAGTGTAGAACACCTTAATGATCACCCTGCACTGCTAGGAGTTGAAAATCCTACAGAGTAATACATCCCAAACCATATAAGAATGGCTGATTAATGAGAATTTATAGTGTATATTTTTTGATAAATATTATATAATGTCCCTTTAACAATTATAATATGAGGTTTTATATATGATTAGTAATAATAATGATATTGGTAACACAGTTAATAATGTTATTAATAGGAATACTTTGCCCCACATAAACAATATTAACCCAGCACTTTTAAAAAGAGCAGCAGCTGAGTTACTCTCTCAAGCCCGTAATGCTAATGGTACGCTAAATAATACACCTACCGAAGTTAGCTTATCATCACCACAGGACGACAATGTAACGATACCCAACACAACAACCTCTATTACCTTAGAGCATGATGATCATCACCCTGCACTATTAGGAAACGAAGAGCATCCTACAGAGTAATTATATATACCAACCACTTCAAAAGCTGTTTTCACGGCTTTTAAAGTTAACGATTAAGTGTTACAAAAATACTTAAAAAATTTACTAATTGAATCAAAAAGTTTATTCGTAAAACTCTTTTCTTTGATTTCATCCCAAATATGTTCTACAGGATTTAACTCTGGCACTGTCCAAAAAACTGTGTAAATTTCCAAAATAAGTCATTAAATTTTGTTAAGCCTATCTTCAAATTTAATGACCTATTTTGGAAATTTACACAGTTTTTTGGACAGTGCCGATTTTCTTACTGATTCTAGTGAAAACATAATTTTTTTGGCTATGAGTCGATTACTTCTTCGCAGGTTATTTTTCTTCTATTACTTAGTTTGCGGACAAGCTCTAAAACCCCTTCTTCTTCTAACTTTCGACAGTTGTGGTCTTATGGCCTCCTCGCAATGACACCTGTGGGGCCTCTCAAGAACTTATTCGGTTAGCATCTACGCTGCGGGGTATAGAGGTAATTTTATTATAGAATGAGAATTGATGGATGATGATATATCAAGTGTACTAAGAATTTCAACAAGAGATTTGGTAAGGTTCTGAATCATTTGATCGGTATGGTTAGGTGTTGGAATGATTCTTAAACGTTCTGTGCCACGTGGTACTGTCGGAAAATTAATATGCTGAACATAAATATTATAGTTATCCAGCAACATATTAGAGGCTTGTTTGGCTTTAATTGGGTCGCCAATAATTATGGGTATAATATGGCTGTCATTTTTAAAATAATTCACTTTAGCTTGATCAAAAGATTTTTTTACCTTGGCTATTACCTCTTGGTAAGTTTCCCTTTCTATATTAGAATTTTTTAAATGACGAATACTTGCAGTTGCTGCCGAAGCAATAATTGGCGGTAGAGAGGTGGTGAATATAAAACCGGGAGCAGTAAGTCTTATAGAATCAATAATCTGACGATCAGCTGCAATATAGCCACCAATAATGCCGTAAGCCTTACCGAGCGTTCCCTGGATGATATTAATTTTATCAGCACAGCCTTGAAGATCGGCAATGCCAGCACCATGCCTACCGTATAGACCCACTGTATGTACTTCATCAATAAAAGTTAAAGCATTATATTTTTTAGCTAAATTCACTATTTTTTCTATGGGAGAAAATAATCCATCCATAGAATAAGCTGATTCAAAAACAATAATCTTTGGTCTATTAATATCCACTCCTTTGAGTAATTCTTCAAGATGTTGGACATCAATGTGTCGATAAATATGTTTTTCAGCTTTTGAGTTACAGATACCGGAGATAATAGAAGCGTGATTTAACTCATCTGAGAAAAAAACTATATTAGGCATTATTTTTGCCAGTGTTGCAAGGCTAGTATCATTGGCAACATAACCAGAAGTGAAAACTAAAGCTGATTCTTTATTATGTAGGGTTGCTAGTTCTTGCTCTAATTCTATTATACAGCTATTATTGCCGCCTATATTTCTTGTACCACCAGAACCAATTCCATATTTGGCTGTAGCCTCTAGAGCAGCTTTGGTAACATCTGGATGCTTACTCATACCAAGATAATCATTAATACACCACATGACAATTTCTTTATCACCATACCAAGCGGACGGAAAGTTATCGGCCTGCCTTTGAACAGGAACAAATTCACGATATCTGCCCTCTTGCTTAATTCTAGTTATGTGGTTATCAAATATATTATTATAGTTAGACATTATATTAACCTTAATTACCAATTAGTACACAAACAGAGAATTATAGAAAGCTACGATTTCCATCAAAAACATGACAAACAATTTTTGCAATATTACAACTGAGTTGTCAGTTATATACGTCCAAATAACCGTTCAATATCTTTGAGTTTGAGTTCAATGTAAGTTGGTCTACCATGATTACATTGACCTGAAAAAGGTGTTTTCTCCATTTGTCTTAACAATTCATTCATTTCTTCAGAAGATAATTTACGACCTGCTCTGATAGCATAATGACATGCATAGGTTTCTGTAACATGTTCTATCAATTGAATCAAGGAAATATTTTCACCAAGATCAGATAAATTATCTGCTAAATCTTGGATAAGTTGGCTTATATTGATATCTCCTAATAGACTTGGAGCCTCTGATACAATGATTGATCGCTCGCCAAATTTTTCTATGCTTAAACCTAATTTAGAAATATCTGTCTTTTTATTATATAATAAATCGGCTCTTTTGACATCTGGTAATTCTACTATCTCAGGTATGAGTAATCTTTGCTTAATTAATCCATTGTTACTTATCATCTGCTTAATTTTCTCGTATCCCAAACGTTCATGTGCGGCATGTTGATCTACGATAACAATACTATCTGCTGTTTGTGATATTATATAAGTACCGTGCAATTGAGCCCTTGCCGCTCCGAGTAGCACAATAGACCTCTTTTGAAACTCTACTTCTGCTGGTGATTTGTACGTCGATTCGGTACTCGAATCCTCACGTACATTTGAGTACGCTGCGGTTCTCCGTTCCGAGTCTCCTTCAAATCCCTCAGCACAAGCGAGTTTCGAAAGAGGTCTATTGTTACAATCGCTATTAGTATAGTCCTCTACTATTTCTACTTTAGCATAAGGTTCAGTCTTTATTAATTGCTGTTGAACATTAGAACTATCTTGGTGGGATTTAGGGAGAGCTAAATTCTGGGCTCTATAAGTACTGCTATTATCAGATACACTTAAATTATTCGGGTATATTTTTTTCAAAGAGCTAGGACTTTTTTGCGATACCGTATTTGTTTTAACTGCACTATCAGTAGTAATTGCCGTATTTCGAAAAAGACCTAAGGCAGTTGTGGCAATATTCGTTGAAACCATATGACTTTTAGTGGCAAGAGCATCCTTGATAGAGCTTACCAGTAATCCCCGTATGGTATTTGGGTCGTGAAACCTTACTTCTGTTTTAGCAGGATGAACGTTAACGTCAACCATTTGGGGAGCTATTTGTAGAAACAAAACTGAAACTGGATGCCTATCTCGAGCTAAATAATCCTGATATGCCACTCTTAAAGCGATTTGTAGTAATTTATCCTTAACTGGTCTATTATTAACAAATAAAAACTGATCTTCAGCAGAAGCCCTATTAAAGGTAGGAAGACTAGTAAAGCCATATACTGAGATTTCTGGTCTTTGTAGATTAATATGAACAGAGTTTTCAATAAAATCATGACCTACTATATCAATTATTCTTTGCTTTAGAATCTCGTCAAAATTACCCTCTTGACCTTTTACTTTTAGGATGTTTTTACCATCATGAGATAAATTAATGCTAATTTTAGGATGAGCTAATGCAATTTTCTTTATTACATCTACTGAAGCTGCAAATTCAGTTTTATCAGATCTTAAGAACTTTAATCTTGCAGGAGTAGCAAAGAATAAATCTCGTATTTCAATCTTAGTACCCTCATTATGAATGGTGGGCTTACTTTCTTTATTATGTCCACCACTAATTTGCATCTGATATGCTCTATCAGCTCCACGTGCCTTTGAAGTAATAAGCATCTTACTTACAGAACCTATAGAAGGTAATGCCTCTCCGCGAAAGCCAAAAGTGTGAATATTTAATAAATCTAACTCATCAAGTTTAGAAGTAGTATGACGTTCTACGGCAATATTTAAATCCTCCTCAGACATACCTATCCCATTGTCAGAAATAACAATAAGATTTTTCCCTGCCTGTTCAAGCATTATATCTATCTTAGTGCTAGCTGCATCAATAGCATTCTCAACTAGTTCTTTTACCACCGAAGCTGGTCGTTCAATTACTTCTCCAGCAGCGATACGATTTATAGTACTATCTGATAGGAGCTTTATCTTCATTACTTAACACAAATTTTTTACTACAATAAGGACACATAATATATCCCTTGGTTGAATCAATTTCCAAATAAACTCTTGGATGATCATAAGGCAACTCTTTACCAGAACATGATACAGATGTAGAGATAGTCTCAATAATTTCTACATTTTGCATAAAATTAAAGCTATATGAGAATTTCTTAGTATGTTATCATTATAAAACATAAGTTGCATTTATTCAAAATAAAAATTAGGTATACTCTTCTGATTTGAGTATATACTAATTATGATATGCACTAAGTGTTTTATGAAAAATATTTTTATTATTTTTACTCAACTCTTCTCTATTAGCGAGGAGCTCCGACCCGTCATTGCGAGGAAGACCGTAGGTCGACGAAGCAATTGTAAGATGTCATTCCCGCGTAGGCGGGAATCTAGATCCCTGCTTTCGCAGGGATGACACAAAAATGGATTGCTTCGTCGGCTTACGCCTCTTCGCAATGACAGAGTAATGCTAATCGAGTTTGCTATAAAATCTTGAAAACACCTTTACCTAACCATTTTATTAAATTGTTGGCAAAAATTCTAAAAACTATTCTGCCAAGTATTATAATTATTATGGTGATAAGGAAGCTATAAATAATATCAGCTGGATAGTGCATAGCAAGAGTAATACGGGATATTGCCACTAAAATAACAACTAAAAGGGCTATAATTTTTTGTCCCATTGTTATATATGACCAAATAAAGTAGGCAGTCAATAATGCCAAGCCGGAATGACTGCTTGGAAAACTAGATAAACATCTTTCAAGTTCAATATTAGCAATTGTTACAAAACTATTAATAGGTAATAAACAAAATGGTCTAGGTAGATTAACGAAAAACTTAAATATAGCATAAGTACAGCCGAATATCGTATAAATTATACCAATCAGTACCATTTTATTATATATAGACCAAAATTTGATCTGACGCTGATTAAAATCTTGAATCTTTTTTAGCTGAGTGTAAAAATATACGCAATATATCAAATAAATGATAGCAAAGTTGCTAATATTAAAACAATAAGAGATAATTTGTAGAATATAAGCTATTATGCTAAAATGGTTAGTTATTCTATTGATCCACAAGAATATTTCTTGATTAAGACCTTGGAAATTATATAAAAGTTCAAACATTTTTAATTTTATTTGGTTTAAGTAAATAATATTATGCTACAAATAACAGTGCTAGGATGTGGTTCTTCGCTTGGTCTACCGATAATTAATTGTGATTGCAGTACGTGTACCTCTACTTCAAGCTACAATAAAAGAACTAGATCATCAATATATATGGATGATGGTAATAGTCAAATTCTTGTTGATTTTGGTTTCGACATTAAGGGACAATTACTACGAGAAAAGATTAGAAAAGTGGACAGTGCTATATTAACCCATTATCATGCAGATCATGTTAACGGTATTGATGATTTGCGGGTATTTCCATTCTTCCAAAAAAGACCTTTAGAAATTTTTACTGACAGTAGCACAGCATTGAAAACTGAAAATCGTCACCAACATTTGTTTGCTCCTGATAGGCTGATTGTAAGACCGGTAGATTTTTTTGCCAAACTTAAAATTAACACCATAGATGTACAATTTCTTAGACAACATCACGGTCCTATAGATAGCTTGGGTATTAGAGTGGGTGATTTTGTATATTCTAGTGATGTGGCAGCTTTTCCTACGGAATCCAAACCCTTTTTACAAAATATCAAGGTTTGGATACTAGACTGTATGGCATACGACTCTAATGATTGCCATGCAGGATTAGATAAAATTTTACAGTGGAACGATGAATACAAACCACAACAAATATTATTAACTAATATGAATCATTTTATTGATTATCACGAGGTATCAAAAATATTGCCAAGCAATATAAAACCTCTATATGATGGTTACAAATTTATAGTTTAGTATGATAGTAGTTGATAAGGTTTCAAAAAAGTATAGTAAAACCTATGCTGTCAAAGATGTTAGTCTCGAGTTCAAAAAAAAGGAAACTATAGCGATTATAGGTTCTTCTGGTAGTGGTAAATCCACTTTATTACGAATTATTAATGCTTTAGAAGTTCCTACTACTGGGCAAGTGTTCATCGATAACAAAAAGTTAACTCAAAAGAATAAAAGGAAGCTTTGTCTTAAAATTGGTATGGTTTTCCAAGCTTTTAATCTTTTCCCACACTTAAATGTTCAAGATAATTTAATATATGCTCCTGTTAATATTTTAGGAATGAAGCCGGTGACTGCCATTTCTAAGGCAGAAAAATTATTAGAACAATTTGGTTTAAAACAAAAAATTACCGCTTTTCCTATCAATCTATCTGGGGGACAAAAACAACGAGTAGCGATTTGTCGGGCCTTGATGATGGATCCAGAAATAATGTTATTTGACGAGCCTACTTCAGCTTTAGATCCTGAAAATATTAAAGATGTTATTGAAATTATCTCTTTACTAAAAAGTCAAATGACGATGATTGTTGTTACTCACCATATTAAATTTGCCAAAGCGATAGCGGATAGGATAATTTTTATGAATCACGGACAAGTTTTAGGTGATCAACCGGCAGCAGAATTTTTTGAAAAACCAAAATCTCATAGAGCAAGATTATTTTTAGAGAATATAGGTGACTTAATGTGAGTAATAAAAGTATTATAAAGTTAATAATGCTTCTCTGTATTAGTACTGTCATTACCTTCTTGATACATAAATTGATAGATGCACAATTTCCTGGTTTCTCTTGGAGTAGTGAGAAGAGTATATCTTGCTTTATAATGATTTTGATTATTATCAGTATCGTTTATAATTCCTTTAGTCAGAAGGGTATAAAGATAGTCTCTATTCAATTATTAACTTGGGGAGCAATTTTCTTAATTATAATTATTGGATATGCTTTTAGATTTGAATTAAATTATACCACACAACGAATCATATCCGTACTAATACCATCATATAGTTGGGTCAATAAACAAGGGGAATTAGTGATTAGTCGTAGTAGTGATGGACATTTTTATATGAATGCACTGGTAAATGGGGTAAAAATTAAGTTTATGATTGATACCGGAGCAAGTGATGTTGCCCTTACTACTAGCGATGCTAAAATGCTAGGATTTGACTTATCAAAACTAAGTTATACTAGAACTTACTCGACAGCTAATGGTACAAGTAAGGCGGCTCCCGTGAAATTAGATAGTGTAGTGATTGATAATAGGGCTTTTTTTAGAAATATCGAAGCTCACATAGGTACTGGCGGTCTCGATATATCACTACTAGGTATGTCAATATTAGAGCGTTTTAAAAGTTTCAGAATAGATCGAGATATGTTGATTTTAAGTTGGTAAAAGTTTACCATTCAGGGGGGATTCAACTACCCTGAACGGATAAGTTTAAATCCACCCCAATTTTATTCGCACTTCAATTTATCAGAATATTTCCACATAGGATTCCAGTAACTCTCAATTAATGATTTAGCTGCCTCACTACTATCTATAATTACACCAAATTGTTGTAGTGATGTTGGATAAAAATTATGACTACCAAAGTAAAATATTTTATCATCTACCATCCAAAATTTATTATGATTTTTTACATGATCATCAACCGTATTAGTATAACTCATATAAGCAAGATATAAATGTTGCTTTAATTTTTTTTTCGCTATTTTCTGATCAACATGATACTCTGATATTATAGTATTTAATATGTAATTATGTAAATATTGTAAACTTACATAAGCTGGGTAATTTGCTATTAAATTACTGGTAATTATGTAGGTATCAACGGAATTATAATGTATAGCATAGGCTATTGCTTGTATAATGTTGCCATCTATAGTATCAAATGGTGGTAATAGCTTATGTTTTAATGGATTATTTAAAAGCCCTCTCATAAAAAGTGCTTGTTGACTAATTTTAATAGAACTAGTAGCATTTTTCAGAGCGAATACTCTTGCTAATTCTGATTGATCAGCATCATTACCTATATCTACACCATTATTTAGTTTACTGGTGAACATCGCCCGCACATTTAAATCATTTAAATGTTCAGGCAGATTATTATTGAATTTAGTGTCTAACTTAAAAAGCTGTGCACATTTCTCTGAAATAGTGCCATTCTTATATGTATAACAACGATTGACAGTGAATTCTCGATTGTGACGAACATAGTCCCATAATATATTAGCATAAATTGTTGCACCATTGGTAACAGTTCCAGATATTTTAATATTTGAATCATTGACTGGATTTCCCTCCAGATATTCATCACCCCATAGATTCTCTCCACCAGTAATTAATGTATTTTTATCAACAACAATAATTTTGCCATGGTTCCAAGCAACATCAAGAACGATATCATGTTGAGCATCATCATTACCACAATTAGATCTAAACATGCATGATCTAGTACTAGCAATAGATATAATTAATTTGTTCTTAGCAGGTAAATTAGCAGTAATATTGCGTAAATAATCCTTGATGAACGTGCTAGGTACCTCGTGATATACTCCATAAAGCAAGCGTATTATTATAGGATGAGATGAATTAATAGTCTTATATCCAAGTGTTGTAAGAGCATTTTTTAACATTGAAGTAAATGCTTCTGTACTCATTAATGTCTTACCAAGAGTTACAATATCTATAGAACTATCAGCTTTAATAATAGTACTATATATGTCCTCTAAAATATCATGGGCATTTGTCAAACATAATTTTCTATCATCCAAGGTAAACTCAGCCCTTTTACAAATACTAACCCCAAGACAATCTGATTGAGTACGACATGTTGGTGCAAAAAATTGTTTATCTATTATATTATCACCAACTGGCGTAAACCCTTGATTATATTTTTCAAGAGGTGTTCCCCAAATATTGGGAGTTTGTAATAACCAATGGTTTGGCACTAAATAATTAGTAGAAGGTTTGTTATAGGTAATATTATTATATTGAGGGAATGTTGTTAATAAATGTTTATATATATCATCAATTGACAATGGTTGTGCTAATGTTATTTGAGCAGCAAACAATAATAAGTTAATAGTTACTATTAACTTATATGTATGTTTAATATACATTTCCTATATAAATCCTTCATGTAATTAGGGCAAAAACCTTCTGGAGCTGCCTACATAGTTTTAAAGATGACTTTCAGCAAATTGCCAATTAATCAGATGTTCTATATAAACTGAAACATAGTCTGGACGTTTATTGCGATAATCTATATAGTAGGCATGTTCCCAAACATCACAAGCAAGCAAAGGTTTCATAGACTTAGTAATAGGAGTTTCAGCATTACTAGTCTTTACTATTTGTAATTTACCATTATTAGATACTAACCATGCCCAACCGCTAGCAAATTGACTTATTGCCGCTTGCTTAAATTCACTAGCAAAATTCTCATAACCACCAAAATCTTTATTTATCTGTTCCAACATCATACCAGTAGGCTTTCCACCACCTGAAGGCTTAATGGAATGCCAAAAGAAACTATGGTTCCATATTTGTGCGGCATTATTAAATATGGCAGCTTCATTTGGCTTGATATTTGCATAAATTATTAGCTCTTCCAAACTTTTTTGTTGTAATTCCTGATTATTTTGCAACAAATTATTCAAGTTAGTTACATATGCCTGATGGTGTTTCCCATGATGATAGTCAAAAGTTTCGGGGGAGAAATGTGGAACAAAATCACTTTTATCATAAGGCAAATCAGGTAAGACAAAAGGATAGGATTTTTGGTTAGACTGGTTGCAATATATCATAATTTCCTCATATTAATTTTTTTATTTCACTAACAGATACCCCAGTCATTTTAGATATTGTTTCGATAGGATTACCATTAGTTATCATCTTTTTTATTAATCCAACTTCACCAATTTGGATACCTTCCTCTCTAGCTTTATCTCCAAATTTTTTAAGAGTATTAGCTTCAACAAGCAGCCACTTCAGGTGATCTTCATAGGCTGCCCTTTCTTCCTCAGTAAAATTCATCACATCTAGAACTGTCAGAGCTTTTTTTATGCTAGCATCATTTAACTCTTTTGGTAAATTATCTTTGTTTAGTAAATCGGTTCTAGTTAAAAAAGTACTCCATCTGTCAAGGGAGGTTTTTACCTTCTTTACTATGTCATACTAATAATCTTTCAATATAGAATTAATAGGATTAACAATCCAATTCCAACTAGTGATAGACTTAACAATTTGAGGACTTGCTTCATATGTTAGAGCTTGTCCGCAAACTAAGTAATAGAAGAAAATAACCTGCGAAGAAGTAATCGACTCATAGCCAAAAAAATTATGTTTTCACTAGAATCAGTAAGAAAATCATATTCCTTGGAAAGC
>JAHFPS010000066.1 GCA_023269695.1 Rickettsia sp.
CCGACAAACTGTTCCAGGTGGATAAACATATTGATAACCTGACATTATACTAATCATCTTTATTCTATAACCTAATTATACCTTGTTAATTCTATATTGAAAGCTAATTAGTATAAGACTAATGCACCTTTTCTTGGCACACACACAATATAAATGATTGACTCTATAACTCTATTTATTAACGCAAATTGGTATTAGTTATTTTTATTATCTGTTTCCTGTTTTTTATTTTGCCGGATAAGCTCCTTAAATTCCCTGAGCTCAGTAAGTAACGTATCCATATGTATTTTTATCTCTTCTGAATAAAATAATCCCTGCAATATCTTATTTTCTTTCTTACTAGTTATATTAATAACCTCCCTTAATTCTTGGTGTATCAGTTGCATTTCCCCTTTAGCTTTATTAAGCATGCTGGAAAAGTCCTGACTGATCTTAGCAACATAGTCAATGCTGAACCGAATATTATTAAGCCATTTGATGGAAATCATAATCAATAGTATTGCAACAATGATCATGCCAATTTCTGAAATTATTAATAGTTGCTGATATATTGTATTACTCACTCTAATTACCTTTGATTATTTTTACTTTTTATTAATTTCATTTTATAAAATTCACGCCCTGATCTTGCTTACAACATTATGGATAGAACTCTATTAAAACCTTCCCAACTAGCCATTTCAGATGAAATGTCTTAGTTAGGGCCTTCAAACTCTGCAATATATTACTATCACCAACCAACCAATTGAGTAAGTAGTTTGACAGGTAGAAGGAGATTGCACTTGTGGCTTAATCTGAAACTGATGTTACAGATTGAGTGCAAGACTGGATTGGTACTGGTGGTTCTGATAGAAGGGTAATAGCTGTAGTATCAGACTTTCCACACGGACGTAACAATTGATAATACCAGTGATTTGGTACTATATTACCAACTAATTGAGGAATATTAACAATTCCTCTCCATGCACTATTGTATGCAGAATGATTTTGTGCTATAAACATTAGTTACCTTCGTTGTAAAAACGTTGTAATTTACCAGTATTCTCTTAAAAGTTTGTCGACCTCAGTAGAATGCTGGTTTTCTTTCTTGATAATGTTTTATCTTTGTTAAAAAGTATTTGAGTTTATGAATTTTCTACAGTACTACTTGTTGATGAAACAAACAGTACAATTTCTAATTCAGTTAATATATAGTAATAATCAAGTTATATACGTTCAACTTGCATAAACAGATAAATTAAACTATTACTATGTTTAGTAACAAACTAATATTATAATAGCTTTTTTGTATTTTACAATACATCTTTTTATATTTACCATACATTTATAAAGTTTTATGTCTAATAGTTCTACTATTATTAAAAAAAATCTTGAGAAATTTCTTAAGGAAAGAGCATGGCGAGTTGTTGATTTAGAAAACAAAGCACAAAAAGGGCGTGTGGTTCATAATATTATACATGGCACTACTAATAATCCCCGTATCGATATACTCAAGTCTTTGGCTGATGCACTAAATGTAGATATAGAAGAGTTTTTATCTGAAGATGATAAAGAAGAAAATGTTAATCCAAATCTTTTGTTAGATACTTGTAAAAAGGTTATTACAGAGATAACCCCTATATATGATAAATATACAATAAAACCTAATAATGTTTTAAAACTAATAAAGGAAGTCTATAAATACTCCATAGATATGAATATAATTCATGCAGATACCAATCATATAAAATGGCTTATTCAAAAATACTACTATAAAAGTCGATAAGTATAATTTTTTCGTGAGCGTTCACGGTTTTTCAATTTCACTCTAAAATTTTAATTTTTAGATGTAATGTTTATAACCTATACATCTTTCAATTGCCGAGTAATTTTATTAGTGATTGGATTAAGAGCTAGTATTTCTTATGATCAGAGAATTATAGAGTGTTGTATGATATGTAAGGTTAATTTTAGCAAAATTGAGTATTTGTGTGAAAAGTTTAACTAAATACTTTTCTATAAAAACATGCTTAGTTTATATAGTATCTATATTGTTAATAATTTTAGCTGTTAATGTGGTGGTTTATAATTATATTTGGTATGAATATCAATATCAGAATTTATTACGCTTAGAAGTACAACACAATCTTATTAAGTCATTTGTAATAGAAAAATTAGAAATATTAAATCAAGATAAGGATAAGCCAATTCACAGTAAAATATTACAAATGAAAGAATATTTAAGGAATTATGTATTAGTGACAAACATTTCTTTGTCTAATAATAATAAAAACTTAGAATATACAACATTACAAGATATACTTAATGAACTTTCTAATCAAACATTCAACTATAATATTACTGTTAATGGGCAACAGATTATTAATAACGGGATTGTAGATATCAACAACTGTATGACAAAACAACATTCAATTGGCAAAAGTTTATCCTGTGATATTTCTCTGCAAATTAATCCTAATTCTCATTATGTAAAACAATCTATAACTAGAATAAACTATCGTATACTATTGGTCATAGTAGCATCTAGTATTATTTTCATAATTTCTATACTAATAGTAGTTTATTTACTAATTAAAGATAGGAAAATAAAAGTTCTATTAGATCAATTAAATACAGATTTAAACAACAATATTAGAAGAACAAAAAATATATTATTATTTTATAAGGTTAACGAGGAATTTACTTTAAAATGTTATCAATATTTTAAACAATCTTTTGATAAGAATTCGTATAATAAAATATGGATAAGTGATTCGATGGAAAAAGTCATTAGTAATGAATATTTTCCTCTACCAATAGTAAAATTAGAAGACAAACAAGAAAATAATTCATATAATATAAAATTAAATCCGATAATTACAGATTTAGAAAATTACTTTAATGGTTATACAGCTTGTTATAATCCTAATATTATTTTAGAGATAATGAATTATACAGAGCAATTAATAGCACCTTTTGAACAGGAAATATTTAATCAAGTTATTATGAGCATATTATCTAATGTATTATACTTTAATAAAGATATAGAAAATAAAAGGTATGTAAAACTGATATTTCAAGATACTAAAATAGTTTATTCAAGTAATGGTTTCCGCTTAGATCAAAACCTAGCAATAAGATATTCTGAGCAAATATTTAATGATACCGCTAATTTATATATATTAAGTTTAGGTCAAGTATTTATTTTATTAAAGAAATTTCAAGCAGACTATTCAGTAGTGAGAAAAGAAGATAATACAACGATAGAAATAAAATTTAACAATGAGATAACAAAATTAAGTAATTTTCCTAAGTCAAAATCTAACATAATAAAATTAGATAAATTCAAAAATACTCGGAAAGAAAAATGATAGAGAGAATCATTATAATAGTTGTTATTGGAATAATATTTAGCCATACAGCATATGCAATTATTATTAACAAAGAAGAACCGATATACTATTTTGTCAATCAAGAAGAACAAATCCAAAATTTAAGAGAAAAGTTATTAAATAATAAAAAAGTAGGTATTACAGGTATTACCGGAATAGGTAAGAGTGAAATGGCAAGAAAATATGTGCAAAAATATAAACAAGATTACGATATTATTGCCTTTCTTGATGCAAGTATAGATTTAGTTCCACAGCTTATACACATTGCTATAGAGATTAATAAACAAATATGTATTAAAGATGGATGTCACTTATCAGAAGATATCAAGAATGTTAAGAATAGTTTGATGGAATATTTACAACATAGAAATAGATGGATACTAATATTTGATAACCTACATATTAATGAAAATGATAAAATAAAAGATATTATTGATTGGTATCATAATGGACATGTCATTATTTGTTCACAAGATAGTAAGTATCTACTACAAAAAATCTCAGTTCCTTACTTAGATAAGAAACATACTAGCACAGTAATTAATAAAGTTATGAAACATACACCACCTGATTTTATCGAAAAACTAACAGAAAGTTTACAGGGGTATCCTACCTATATGATAGGGCATAGTGCAATTTTCTTACAAAATAATAATCATATGGCAATTAATGAGTACATAAAATATGTGGAGAATCATGATAATAAGTTAAAAGCTCATTTAAACTTATTATTAAAAGAAATGACAAAAGAAGGAAAAAATTTACTATATAAAATAGCTTTGTTCAATAATCAAAGGATATCAAGACATATATTAGAACAACTTGAAAATAATCAAGAAAACTTATCTAATGCAATTAATGAATTAATAAGGTTTGGTATAATAGAACAAATTAGTGAGGATAGGAGTAATCAAATATTCAGGATGCATGACTCTATCAAAGAGGAATTATTAAAAGTAAACGGTAATATTGCCAATAACCAAAATATCAATAATTTGCTTGCCAAATTAAATGTTTTAATGTCAAGTGAAATGATAAATCAATTTTTCTTAATCATACAAGACAAAAACTTTGAGAGTAACTTAGAAGTATTGTTAAATAACGCTGAAAAATATAATGCCAGTATTTATGAAATTATGACATTAAAAAGTAGTTTACTTGGTTATTATTTACGTTCTAGAGAATCATATAATGCTAAAAAACAAGTAGACTGGTTTAAAAAGAATGAGAAAAAGTTTAAATTAAGTAGTATGAATGAAAAAGAAAAGGTAATCTATAGTAGATACTTAGGTCGTATAGGTCGATATGAGTATTTTGTTGTTAACCACCATCCTAGTATAGCATTACAATATTTAGCACAAGCTAAAAATATAATAGATACTTTACCCAATAATTATGGAGCTAAAGTAGCAATTTATTTTGAGATATTTCAAATACAAGTATTTATAGGTGATATAATAGAGGCTGAGAATAACTTACATAACATAGAGAGAGTTATGCTTGATAATAAGAATTTGAGTTATAAAGCAAGCATGGTAGATTATGGGAAAGCCAGAATATTTTTAGTAAAAGGTGAATATAAGCAAGCTTTATCATCAATAGTAGAAATGTTAGATAAAGAAAAATTACAATTAAATAAAAGTAGAGAATCTGTTAAACTAAAAGATACTGGTTTAACACAAGAAGAAGCTTGGCTTGCACCTATATATATACTGCAAGCAGAAATACTAAATTATATGAGAAATTTTAATGATGCATATAATATAGCTAATAATGTATATAATAAGATAAAGAATACTAAAGTTGGTGAAATTTCATCTGCAACATTGGCTTATAGCTTAACAGAATTATCAAGATCTGAATTAGGTTTAAATAAAAAAGATGATTCTTTAAACCATGCAACAGAAGCAATAAACATATTAATACAAGATCAAGAAAGAAATAATAAAGAAAACGATTTGGATAATTCAGAAGATATACTTCTTGCTAATGCTTTAGTAGCTAAAGCTGATGCATTAAGTACTTTAGGCAAGCCAGAGGATGCATTAAATGCTTATAAATTAGCGAAGAACATTTATTTGAATATTTATAAAATAAAAAACATTGGAAATATGGATAATGTTAGTTATGCATTTGCTCAGACCATTAAAATAACCACAAAACTTCCTGATAAAACAGAGGGGTACATACAATGCTCTTACTTCTATACACTATTATTAAAGCACTTTGGGTTAAATCATCTTAGAAGTAAAGAATTACATGGAGTATGTGGTTAGTTAGTTTCAAATAACAATAAATATACTTTACTGATGTTAAAGATTACTATGTACTAACTAATAGTTAATTAAAAATACCAAGTAAAATTTTGATTGACATACAGGTTGAGTACAGAAATTACTATAACTTGCACTTTAATAGGTACTTAATTATGTATATAGCGTTTTGTGGGATGAGCCTTGCTGGAAAGCAGCAATACCAAGATTTATCAGTAGAGTATATGATGCAAGAAAAACGTGTATCAT
Organism: Rickettsia sp.; assembly: GCA_023269695.1. Lineage (GTDB taxonomy): Bacteria > Pseudomonadota > Alphaproteobacteria > Rickettsiales > Rickettsiaceae > Tisiphia. Next base: position 5,894 of record JAHFPS010000066.1, read on the forward strand.
TAAATGATATGTTGATTGTATCGGATCCTAAATCTACCGACTTGGGGAAAGCTATTGTACCGTTGGATCGTCAAAAACAGCATTTCAATGATACAGTAAGTGGAATGTTATATATATCAGCAAGTTGTAATGTTTACGATAACTTAATAAGTAAAGCTATAAAACTTAAGCAACCAGTTTTTTGTAAAGGATGTTTCACTGAAGTGTTAGGATATCAAGGAAATATTTTGGGCTATGAGGGAATTAGTTGGAAATTATTAAAAACTACTTATGCTAAAATGTTAGAAAGTACACATGATAAAAAATCAATAAAATATCCTGATATAATATTTTTTGTGTTAGAGCTTGTCCGCAAACTAAAATTAAGGTATGATAGAGGTGAATAAAGTATTATTAGCAAGAAGTATAAAAGAATGAGCAGAAAAAATTATCCAACAGATTTAACAGATGAAGAATG
>JAHFPS010000067.1 GCA_023269695.1 Rickettsia sp.
CATCCGACAAACTGTTCCAGGTGGATAAACATATTGATAACCTGACATTATACTAATCATCTTTATTCTATAACCTAATTATACCTTGTTAATTCTATATTGAAAGCTAATTAGTATTAGGTTTAACTATAAATGGTAAACTTTTGAAGATTTTTTAATTTTTAAAGCCAAATATTTTGTATAATAAAAAATATATTTTGGTACGCAAAGCATTTTTGTAAAAAATTAGTTTTTAGAAAAACTATGCTATAAATAACACCAGAGATTGTAATTTTCCTACCATTTCCAAACCAAGCCAAGTCCGATAGAACTCCTAGCCCTCTCTCCTATTGTTTGTCATTCCCATTCATAGGATCATTTGAGCATATCTATAAATATTAAGATAGTTTAAAATATTTATAAATTTTTATCTCGAAACTATTAGTACACCCATAAAAATCATTATACTTCTTAGGTTCTGTATGCAGAACCTAATTGAAATCAATATATGGTAATAAATTTATGGTAAATAAAGTAAATATATCTTCTAATGTTATTAAGTTCCCATCCCCATTTGAACGCCTTAAATCATACACTAATTCACCTGATGTCATGTTACGTAAAGCTATTATTACTCAGGCAATTATTGATGCAACCAATATATCAGAATTCCGTGCAGCAAAAAAGCTAGAACAAGAAGCAAAATCATGGATTTTTGGTGGTGGTGAGTCTTTTAAAACAACTTGTATGGAAGGTGAGATTGAACCGTCTTTTGTAGTAAAAGTAACCAAGGAAATTATAAAACTACATAAGAGTAAATCTAGCTTTAGGAAGCAATCACAGCAAAACTCAGTAGATAGTAAAAACAAAAAATCATTATTTAAAACAAAATTATAGGCATATTTGTTATCTATAAAATATTATAATAAATATGTTACAATTTAGGTAAAATTACGACCAGAAGCTCGTCTTTTAGTTAAATACTAACTAGTATAAATAACTTAAAGTAAGTGCTATAACTTATATTTTAGCTAAAGCGATTATCAAGCCATTATAAAAATTCAAAATAATGGCTTGAAATTAATATGATTATACACTAGTTGTATAGGTAGTTGGGTGTGTGCTAGGAGACTGTCGGAAATGACTAAAGTAATTCTATATTTGGCTCTTTTTGGCTGCGAATAAACATGATTTTCTTGAAATAGGTACACTATTCCTGCAAAAATCCTATTTATTCTCACCGAAAAATAGCTCAAAATATAATTAATTAGTCATCTCCGACAGTCTCCTAGATCTTTTTCTATTACATTAAATTTTAGCTTAACTTAACTAAATTAAAAGGGGGTTTTATGCAAATATCAGTATCAGGTCAACATATTTCTATTGGCAATTCTTTGCAAGACTATGTAAAAAGTCGTACTACACAAGTATCAGAAAAGTACTTTTCTACTATAATTAGTGCAAACGTGCATTTCTCTAAACAAGGATTCCAACTAGTTTGTGATATTGTAGTGAATGATGGCACAGGTAGGCATATAATATTGAAAGGCAATGCTGCTTCAGATGACATATATTCAGCATTTGATACAGCTCTTTCCCGACTTGAAAAGCAGCTTAGAAAGTACAAATCTAAACTCAAGGATCGTCATGATAGAATTAAAATATCTGAAGCGGCACCTAAAGCAGTCAAATATACTATAACGCCTCATGAACATGAAGACGAAGATAATATAGCAGCATCCGATAATCCTGTAATTATAGCAGAGAAATCTGTAGAAATATTAACTTTATCAGTAAGTGGAGCAGTTATGAAAATGGATCTCGAAAATCTTCCTGCGTTAATGTTTCAAAATAGTCATACTAATCGCATTAATATAGTTTATTACCGTCGAGATGGCAATATATCTTGGATAGATTCAAAATAGATTTTTGTTATTTAACCTCAAACGTACCTAAACGTCTATTAGCTAGGAGCCACGAAGCTCGAACGAAGCAATCCTGTTCTGTGTCATCCCTGCGAATGCAGGGATCTAGATTCCCGCCTACGCGGGAATGACAACTTTATGTAAAAATAATGAAAATAGCTATTAGTGGGTAATAAAAATCTGCTATATTTATAGATATAACCGAATATTAGGTTATTTATAGCTAACCAGAATAGTATTTAGCCATAGTAAATTGGCGTCATTGCGAGGAGCTACTTTAGTAGCGACGAAGCAATCCATAAAAGTGATTAGAAATGGATTGCTTCGTAGGCTTACGCCTACTCGCAATGACATTTAGGAACTTATTCGGGTTAGCTATATATATAGTCTTTCGCGTTAATTTACTATAGTTGCAAGTACATGACCCAAGTTTTTAACTATAACCCAGATAACAAGGTGGCCATTCTTGCTCTTAAGGTTAAAGCTAACGCAAAGACAGATAAGATAGGTGAGTTTATTATAATTAATGATAAATATTATCTAAAATTATTTATAAAGTCAGTGCCAGAGGATGGTAAGGCTAATAATTCTATTATCAATTTTCTATCTAAAAAATGGAAAATTAATAAAAATAATTTTGAGATAATATTAGGTTACACTAATAGTTTGAAACTATTAGCAATAAAAAATATTGAATTAGACTATTTAAATTTACATTTAAAACACTATATACATAACATTAAACCGTAGTATTATAGGACTTAACTATGACCCAAGAAAAAAAGAAGTTTGACGCTGAAGTTGGTAAGATTTTAAATTTAATGATCCATTCTCTTTATACTAATAAAGAGATTTTTATGCGTGAATTAATATCTAATTCTTCGGATGCTTGTGATAAGTTAAGATATTTAGCACAAAGTGACGCCAAACTTATTGCAGACGATCCTCTTTTTAAAATTACTGTAAAAATTGATAAAGATAAAAGGCAGATTATTATTAGAGATAATGGTATTGGTATGAACCGAGAAGATTTGATCGATAACCTAGGAACTATTGCAAAATCTGGTACAGGAAATTTCTTAAACAACCTGTCTGGAGATGCTAAAAAAGACAGTATGTTGATAGGACAGTTTGGCGTTGGGTTTTATTCGGCTTTTATGGTTGCTGATAGCATTACTGTTACATCACGAAAAGCAGGAGAAGAGAAAGCTTATGTTTGGCAGTCAGATGGTCTTGGGGAATATATTGTCGATGATTTTGAACATGATTTTACCAGGGGAACTGAGGTAGTTATTCACGTTAAGCCAGAAGAAGATAGTTATATTGATCATTTTAGATTGAAGCATATAGTTAAAAGTTATTCTGATCATATTGCCATACCTATATATTTTATTGATGAATCAACTAATAATGAAATACAGCTTAATTCCGCTTCCGCATTGTGGACAAGACCGAAATCTGATTTGACTTTTGAGCAATATAAAGAATTTTATAAGGCTTTATCTTATTCGATGGATGATCCTTGGTTAACTATTCATAATAAAAATGAAGGTACGGTTGAATTTACTAATTTGTTATTTATTCCATCAACTAAGACTTTTGATTTATTCCACCCTGATCGTAAGAGAAGAGTAAAATTATATATTAAGAGAGTTTTTATTTCTGATGAGAATGTAGACTTAATACCTTCTTACCTAAGGTTCCTAAGAGGGGTAGTAGATTCAGAGGATTTACCTCTTAATATTAGTCGTGAATCTTTGCAGCATAATAGTACTTTAGAGAAGATTAAAGCTGCAATAACCAAAAAAGTCTTGGGTGAACTCAAAAAGAAAAAAGATGAGTCTATAGAGGAATACAGCAATTTCTGGTCTAATTTTGGTGCTGCTTTAAAAGAAGGATTGTGTGAGGCAACGAGTGATCATGATAAATTACTTGAGACATGTATATTTAAAAGTAGCCTTTTAAGTAAAATGATTAGCCTTGATGACTATATTAGTAACTTTAAAGAAGGGCAGGATACTATATATTATCTTAGCGGTGATGATTCAGCAAAATTACTTTCTAGTCCTCAAATAGAAGGATTCTTAAGTAAAAATATCGATGTACTTCTATTTACTGATACAGTTGATGATTTTTGGGTTAATGTTAATAGTAGCTACAAGGGTTATGCAATTAAATCAGTTACTAGAAGTGATATTGATTTAGAGAAGTCTGAGCAAAAAACTGAAGATATCAAAGAAGAGAATGATGAATATAGCAAATTAACGGAGTATTTTAAAGAAATATTAGGTAATTTAGTAAAAGATGTCAGGATTTCTAAAAAACTTACTTTAAGTCCAACTTGTCTTGTTGTTGGTGATGGAGCTATGGATATTCGTATGGAAAGATTCTTAATTGAGCAAAAACAATTAATGGCATCATCTGCTAAAATACTTGAACTAAACCCTAAGCATAGAATTATTGAAAAAATTAACGCTAATATAATCTCAAATAATAAAGATTCTACCAATGAGGAGTTGGTGAAATTAATGTATGATCAAGCATGTATTCTGGAAGGCGAGCCAGTCAATGATACAGGTGGATTTGCAAAAAGACTCAACGATATAGTGCAAAAAGCTATCTTATAGCTAACCCGCATAGCATTTGCCTAATGGAAAAGATGCCATTCCCGTACAGCCGGAAGTCTAGGAGACTGTCGGAAATAACTAAAGTAATTCTATATTTGGCTCTTTTTGGCTGCTAATAAACAGGATTTTCTTAAAATAGGTACACTATTCCTTCAAAAATCCTATTTATTCTCGCCGAAAAATAGCTCAAAATATAATTAATTAGTCACCTCCGACAATCTCCTAGGACCTAATATGGTTTGCTGTTAAGCATTACCCATTCTTGAAGTAAAGTGAGATTCTTTGATACCAAGATTTTGCAAAGCATTGTGCCACTTATGCTCTGGATGACCAGAAAAAATAAACTCCTTATCACAATCGGTTATTATCCACAAATTCTCCTTAATCTCTGTTTCAAGCTGTCCTGCTTTCCAAGAAGTGTAACCAATAATAAATAAACTATTTTTAGGACCATGACCAGAAGCAATATCATGAGGGATTTGAGGATTAGAGCTAACTGCTAAATGATTCTGAAACTTCAGTAGTAAATTTTCGTTATAATCATCAGAATGCAGGAAAAATCCGCGTTCATGCTCAACTGGTCCTCCCAAATATATAGGCATCATAATATTATTATCTAGTTGATCATCAGCTATTTTAAAAAACGATTTTATCTCTATATGATTCACTAAATTATTGAAAATTAAACCCATCGCTCCTTCGGCTGTATGAGATAACATATAAACAAGTGACTTATTAAATATTCCCTCAAGCATATAAGGAGTAGCTATCAAAATCTTACCAGATAAATTATCAAAAATTTTATTATTTTCATTCATAATTGTTTATTGTATTATTAAATTTATTTAGTCTCTATTAAATATATACACTAGCTTTTAAATACATATAGTGTTAAATTACGTCTATTCAATAAGAATCTTGAATATGATAATAAATATATCCTACACTTATTCTAAACTTAAAGTAATTTTTAGAAAAGTCTAATGTTTACTTGGTTTGATATAACAATACTGGCAATTATTACCGCCTCATCAATGCTCGGAGCCTATGGGGGATTAATAAAGCTTACTATTAGCTTACTTGGCTTTATATTTTCAATTCTTTTTGCCTATTACTTATCTCTATATATTACTGAAATTATTACTCAATATTTTATTAACCATATTGCATTGATACTTACCTCTGGGATTATTTCATATGTTATATCTTTGATCCTATGCTCTTTCTTAACCCGTCAATTTCTTTTGATGATTTCCTTTATAAGTGGTGGAATCATCGACAAATCTCTAGGTCTAGCCGTCGGCATGCTTAGAGGTACGATTATTTGTTTGTTCATATTCCTAGTCCTAACAATTTTCTTTTCTGGTAGTTATTTACAAGCAAAAACGCTAAAAGATGTTATACAAAATACTACCATTGATAAATATCCGGAATGGCTTAAAGAATCCGCGACTACTCCCTATCTAGATAATTTAAGTAAAAATCTTATAAAAACTCTACCACAAAATAGTTTGGAATCCATTAAATTACCCATAAAATCAGAGATTGTTGATACTACAAATGTGTTAAAAAAATCACAATCTACAGAATCTCCCAATAAAATGGAAAAACTTCCTGAAGATCTTAGACAAGAACTCGATGAAGTATTGTCGCAAGAGTTAGAGAAACATGACTAAACTATCGAGTATAGCTAACACTATGCCAAATTCACAAACGTCATTGCGAGAAACCACTTTAGTGGAGACGAAGCAATCCTGTTTTTTGTGTCATCTCTGCGAACGCAGGGAT
>JAHFPS010000026.1 GCA_023269695.1 Rickettsia sp.
ATCCGACAAACTGTTCCAGGTGGATAAACATATTGATAACCTGACATTATACTAATCATCTTTATTCTATAACCTAATTATACCTTGTTAATTCTATATTGAAAGCTAATTAGTATGAGACCACTGGTGAGAATGATTTTCTTAATACGATAATCGAAGAAGGGATTATTAATAATGAGATAATTATAGAAATTTTATACAAGTATAAACTATTGCCACTATTAAGTGTACAAGAAACTCAGGTTAAGATTTATGGTTATTCAAAAATCGATCAATATGTCAGAAATGGTTATTTCATTTATGAAAATGATGAAAATAATAAGGTGCTGGCTATAAATGACCTAGCTTATTTAAGAAAGTTATCAGCAATACATTATAACGTACCAATTAAGTTGGTTAGAAAGAATGACTTTTATCAGCTACTTGAACGAAATTTTAGTCATTTGAACATCATCAAATCCAAATATTTTCTTGAATTTATCTCATTATACATGATAGCAAAAAATGTTAATTACACTAAGTCAATTATCATATTTTTTTTGGTATATTTTGCTATATTAGTTAATTTTAGACATCTTTTTCATGCAATTAATATTACCTGTTATTTTTTACAAAATATTTTGAAAATTATGTTATTCACCCAAGCAGTAATTGCACCAAATACCATGTTTAAAATTACTGATACATACTCCAATGATTCCCTACCTATTTATACTATCTTACTTCCGTTATATAAAGAATCAGGTAAACTAAAGTCAATAATTAGTTGTATAGCTAATATTAATTATCCTAAACATAAATTAGATGTCAAAATCATTGTTGAAGCAGATGATTATTTGATGATCAAGGAAAGCATCTTATATGAATTACCTTGTTATATACATTTGATTAAAGTACCATTTAGTCTACCTAGAACTAAACCTAAAGCCCTTAATTATGCCATGCAATATTGTAAAGGAAAATATGTAGTAATATATGATGCGGAAGATAGACCTGACACTGATCAACTCCTTAAAGCAGTAATAGCCTTTGATGGTTTACCGGAAGAATATGTGTGTTTGCAAGCTAAACTTAATTTTTATAATGAGAATGAAAATTTACTCACTAAGCTTTTTAGTATAGAATATTGTTTATGGTTTGAATATCTTCTGAAAGGTTTAAGTTTGATGAACTTACCGGTAACTCTTGGGGGAACTAGCAATCATTTTAAGGTTGATGCCTTACAAAAAATAGGTTTCTGGGATGCTTATAATGTTACTGAGGACGCTGATTTAGGAATTAGACTATATTCATTTGGTTATAAAGTTCATATGATCGATTCTTATACTTTAGAGGAATCGCCTATAGATCTTATCAGTTGGATAAATCAGAGATCTCGTTGGATAAAAGGATTTATCCAAACATTTTTGGTATTCATTGCCCAAAAAGACAAATATAAAAGGTTTAAATTTTATCAAATAATTACTATTTTCATTTTTATTGGTCTTTCTTCTTATGGTTTTTGTTGTTTACCATTTCTAATACTAACTATTAAAATTAATAGATTGGCTATAATTGATCATTTGTGGATAGTTAATAGTTTTTTTGCTTTCTCGTATCTTTATGGTAGTGCTTTTTTTATTTTACTGAGTAAAAAAGGAAAAATAACTAATTTTCGAATATTAGATATTGCTGCCTTGTTGGTATGGCCTTTGTATTTTTTACTGCATACAATAGCAAGTTATAAGGCTATTTGGCAGATTATTTTTATGCCCTTCAAATGGGAAAAAACTCAGCATGGGATTAGTACCTTAGACCTTGAATAGACCTATATAAGCTGTAAGACAGACAAGGTTACAATAGACCTCTTTCGAAACTCTACTTCTGCTGGTGATTTGTACGTGATACCGGTACTCTGCTCCTCACGTACACTAGAGTACGCTGTGGTTCTGCGTTCCGTGTCTCCTTCAAATCCCTCAGCATAAGCGAGTTTCGAAGGAGGTCTAATATTTTGTTTTTATTATTATATATCAAATCTTAAACCAGCCATTAAGTTGATACCTCTGTAACTAATTTTAGCTATTTCAGTATCTTTATATTTTTGAGATTTTGTTTTTCCATAATTTATCCAGCCATATACAACATCAATATTTACAGCTTTGCTTACATTGATAGAAGCACCAGCAGTCAACTGATAAGCAAAATTATTGACCTTCTTAGTAGACATATAATCTCGTTGTGTTGGAATAAAATTTTCAGCACCTGGAGCAACGAGAGCCCACTCCTCATCTATGGTTATTTTTTCTTTTACTCGAGCCATCCCAACACCTGCTCCCACAAATAATTTGACAATACTACCATCGTACAAATTAACATAACTATTGAGTAACAATGACATCACTTTGCCTATATGTTTTATTTTTTTAGTTACAGGTGTTTCGATTTCTTTCTGTATTCCTAGTATATTATAAGTCCTAGTAGTAGTCTTGCTAGTAGATCCGTTAAGTTTTGGATTAGCAAAATGAAATGTCACATCTGCTCTAACATTATCCATTACATAATAACCTACACCAAAATTAACAATACCACCACCACCTTCTCCTTCTTTTCGATTAAAAATCTTGTTTCTTACTTTACTTAATACAAACGGACCAGCCTCAGCTTTCACATAAAGCTGATCTTTACTTGCAACTGATATGCTAGAAGTCAAAATAACAGCTATTGCAACTGGAATTAACAATAATCTTTTCATATATCCTTACATTATTTAATTTATTACGACTAAAGGTTTTAGCAACTTTTTATTTTTATACAAGTTAAATCTAAATAGCTTGACATGATAAGCCTAATAATATATAAGTTCTTAACCTTACCAATAGCCTTAAGCAATTAAGGAAAAGCTCTTGAATAGTTTCGACGCATTAAAAGATCATTTTTTTAAGTTGATACATAATTGAGTTTTTTTTTTGTCTTAGGGAATCCTTATTATGACTATAATAAAGTCAAATTCATTTAGCAGTAAATTCAGAACTATCTTTTGGCCTATCCATAATCATGAACTTGGAAAATTCATACCGATGTGTGGTCTGATGTTCTGTGTCTTATTTAACCAAAACATATTAAGAATTTTAAAAGATAGCATTTTAATTTCAGAGATTAGTGCTGAAGTAGTAAGTTTCACTAAAGTTTATTGCGTAACCCCTGCAGCGGCTCTATTCGTTATAATCTATGCTAAGATGCTTAATCATTGTAGTTTTGAAAAGATTTACGGCTATTTAATTACTTTTTTTATTGGGTTCTTTATTCTTTTTGCTTTCATTATTTATCCTAATGTCCATGTTTTCCATATTAATCCGAATTCGCTAGAACAAATTATGGGGAATTATCCTCATTTAAAATGGTATATAGCTTTAATTGGTAATTGGAGTTATGTGGTTTTTTATACATTATCTGAGCTTTGGCCAAATATCTTTTACGTTTTACTGTTTTGGCAGTTTGCTAATGAGCTTACTACAACAGAAGAAGCAAAAAGATTTTATACTCTTTTTTCATTATTTGGTAATTCTGCTTTAATCTTCGTTGGCTTTTTGATGTTAAACTTATCATCTGCTAACACCATTGCTAAATATTTTTTTACCGTACCGGACAACAAAACTACATTGGTAAAAGTATCAACAAGTTTCGTGGTAGTTGCGGCTATTATATCATATTTACTTGTAAGGTTTATTAGCAAAAATGTTTTTACCAATCCAACATTTTATGCAAAGGCTAAAGCCGGTAGATCGACTAAAGATGGCATGGGTTTAGTGGAAAGTTTTAGATATATCATAAGATCAAAATATTTATGGTTAATGTTAATTTGCTCTGCTGCCTTTGGTTTATCAATAAATTTGGTAGAAGCAGTATGGAAAGCAAAAATTAAAGAATTATACCCCACTGTTAATAGTTATGCGGAATTCAACAGCCTTTATATTCTCTGGACTGGAGTGACTATTATGGTAATGACTATAATAGGCAATAATATAATGCGTAGTCATAGCTGGTTTGTTGCTGCCGTAATTTCACCAGTTATCGTTATGGTTACGGGGACATTGTTCTTTATCTTAATCGTATTTGACCATCAAATATTATCTCTATTTGACAGTGCTATTCTTATGACTCCATTGGCTCTGGCAGTATCAATTGGGGCTTTACAAAATATTCTAGCAAAAGGTACTAAATATTCACTTTGGGATACTTCTAAAGAGATGTTATATATCCCTCTTGACAGAGAGTTAAAAACCAAAGGTAAAGCAGCTGTTGACGTCATTAGCTCAAAAGTTGGTAAATCTTCGAGCGGATTAATACAGTCAGTTATTTTTACATTAGTACCAACAGCAACTTTTAGCTCTATTTCACCATTTTTAATGGGAGTATTTATCGTTGTTTGCATTGCATGGATTTACTCGGTAAGAAAAATATACTTTGAGTATAAGAAGATTGTCTAATCTATTAGATTTTATATCTACTGATTAATTTTCATATTAACAAACAAATCATCAAAGATTTTTGTAATATCTACCCAAATAAGCACATCACCACTATCTTCCAGAGCCCAAACCCAGGAGAGTACAGCTTGAACAAAACACCAATCGCTAATTCGTTGAGTATCTAAACCCAAGATAGTTGCGAATTTAGTAATGCGATTTGCAATAATATTTTCAACATCTTTTAAGGCAAGGAGTTCAGGAAAAGGATTGCGAATAAAGGCTGCTACCTCATATGCTTGTTCACCGATAACCCCTTTAGGATCAATAACTACCCAATCATCAGCGTTTTGCAAAATATTATCATGATGTAAGTCACCATGCAGTAGAACCAACCGTAGCGATGTGTTAAGTAGTTTATCTCGCAATTTTCGGGCTTTTTCTAAATAATAAGCTGGTATATCCCATTCTTTATCTAGTACTACCAGCCAATCTTTGACATAAGGAAAACCTTCTATGGGCAACAAATATCCTTGGTGTAATCTTGTCATTACATCACATGCTATTTGAATAGCCTCACAATCTTTGGTAGGAAAATAGGACTTTAATGATATACCAGAAATAGCCCTATCAAGTAATAGTAAGCCACTGTTTTCAGCTAAAACCTTCACACTGCCAAATCCTCCAAAAACTTTCAAGGCTAATAATTCTCTCTTAAGCCCATCAATATCTAGCCCCAACTTTAAAATAATCGGCTGATTACCTTGAAAACCTTCTAGCACATAGTGGTAACTCAAATTCTCAATTGGTTGTAAGCCAGATAAACCATACTCCTCAGCCAATTTATCGATAATTCTTGGTAAATCATCTAACCAAACTTTACCTTGATCACCATAGATATTAATGATGTTAGTTTCAAATGTTTTCATATTGATAGATTTGTATTTTTTCATACTAGATAAAATTAACAATATTTGCTATAGTAACTTTAACTTAAAACTTACAAAATTGATATTATGGGAATGAGCTTCAGTCACTTATTAGTGATCTTATTAATCATCTTAGTGTTGTTTGGTGCTGGTAAATTGCCTCAAGTAATGTCAGATCTTGCTAAAGGTCTTAAAGCTTTTAAGGAAGGAATGAAAGATGATAAGAAAAAAGATGAATAACAAGGGGTTGTCTAGGAGACTGTCGGAAATGACTAAAGTAATTCTATATTTGGCTCTTTTTGGCTACGAATAAACATGATTTTCTTGAAATAGGTACACTATTCCTGCGAAAATCCTATTTATTCTCGCCGAAAAATAGCTCAAAATATAATTAATTAGTCATCTCCGACAGTCTCCTAAACAGAAATTTAGATAATTTGAGATATAATTCACAAAAATTAAATTGTTGTTTTTATGCAATATTTTTTAAATATACACACTCTGGAGTTTTATAATCTAAAGCTTGATGCTAATATGTTGCATTAGCGGGAAGTTGCTAACAAAGAAAATCATTCGTGCCTTCTTCCCGTGCCATCATAATTTATTTTTTACTAAAATTTTTGCTCTATCGGTAATAATTTCATCAACAAGCCCAAATGATTTAGCTACTTCAGGATCCATGAAATTATCGCGTTCCATGCTTTTTTCGATAGTCTCTAGCTCCTGCCCTGTATGCTTGACATATAATAGATTAAGCATTTTTTTTAGTTTCATAGTTTCTTTGGCATGAATTTCTATATCTGTAGCCTGCCCTTGGTAACCACCTGACGGTTGATGGATCATTATACGACTATGCGGCAGAGAATAACGCATACCTTTCTCCCCAGCAGTAAGTAACAGAGAGCCCATGGAACAAGCCTGACCTATACAAAGAGTAGAAATTTTAGGTTTAATATATTGCATAGTATCGTAAATTGCTAAACCAGAAGTTACAACACCACCAGGAGAATTAATATACATAGAAATATCTTTTTCTGGATTTTCTGCCTCAAGGAATAGTAATTGTGCAACCACTACATTTGCCATATAATCTTCAATTTGACCACAAACAAAAACGATACGTTCCTTTAATAACCTAGAATATATATCATAGGCTCTTTCCCCTCTAGGGGTTTGCTCGATTACCATTGGTACGTATGTCATTAATTTTTTTTCCTATATGTTATTGATAAAAAGTTTGGTAAGGGTACTAACCTACTATTGTGCTAACAAGTTTTTATAATATCGATTTAAGACTTTTACACCAAAAATCCAAACTACGCAAACTACAAGAAAAACCACCATGAGAAAACCTGCTAGGTCATTATGTACAGCATTTGGAAAAATACTAAAAGAGACAAATTGAATAATTGCTCCAGCAGATTTTCCTATTTTACCACCAAGTACATCTACAGCAGCTTTTCCCTTAGTTTTCATCTCGCTATCAAGAGGGATATAGACCATTTCTTTAGTAAAATCAAAAAGCGAATATTTTATCCCTTTTCCTAAAACATGCCACAAACCGCCTATAAAAACAATTATCATTAATGGAGAAATGTGACTAAGACCAGTCATAATTGCCAATAAAGGTTTTTCCAATACGACGAAGGTGAAAAACATTGCTCCTGATAGTAACATTACAACGGGAGTAAGTACAGCTCCCCAAAACCAACCACAAGTTCTAACTAAACTACTACCTAGAAAAGCACAAATTAAAGTAAATACCCCAGTCCAAAAAAACACCTCACCACTGTAAGATATAAACGCCTGGGTAGTGGGATATAACTCCTTTGTTTTGGACATCCATAACCCTTCAATTAAGTTGATTGACATGGAATATGAAACCATTAATACACAAATAATTCCTAAATATTTCGATGTAAGAATTATTCTGCTACTCTCAATTAACCCTAGTTTTAGTATATCAGTTCTTTTATTTTTATATCTAATATTTTTAGTAGTTTCTATAATTTTCAATTCAACGAATCTATGTAAAATCAAACAGATTAGCCCAGATATTATAATAATTACCATGAATGATTTTAGAAGAATTTCTGTTTGGTCATTAAGATGAGAAAATAGAGGTATCAAAAAGTGATGACCTTTGGCAAAATATACAATTACACTGCCAGATATTAGTAAATTAGTTTGACCAAATAAGGAGAAAAACGAATAAAATCTTGGAGCTTCTTCAGTAGTGGTAATCTTATTAGCAAGTTGCCAGTATAATAGTGTACATACAATCATTGGCCATAATTCCCCCATTATATAAAATAACACAATACTCCATTGCCCCCAAATGATGATAAACCATTTTAAATGCGGAAGTGTAGTAACATAATATTCTACTACTTGCGGATCTGGATGAAAAAACTCTCGGTATGGAAACAAAACAAAGGTAAATAATAGGAAAAATCCCAAGAAAAAAGATAATATGATCCTGAACGCTTGCTCAGTTGTCATAACATTACAAAGTTTAGAATAAATGATAACAAATAAGATGCCCATAGGCATATCACCCCAAAGTTTTATAAAGCATAAAACTTCTGAACTAATTAATGTTATTACCAAACTATCTTTGATACTACGTACTAGATTCTGGTTAAGGAGAATAAAGAATATTAGTAAAGCCATAGGCACAAACTTTACTAACTCGTTAGATCTAATAGGCCAAACAACGTGTCTAAATTTACTATTTCTAGCTCTATTCCACATAGTGACAGAAGAATCTACTGCATCCATTTAATACTCATGCTCATTTTCAAGCAACCTAAACTATTACAAAACCCCTGTCAAGTGGTTTTATAATAGTTTAATTACTTCTTGTAATTAGTCTAATTAATAATTACATATCATAAAAACAATTAAGCACTAAGTGTTATTCTTAACTTTTTATGATTTCAAAGCATTTTTTTATATAGATCTAAAGTTTTACTAAGCATTAAATCAAGAGAAAAGTTATCGATTAATGCTTTTCTTGCTGCTTGTTGTATTTTTTTACCTTCATTGGTTTTGAGTATAGATAAGCAATGTTCAATTTTTTCTGCCAAATCAATAGGATCATTTGGTTTAACATGAAATCCAGTTTTTGTATCTGATATTGTTTCAATAGCCCCACCAATATTTGTGGCAATTACTAGTTTTTCCATTGCTTGTCCTTCAGTTATAGTTCGACCAAATGCTTCAGGCTCAATCGAAGTAGATAACACTATATCTGAAATACCATAAAGACCGAGCATATCAACTTCATTACCGAAAATTTGAACTTTACTTTGTAGTTTTAATAAGTTTATAAGAGATTTCACTCGGTTTGTAAAATTTGGGTGTTTAGATAAATCTCCAACCATGAGACAGTAGAAATCTAGATGTTTTAATTTGCCAAGTGCTTCAACAAGGGTAAGGTGTCCCTTCCAACTGGTAATTCTTGATGGTAATAATATTATAGGAGGAGTGTTATTAGATAGACCGTATTTCTTTTTATATTTTATTAATTTTTCTTCTGTGACATTTTTGGGATCAAAATAGCGATAATCTACCCCTCGACGTATTACCACAATTTGATCTTCTAGAATTTTATAGTTAGTTAATATATGCTGCTTTACAAAATTAGATACAGCTATGACCTTATCGCCTTTGATCATCACGCTATTATAGAAATGTTTGAACAAATTCGAGATGTTATAAATGCCATGAAATGTTGTTAAAAATTTGGTATTAGTAGCCTTTGCTGCCATATAGCAACTCCAAGCTGGAGCTCTCGACCTTGCATGTACTATATCTACATCATATTCCTTAATTATTTCTGATAAAGTTCTTGCATTTTTCCATATTAAAAAAGGATTTTTAGTAGCACTATTCATAAAAATATGTGGTATATCTGCAGCTACTAACTCTTCAACTAATGAACCACCAGATGAGACTACAATAACATTATAGTCAACTTCTTTTAACATTTTAGCCACTTCAATTGTTCCTCGCTCTACTCCACCAGAGAATAAAGCTGGAACTACTTGCAAAATGGTTGGTTTATGGTATCGTTTGGGTGAATCTGATGAAATCATTAATTAACTAATTTAAATGAATAAAGTATATAATACAGAAAAGAAAAAATTTATCACTTATAATCATTATAAAAGTAACAAAAAAAATAGGCCTTCCGTAATGTTCTTACATGGCTTGATGTCACATATGAATGGTACAAAGGCTGTATTTATTGAGAATTACTGTAAAAAACATAATTATAATTTTATCACATTTGATAATTTTGGTCATGGAAAATCGTCAGGTAATTTTCTAGATGAAACTATTGGCTCTTGGTTTATGGGGGTTGAGCTGGTGTTAAATAAACTTGTTATACAACCAACTATTATAATAGGTTCTAGTATGGGTGCCTGGCTTGCCATTCTTGCTGCTATAAAATTTCCTAGTAAAATTTGTGGTGTTGTTGCTCTTGCTCCAGCAATAGATTTTACAGAAACTATTTGGGAAAATTTAACTGAAATTCAAAAAAGACAAATGCAACAGCAAAAATGGCTTGAGGTTGGTGGGCGTAATTGTAACGATAAATACCCAATAAGTTATCAATTAATACTTGAAGCTAAAAATCACTTGTTACTAAACTCAAATAGTATTAATCTTAAAAAACCTATTCATTTAATTCACGGAATGTTAGATATTGACGTACCTTATACTATTTCAAGTAAGCTGGTAGAGAAAATTACTAGTGATATAGTAGTGATGAAATTAATAAAAGATGGACATCACAACCTTGCACGAGAATCAGATTTAGTTATAATTGCTAATTCTTTGGAAGAAATAATAAATTATTAAAACTAATGAACAGACATACATTTACTAAAACAGCTAAAGTTTCAGATTTTTTAAAAATCTCAGAAATAATAGGTAACCTAGATCAAGATAGTTTGGTGCTTTTTGACGTGGATGATGTATTAATCATGGAGCAAGATGAATATCGTTTAACTCATCCTTATAGATGTGAATGGCGTGCTGAAAGTAAAAACCGTCTTACCAGAGAAGCAAGGAAACTTTTTTTTAGTATTATTTTAAAAAACCGTACTATTCGCTTAGTGGATACCCATATAAATGATATACTGAATAAATT
This sequence comes from Rickettsia sp., assembly GCA_023269695.1. Classification (GTDB taxonomy): domain Bacteria; phylum Pseudomonadota; class Alphaproteobacteria; order Rickettsiales; family Rickettsiaceae; genus Tisiphia. Next base: position 10,536 of record JAHFPS010000026.1, read on the forward strand.
ATGGGAGAAGCAAATCCCAACTGCTGCTCTGACTAAATTATATACAGGTAGATTCGGTGTTATTGAGGATTTTACCAATTGGCGACTTAAAGAGCTTAAAGGGATAAATATAGATTTTATGAAATCTACTCCCATAAAAGAGGAAATATTAATTGATGATTTACATATTGAAAATACTATAAATGGTATACCAATGATGAAAGAAGGGGTGATTCTTACTGCCAATATTGATAAAGGTGCAGTATTAGAGAATATTTTACACAAGAAAAATTACTATCCTAAAACCATAATATTTGTTGATGATGTTTTAGAAAATATTGAGTCGGTGGAAAGAATATGTGCTAAATTACAGATTAATTTTTATGGTTTTGAATTTAACGGAGCTTCTCTAGTGCCGGAAGCAGAACTTGATAAGAAAAGTGAAAAAATTCGTTTTGAGATTTTAGAGAAGGAACATCGTTGGCTAACAGATTTAAAACTTTAATATGGTATTTGAACATGTTAAATAAGTTAATTATTTTTTTAAGTATATGCATTATTTCGTGCTGTACTATAGCTGAAGAGCAAGGAAGCATTCCGGTAAAAGCCACTAAAGTACAAATAGCTGATCTGTATAATGTTTTCAGCGTTGTAGGACAATGTAAAAATGATACGAGTCGGGATTATTATGCAAATATTTCTGGTACGGTTGATGTAGTATCTACTTCTCAGGGTGGTAAGGTTTATAAAGGAGATGTTTTACTTATTATTGACCAAGATTTAGCTACGTCAACTAAGTCACAAGCAGAAGTCTCTTTAAAAACAGCTACGGCTGCTTATAGTCGTGATAAGGCATTATTTGCCAAAAAATATATTAGTAGTGATGCACTAGAAAAATCTAGTAGTACTTTAGAAGCAGCTAAACTTGCTTTTACTAAAGCAATGAATAGTTACAACGATATGGCTATTATAGCACCATTTGATGGAAATATTGGTATAATAAAACTAAGAATAGGGGATAAGGTACAACAAGGAAATTATCTTTTTAGCATTATTGCTCAAAATTCTACTACTAAGAGTATTCTAATGGAGTTACCTGAGGGACTTTATAATCAGGTGTCAAGATCCACTAATTTAGTGATAACCGATAATAATGGTGATAAGATCAATGGAAAAATTGCTGAAATTTCACAATATGTTTCAGATAATGGTACTATAAGTGCTAAAATTATTGTTGATTCTAATAGTAATATTGTACATAGAAGCTATGTACATATAGATTTAATTATTAACAAACATAGGAATTTAGCAGTAGCTAGTCAATCAGTACAGAGTAATAGTAAAGGTGAATATTTTGTATATAAACTTAATGATAACAAAGTTCAACAACTTTATGTTAAGCTAGGTACTAGTTTAAATGGTCTGACAGAGATTATTTCAGACGAAATCAAGGAGGAAGATATGGTAGTAGTGGAAGGGATTACTAAGATTAATGACGGTAGCATAGTAAAATTATTATAGCTAATTCGATTAGCATTTATCCATAGCAATCTAGAAAAGTGGATTGCCACTACACTCACGTGGTCTCGCAATGACGAAAGTACTTTTACCCACACGTCATTGCGAGGAGGCGTAAGCCGACGAAGCAATCCATTTTTGGTTACTTTTATGGATTGCTTCGTCGCTACTAAAGTAGCTCCTCGCAATGATGTCAGTTTTTATTATACTGGAAGCCCAAGACGTCATTGCGAGACCACGTGAGTGTAGTGGCAATCCACATTCATTAGATTGTTTCGTCGCTAATAGACGTCTGTGAATTTGGCGTAATGCTAATCGGGGTAGCTATAGATTAAAAAAAGGAGCAAATATGGAATATATATTATTAGTTTGTAGTATCGTGGCAATTCTTATTATTATACAAATGGTTAAGGTTGTACCACAACAACAAGCATGGATTGTTGAAAAGTTTGGAAAATTTGATAGGGTTTTGCAGCCTGGCTTGAATATTTTGATACCAGTGATTCAGAGAGTAGCCTATAAACACACTTTGAAGGAAGAAGCGATTGATGTAACTGCTCAAACAGCAATTTCCAATGATAATGTTACGTTATTAATAGATGGTGTTTTATATGTAAAAATTGTCGATCCAGTTGCTGCATCTTATGGTGTTAATAGTCCATATTATGCCATTACCCAGCTTGCACAGACCACCATGCGTTCAGAAATAGGTAAGTTACCATTAGATAGAACTTTTGAAGAACGAGAAACCTTGAACATTGCTATTGTCTCTGCTATTAACCAAGCGGCAGTCAATTGGGGGATACAATGTATGCGTTATGAAATTAAAGACATTCAGCCACCACAAACAATACTTAAAGCGATGGAGTTACAAGTTGCGGCAGAACGTCAGAAAAGAGCTCAAATTTTAGACTCAGAAGGCAATAGACAAGCAAAAATAAACCATGCGGAAGGAGAGAAAGCTCAAGTTGTATTAAATTCTGAAGCTTCCTATATTGACCAAGTAAATAGGGCTAAGGGTGAGGCTGAAGCAATAGGATTAGTAGCCATGGCTACTGCTAAAAGTATTGAGCTTATAGCCGCCTCTATTCAAAAATCTGGAGGTAACGATGCAGTATCTTTAAAAATCGCTGAACAATATATATCGGCTTTTGGTGAGTTAGCTAAGGATAGTAATACAGTAATTCTACCGGCAAATCTTTCTGAACCAGGAAGTTTTATAACTCAAGCTCTAAGTATTTTTGATCAGCTGAAATCAGTGAGTGATAAAAAATTGCCTAAGGAATCATCTGTGAAGAAAAAACTTAGTGCTAGTGAATAGCCTGCTATACTCTAATAATATGTACAAATCTAATGATTCAAAATAAGTATATTGTTAGACTGGCGTTCTTTGGGTTATTTATAAATATCATTGTCAACATGATTTACTATCGTTACTTCATTATTGAAGAAATGATTTTAAAGCAAGTTGGAGAAGCAAATATTAAAATAGCTGATGTTTATACAAAAAATGTCTGGAATAGGAATAAAACTGCTGTAAATAAATTACACGAATTTGGTTATGTAAATTTATTACAAGATGCCGATTTTATTAGGTTTGCAACTACTTCAGTTGATATTTTTGTTAATCTCAATGCCTATATTTCTTTATATGATCTACAAGGTCATAAAATTATAACCAGCTCTCCAATTCAAGTAACAAGTCAAGTGGATTTTCCTGAAGATAATCTGTATCAGAAAATTCTTAGTAAAATTGATAAATATTTTTTGAAAGAACTGGTTATAGAACAAGCCTTTAATAAAGCTTTTAAAGGAATAACAACTCATGTATTAATCCCTAGAGCCCTATTCCATATGTCAGGGAAAGTAGAGAAGACATCTTGTATAACAAGTTACATTCCAATAATAAACCGTAACCTATCTATCTACCCTGTTGATGGTGTGTTAGAGATTAATACCAATATTACTAGTTTATGGTCAAGTATTATAGAATTGGAAGAAAAAGTATTACTGACCTTTTTTATTATCTTGGTAATATTTTTAGTTATAGTTATGAGCAATACAAATTATGCACAGAAAATTATAGACCAACAATTTGAGGCTAATAAAGCATTAGAGGAAGCAGTAATTAAGGTTAGAAATGAAAGTTCTGCTCATACTAAATTTTTTGCCAATGTTAGTCATGAACTGCGTACCCCTCTAAATGCTATTATAGGTTTTTCAGAAATTATGATGTCTACACCTTACAATAAAGAACATGGTAATTATATAAAAGATATTAATGACGCAGGCAAACATTTACTCAGTATAATAACCGATATATTAGACTTGTCAAAAGCATCTGCTGACAAGCTATTAGTTGATTTTGTCGAGTTAGATCTAAATAAATTAATTACTTCTACTGTAAGGATAATGAAGTCAAGAGCTGAACAAGCATCAGTGCAATTAATTGAAAAATTACCAAAAGATCATATTATTATAAAAGCAGATCCAAAAAGGCTTAAACAAGTATTTTTTAACCTTTTATCTAATTCTATAAAATTCACTAACGCATCAGGTACTATAACAATTCATGCTGAGAAAGATGAATCTAAAGGGCTAGTTTATGTACAAGTTATAGATACTGGTATAGGAATTGATGAGAGAGATATTCCAAAAGTACTGTCAACCTTTGGGCAGATTGATAGTACCGTTGGCAGAAAATATCAAGGGACTGGTCTTGGTTTACCACTTACTCGCAAGTTGGTTGAACTAATGAAAGGTAAATTTGATTTACAAAGTAAAATAGGCATAGGCACTACTGTAACATTAACTTTTTTTTCTGATTAGTGGTATAGCTACTAGCCCGAATAAGTTCCTGAATGTCATTGCGAGGAGGCGTGAGCCGACGAAGCAATACATTTTTGGTTACTTCCCTGGATTGCTTCGTCACTACTAAAGTAGTTCCTCGCAATGACGGAGAGGTTATCTAGAACCTTAACGGGTTAGCTATACAGACTAAAAATGCCCCTCAAAGTTCAAATTATCCTGTTGTAAACATCTTGACAACTAATCTCCTTAAATATATAACTCTGCTCACATTAGGGGTGCTATAGGAGACTGTCGGAAATAACTAATTAATTCTATATTTGGCTCTTTTTGGCTGCTCGCCGAAAAATAGCTCAAAATATAATTAATTAGTTATCTCCAACAGCCTCCTAGCTGAGAGTACGTAAGTACAACCCTTTGAACCTGATATTGTTAATACAAACGGAGGGAAATGTGTACAATATTGAAGAATTTTTTGGCTATATTGCCTTAATTACGTCTCTAATAGGTCTATTGCCGCAGGTCTATAAAGCATATATAACAAAATCCACACATGATATATCTATGCTGATGCTAGTAAATTACCTTATTTGCTCAGTTGCATGGATTGCTCATGGCTATTACCAAGGTTCAGTATTTGTCGTTCTTAGCAATATTGCCGGGCTTATGATAAGCATGATATCTATTATTCAAAAATGTTACTACGATGCAAGGTAGATATAGAGCTTTTTATGAGCATATAGATACTGGTCTATACCATTCTATATTGGTTTTAAATGGTGACTTGCCTGATAAGTCATTTTTTGACATTGGTTTGCCTATTATAGCCGCTGATGGAGCAATAAATTCTTTGTATGAGATGGGTATAGTACCAAAAGTTGTGATTGGTGATTTAGATTCTGCAAAAGTTGATTTACTATACACTACTGAAGTAATTCGTAGATCAGATCAAAATAGCTGTGATTTTGAAAAATCTCTAGAATATCTTGAGAGTAAAAATCTGTTACCAACTATAATTGTAGGAATAAGTGGGGGATATATTGATCATATATTAAATAATATGAGTATTTTTCTTAAAAATGGTAGCATTTTTTATGCACCGTCTATTGTAGGGTACGTAATTAAAGCTGGTGAGACCAGGGTTTTTACATTGTCTATAGATACCAAAATCTCATTACTTGGATTTTCATCGGCACAAATTTCTACTAAAGGCTTAAAATGGGAATTAGAGTATTATCAGATGTCATTTCCGGGTACTAATTCTTCTTTTAATAGAACTATTTGCGAAACTGTTTCTATAGAGGTGCATAGTGGTCTATCATTGGTAATGATTTATTTAGAAAAAATGAAGGATTACGGAAGTGATATTATAACTAACCCGTTAATGTTCTAGGAGACTGTCGGAAATAACTAATTAATTATATTTTGAGCTATTTTTCAGCGAATAGGATTTTTGAAGGAATAGTGTACCTATTTCAAGGAAATCCTGTTTATTAGCAGCCAAAAAGAGCCAAACATAGAATTACTTTAGTTATTTCCGATAGTCTCCTAGGTTCTGTGAACATTTCTCTTTAATGTGGAGATTTATAGGCGTTTTCGTTAAGCAAGAACCGCAGTGTACTAAATGGTTATTACGGATTCGAAGACGAAAACAACGATCGATAAGCCCATTAAAAAGAAATGTTCACAGAACCTAAATTATATGACATCTAGTTTTGACAACACAACTCTATAATAATTTCATCGGTCTTATAGAAAAATTCAATTTTGTTGTTGCTATTCATCGTAAATAAAGTATAATGCATCCATAAATTTAGACCAAGAATGTTACATTTCGTATCGCTGACTATTGACAAACATATTAAATTAAGATATATTTTTGTTCTTAAGTTCGAATAAGCAAAAAAATCTTATAAGTTAGGATTTTAAGGAGTGAAAAAGGATGGGTTAAGTGTCAAATATAATAAAGGCAATTAGTCACCAAAATACAATTTTCTTGGTTTACGCAAAAGGGAAGGCAGTTTGAGTCTGTCATCGTCCACCGTGATGATATAAACAACTAAATAGTAGAATTTATGATAAACTGTGTAAAAAGATCATTATTTGTTACGACTGGTCTTGCTGTAATAGGTTTAGGGTTATTTTTTGGTAATCCTAGTAGAGTTGATGCGGCAATTAAAGAGGGGAAAAAGTTTTCGGATTGGGTAGTTAACTGCACTACAACTGCTGACAAAAAACAAGTTTGTTTTTTAAGCCAGACTATTAATTCTACTAAAGATGACAAACAGCAAGTGTTAGCTATATATCAAGTGGGCTATTTTGGTAGCGGTAAGACAAGAAGTTTAAAAATGGTACAAATAATTCCTACTGATGTTTCTATTGCTCCAGGTACGTCGATTATCAGTTCTAAAAAATTAATCGCTCCAGGTAAGTACGTTAATTGTACAAAAGATTCTTGTCAGGCTATTGTTGATATATCAGACAACGATCTTAAAATCATTTTAAGTGATGGTAATCCTAGTGTAGGTTTTATGAGTTCAGTTGGTCAACAAATAAATTTACCATTTTCTACGAAAGGTCTTGAAGAAGGCTTGAAAGCTTTAAAGTAGTAATTTGTTTTAAAGAGTTGGCTCCGCAAATACTTGCGGGACATTCGTACATTCAAGTTTTGAGAAGCTTTATCTCATTATTTGGTTAAGTACCGATAGCAATAAAATATACTTTCTGGTATTAAAGATTATCGTTAATATTATTATGTATTAACCAATAGTCAATTAATAATAAAAAGCAAATTGTAATGTCTACGATAACTTAATAAGTAAAGCTATAAAACTTAAGTACCCTATTTTTGTAAAGGCTGTTTCACTGAAGTATTAGGAATATCAGGGAAATGTTCTGGGGTATGAAGGGATTAGTGGGAGTTATTAATTATCCAAACTTCTATGCTTATATTAGAATAAACTATTTTAGAGATTTTTTTGCCTAAGGAGTCATAAAAAAATAACATTTATAAATTCTACATTATTCATATATAACAGTATAACATTTTTTTACGACTCCTGTGTTCTTAATCTATAAATTAAATAATTTCAGAAATAACTTGATTTTTCTAAGAAAAGGGAGCAATATCTGCCTTAAACTTATGAAGCGGGCGATTGGCTCAGTTGGTAGAGCATCTCGTTTACACCGAGAGGGTCGGGAGTTCAAGTCTCTCATCGCCCACCATATACATACTATCCTTTGCGGGATTCTATAATTTTATAAAGCAATCCATATGCTTCCTATATGCTCCTTACGAATTGAACAATGAGGAGTATATTTGCTCTCAACCCCCCTTTAATACTGGTGTTCAGGTGGAGGGGTTATGCAGCAAATAGTCAACTCTTCCTCCACCCCTACCGACATTGGTGCTAATAATACTATTTTCTATAATTTTGTCGGTAATTTCGTCCCGCCTGAGTGGCGAAACCTTACCAATAATTGTGACAAACAATTAAGTAAGACTTCTTCGTCAACTTTTATCTTTGATAGTTTCTTGTATAAAAACTAATCGTTGTAATAATACACAAGAGTTACAAGAAGGCTATCATTTTTTCCAACAAGAGCTAGGAGTTAGTCGAAGTAGGGTTAAACAATGTCTAACAGAATTACAAAAAAGTGGATTCATTTATCATACTTTAATTACTACGGTCAAATATAATATAAAATGCCGTAATATTTTATGTATCAAACTTCTTAAGAAATTTACAAGTTTTCGTAAAGCTAATAATAATTCTTATCACTTTAATCACACAAATATCCAATTTAGCCATAAAAAAATTTCCACTCAGCTGTAAAAAATTTTCCAAAAAATGCATCTATATCTATATTATCTAGATACGAAAAAAAATAAAAAAATTGTGGACAAAGTGTGTCAGAGCTTGAATCAACTGAGGAGCAAAGCCTTAATTTACCGCTTGAGGTACCGGAAAAAAGAGGTGAACAAAGTGTAAATTGTAATCAGCTATTACCCCCCCTTGACCACATAAAAAATTAGTTAATTTTGGTTAAAATTCAGATAGAATTCTCTCAGTACATGACAAAAAGATTAAGGAGAGGAAAAGATAGTAGATAACGCCCAACCAACTGTCTATTACTTATGTTACAAGACTTAAGGAGTAGAAGAATGATTACAGCGTTATCACAAG
>JAHFPS010000068.1 GCA_023269695.1 Rickettsia sp.
CATTCTTCATCTGTTAAATCTGTTGGATAATTTTTTCTGCTCATTCTTTTATACTTCTTGCTAATAATACTTTATTCAACTCTATCATACCTTAATTTTAGTTTGCGGACAAGCTCTAATGAGTAATAAAGAAGTCAGAGTAACATTTCGTGGAATAGATAAGACTAGGGAGAGTTTTAGTCGAATTAGGCAAAGCTTTAAGCAGCTGCAAACTTTATCAAGTAAAGTGAGTTTCGGTTTTGGTAGAATTGGCACTACCCTCAGTGCAGCTTTTAGTATAGCTACTTTAAAAAAGATTATCGATACAGGTAGCCAAATAGGTAAAATGGCTAATAAACTGGATATTAGTACCAAATGCCTATCTGAATTAAAATATGCTGCTCAAAGTTGTGGAGTAGAATTTGATTCACTCACTTCTGGTTTGCAGCAAATGTCTATGAGAATTGAGCAAGCAGCTGATGGTAGCGGTGAGGCAAAACAAGCTTTGCAGTTACTTGGACTATCGGCTAAAGAGTTGGTTAATTTAAGCCCCGATCAGCAATTAGTAAAAATAGCTGAAAGTTTTGAAAGATTAGTAAGTGGGGCAGATAAAGCCACTATTGCTAGCAAATTATTTGGCACAGAAGGTGCTGCCTTAGCACAAATTGCTGAAAAAGGAGCAGTAGGCATAGAAAAACTTCGAGAAGAAGCAAGGGCATTAGGTAGCTCTTTATCAGAAGAACAGTGCAAAGCTATGGAGCAATTTAATAGCGAGCTAAACAAGTTACAAATTGTACTAACAGCTCTGATTACTTCAGCGTTAATTCCAATATTACCAATAATTACTGGATTTTTTGAAGCGGTTCGTACAGGTCACCCTGCTATTACTTTTTTAATAACTGCTATTTCAGCACTTTTAGCCTTAAAATTAGTTGCATGGCTGGTAGCGGCTACTATGGCGGTACGAGGATTTACCATTGCTCTAATGGCGAATCCTTTAGGGTTAATGGCTGTGGCTATATCAGCTACTATTGCCGGTTTAGTTACTTTAACTAAATGGTTTAATAATAGCAAGCAGGCAGCAGAAGAATATAATAAGTCATTGGAACATCCTAGAGTAATACAATCTTTAAGATTACCAAAAAAAGAAGAACTAACTACTTTAAATCAGCATAATCAATTAATGAGTGAGGCTAAACAAATATTTGAACAAACAAGAACTCCGATGGAAAAACATAATGCACAAATAGAGAAATTGAACAAACTACTTAAGCAAGGCTTAATTGATCAAGATACTTATAACAGAGCCATCCAGCAAAGTGAGCAAAGATTTGATAGTTTGGCTCATCACACTAAGGATGTTTTTGATTTGATAAAAGAAAATTCTAAGGATTGTACAAATAGTCTAATTGATAATTTTGCCGATAGTGCTTTTGGCGTTGGTAGTCATATTAAAAGCTTGGAAGAAACATGTAGCGATTTTTTCAAACAATTACAAAGTGATATTCTAAAAATGACCTTGAAGGAAACTATTTTAGGCAGTAATGGTAGTGGTGGATTACTTGGTGGGTTATTTAGTAGCGGCAATAATAATGGTGGTGGTATTTTATCAGGAATTAGTTCAATATTTGGTGGATTTTTTGCCAGCGGCGGTACTGTAAAACCTAACAAACCCCATGTGGTAGGAGATGGCGGCGAACCTGAATTATTTATTCCCAATAGTGTAGGCAGCATTGTCCCATTTAGCAACTTACAAGCAGCTAATGGCAATGGTGGTAACATCCGTCAATATGCATATTCAAACACCAGATATTGCTTCCTTTAATCAAAGTCGTAGTCAGATAACAGCAGATATGGCAAGACAGATTTCTAGAAGCAGAAGAAATTTATAATTTATAAAATAAATCTAATATGAATTCTTTTGCGGAAGTACAATTTCCACCTGAAATATCTTACGGTTCCAAAGGTGGTCCGATGTTCTCAACTGATATAGCAACAAGCTTTAGCGGTCATGAGCAACGTAACATTAACTGGCAATCAGCAAGATGCAGATATGACATAGGTAGCGGCATCAAAACTGAAGCTCAGTGGCAGCAGCTAATTGCCTTTTTTAGAGCAAGGCACGGTAGAGCTATTGGCTTTCGCTATAAGGATTTTTCGGATTACCAAGCTATCAACCAAATTATTGGCAAAGGTGATGGAGAGAAAACAAGTTTTCAGCTAGTTAAACAATATGTTAATGGTGGTTATATTTATATACGAATAATTAACAAGCCAGTAAATAATAATTTTTGTAAGATTTATATTGATTCTTTACTACAAGAAGAAGGGCTTAATATTGATTTTACTACTGGTATGGTTAATTTTGATAGACCTCCAAGAAATGGCGAAGAAATAACTGCCGATTTTGAGTTTGATGTACCGGTAAGGTTTGACACAGACCAGCTTGATTTATCGATGGATAGTTTTGCTGTGGCTAGTTGGGGGAATATTCCATTAATCGAGATTCGCCTGTAGAACTAATATAGTTTAAAAAACATGCGAAATATTTCTCCTCAATTTAGAAGTCATTTAAGCAGTGAAGTTACCACCCTTGCAACTTGTTGGAAACTAACCCGTAAGGACAGCAGAATTTTTGCTTTTACTGATCATGATCAGAATTTATTTGTTGAAGGAATAAAATATGATTCAATTGCTGGCTTCACCCCAACTAATATTGAAAGCAATAGCAATATGGCGGTTGATAATCTTGATCTAACTGGACAATTTCATGAAAATAAAATAACCCAAACTGATTTATTAGCTGGTAAATATGATTTTGCTGAAGTGGAAATATTTTTAGTAAATTATCAATCTCCCCACGATGGCAAGTTAATCCAAAAACGAGGAATCCTTGGTGGAGTTACTTTAAATAAAAATTTATTTCATGCTGAAGTAAGAGGACTAACGCAATTTCTCTCTCAAACTATGTGTGAAACTTACTTGCCGCATTGTCGAGCAAATCTTGGTGATAACAGATGCAGGTTTAACCTCGATCAACAAGGATTTATGGTACAAACCTATATCTTGCAAACTATTGATCAACAAAATTTTCTTGCAACAAATCTGAACCAGCCAGCTGATTGGTTTACATCGGGCTACGTTCACTGGCTAACTGGAGCTAATATTGGTTTACAGATGGAAGTTAAAAATTTTGCTGCTGGTGGTCAAGTAACTCTGGTATTACCTATGCCTTTTGTAATTGAGCCAGCTGATCAATTTATAATTTATGCTGGCTGCGATAAGAGTAGCAGAACTTGCATAGAGAAATTTAACAATATAATCAATTTTCGTGGCGAGCCTGATTTGCCAGGTATGGATAGATTAACTAGCAAATCGAGGAATTAATAGATTCTATTGATGATTAAAAAATTCTTCATATAATTTCCTCCAAATGCTTGACGTAATATTACCGATATTAGGTGGTGCTAGTGGTTTTATGCTAGGCGGCGGTCTTGGAGGTATTATTCAAGGAGCTGTCCTTGGGTCTGCGGTAAGCAATCTATTTGGCGGGGAAAAACAAAAATCGTCAGCTAGTTTACCTATACAAGAGGGAGCAAGACTTCAGGATTTAAGAGTTCAAATCTCAAGCTATGGTGAGGTTATACCAAAAGTTTACGGTAATATGCGGTTAGCTGGTAATATTATTTGGGCGACTGATATAAAAGAATCAGTTAATGAAATTGATGATAATATTGAACACACCATCAATTATAATTACTGCGTAAGTCTAGCTATTGCCATATGTGAAGGGGAAGTAGAGGAAATAGTTAGAATTTGGGCTGATGGAACTATTTTAACAGAAGAGTTACTACGATCTAACCAAGGTAAATACAATATTCATTTAGGTTCTGAAAACCAATTACCCGATGACATTATTGGTAAATACAAAGCATTTAATAGCTACCCAGCTTATAGAGGATTATGTTACGTAGTATTTGACAATTTACCACTTGGACAATTTGACAATCGAGTCCCAAATTTTACTTTTGAAGTTAAACGAAAAGTACAAATAAAACCTTGCGTAGAAGATAAGATTAAAGAGGTGGTGTTGATTCCGGGTGCAGGAGAGTTTGTTTATTCTGATCAAATTCATGTTAAACGAAATGCCTTTAAGGTAGGTAACAAAATAGAAGCTTATGGTGAAAAACATTATATTAATTTGCATAATTATGCTCATAAAGCTAATATGCTCCTTGCCATAGAGCAAATGGCTAAAACATTGCCTAATTTACAGTGGGTAGCATTAGTAGTTACATGGTTTGCTACTAGTAATATTGCTGCTAACTGCCAGATTATCCCAAAAGTAGAGTTTAGTGGAGATGGAGCGGAAATAACCCCGATTGATTGGCAAGTTGCTGGACTAACTAGAGACTCCGCAAAAATAGTTTTATATTTCGATGAATATACGCCAACCTATGGCGGTACCCCTTCCGACCAGACAATAATAGAAATCACAAACCAGTTAAGACAGCGTGGTTATAAGATCATGTTTTATCCAATGCTCTTCGTTGATCAGATATCACCTGAAGCCAAACCTTGGCGTGGTAGGATAACAGCTAATTCTGCTAATGAAATAATAAACTGGTTTAATCAAGAAAATGGCTATAATAATTTTATTGTCCATTATGCAAACTTAATCAAGAATAAAATAGACGCTTTCATTATTGGTTCAGAATTAGTTGGTCTAACTGGATTTACTGATAATATTGGCTCCTATCCTACAGTAAATCAGCTAATTAATTTAGCAGCTAGAGTAAAAACTATCCTTGGCTACAATACCCTCATTACATACGCTGCTGATTGGTCAGAATATCACCACACAGAAGGTGGGTGGTTTAATCTTGATCCATTATGGGCAAGTCCTGATATTGATTTTATTGGAATTGACGCTTATTTCCCCCTAACTGAAGATTTACCGCAAAGGCAAATTACCGAAGAGTTAATCAAGGATGGTTGGCAAAGCGGTGAAGGATGGCAATATTATTATGATCATACTAGAAGCATAAAACATTACTTTTCTGATGGTAAATATGCTTGGAAAAATTTAGAATATTGGTGGAGTAATTATCATCAAAACCCTAATGGTAACTATACCGCTTGGCAGCCTAAAATGAAACCAATCTGGTTTACTGAATTTGGCTTTCCGTCAGTAGATGGTTGCAGCAATCAGCCTAACGTATTTTACGATCCATCTTCTTGCGAGTCACATTATCCAAGAGGTTCAAGAGGCAGAGTTAGTTTTTTTGCTCAGCGGCAAGCATTAAATGCCAGCTTAGATTATTGGCAAAATAAAAATTCCCATAGTGGATTAGAGCAATTAGTAGCAAAGAGATTTGTTTGGACTTATGATGCTAGACCATTTCCTTTCTGGCCAGATTTAAAAAATATTTGGCAAGATGGTAATTTATGGGCTACTGGTCATTGGATCAATGGTAAGTGTGGTCGCTCAACTCTTGGGGCAATTATTGCCGAGATTTTAAGTAATACTGGCTTAAAAGCTGATGACTACGATGTATCTAGATTAACCAGTGAAGTAACAGGCTATGTTATCTCTCAACACTTAACCGCTAGAGAAGCAATTGCCCAATTACAGACTAGTTATTTTTTTGATATAGTAGAGAGTGATGGAATTTTAAAATTTGTTCCAAGAATTGAAGCCAGCGTTACTGTGAATATCAGTGAGGAAGAATTAATTCCCAGCAATAGTCATGGCAATAGTACAAGCAATAATCAAGACATCAAGGAAACTCTAGAAATTAACATACTGCAAGAGCTTGAGTTACCACAAAAAGTCAGCCTTACCCATATTGATCGCCAGCAAAATTATGATTGTCTGACTGTAGAAACTCAAAGACAAACGGTAAGTACAAAAGATCAAATAAATTTTTCTCTACCAATTATATTAGATAATCAGCAAGCCAAACAAATAGTTGATATTATTTTATACAATAGCTGGCAGGAGCGGGTTAATTATAAACTAACTCTACCGCCAAAATACGCTTATTTAGAACCAACTGATATTATCAATGTCACTTGCCAAAATGCTATTCATAGTTTACGAATTATCAAAACAGACAATCAGCGTACAGGTCAGATTAAAATAATTGCTAAAAGCTTTAATATAAATTTATATGATTTTACTAGTAATACCAACTATCTTCCAAAGAAATATGATATACCAAAACCAA
>JAHFPS010000069.1 GCA_023269695.1 Rickettsia sp.
ATGCCAATAAAAGATTGGTCATTAGCTTTGAATCAATTTGAAATACTTTGTGGTGATTTTAAGTATGATTTATTGGAATGTAAAAAATAGAACTTACACAAAATAAATGATTGACTCACACCACGCCATTAATTTAGAATTAACTGGTCCTCTGTAAGTAGCATAAGTAAAGCCCTAAATATCCCTTGCGAGAAAATTTGTACCTTCCCGCAGGGAACCCCTATACAGCTTAATTTTATTAAGCCTGCTTTGTCTTTACTCCCTGCAAGACGATCAAACAATAAGCTATTAATTTGCCTTTCAAGCTCTCTACCAGACCAATTATTCTTTACTGATTCAATCTCATAAAATTGCCGTGCTGCAAGTCTGTTAACCCGCATTAATGCACGATAATGTATCCATCCAAGCTTTGGATTAATTTGTTCCGTAAAAAAGTCACGCACTGCGTGACCTTTTAGCTCAATATCTGAATACGTTAAGTAAAATTTCCTAATATCTTTTAAGGTAGTTACTCCAAAACCACGCCCATATTTCTGCATTAACTGACTAGAAAGCGATTTTAACAAAAAACTGCCATACTCTGATCGCTTTTGCCCCTTCTGTTCTTCTTCAACAATATCTTTTCCTATATGCCAATAAGCTCTAACCATTGCCGAATCAATAACTCGCTGTACTGATTGACGTGCTTGGTCAATATAAGTAGTCACTTTCTGATATAGCAGGTCTATATTTTTCTGATTTTCCAGTGACTTTAAGCTATCCTGTAACTGAATCGTGGTTATATTGTCTTTTCTCATAAATGTTACCCTATCTCCTTTGCAATCTGGTTAAACAACCTTATTATCTACATAGATCCTATTAGCTACTATATTGATAATTATTTTCTGTTAACTATTCTATCTCACCTTATACTTCCAACACTTCCACCCCTTTTATTCTTTTAAAATCTCGTTCATTTAAAGTGAGTACCGGATAACTATGAGCTATGGCTGATGCCGCAATTAGCATATCATGAATAGTTACGGTCAGGTTCTCGAGAAATAAATTATGAAGAATTTGATTGTAAATTCTTGCTTCCTCAACACCAAAATTTAGTACAGTAATCGAGTTGATTATATGCTCTACAAATACCGATCTTTTCATGCGACGCTCTTCAGTATTTGCCCTACTAACTCCTATTAATAATTCTGTAACAGTAATAGGACTAATACAAGATTGATCATATTGCAGCCACTGTGCAAAATTTATTTTGCCTTTTTCCGCCGCTATAATTACTGAACTATCAATTATTAATCCCATTTATTCCCCCAATCTTGTAACTTTAAGGATTTTACAGTATTAATGTCTTTGGCAAATTCCTCTATATCATCTTTATCAAGATGCGGACCATTGCGAAAAAATTCATTTAAGTCTTTTACTGCTATACTATCACTTATTTTAGCCGGCGTGATTCTTGCCACAATATTTCCTCCTTTTTTAATATCAAAACTTTCTCTCTGATAATGTACGCGTCCAATAATATCAGAAAACGACCGTACTGCCTCTGTTACCGTAATGACTTTTGGCATTAATTCCTCACTCTTTAATTGTTATATAATCATATTATCATATAATATGATTATATCCAATCATCATTCACACTATCATTTTAAGATTGTCCTTTATTTCTGCTCCATAGTTACTTTATTCACCAATGCAAAATTCTGTTATTCTTAAATATTTGCCTTGTTGCTCAACTATCGCCGGCACATGTTTAATATTAAACTTATTAGTCAAAGCCCCAAATTGATCAAAATAGATTTGACGTCCTATTTCCTTGCTAAGTTCTAAAATCTTACCAGCTACCAAGACTATCTTGTTTTCACTAGTTTTAACCTCTTCTTCTACCTTTTCTGATGCAATATATTGCCGTTTGAGCCAAGTTAATTGATCCTGGTCTGTGCCATCTATAAATATTAATCTATCATCCCAACTCATATGATCTAGTGGATTTACCTTAGTACCAGCTGCATATAATAATTGCCCACAAGGTAAATACACATCTTGACCTAGTATATAAGTTGGATCAAAACTGTAACTAATGGTCTTTCGAGCCTTAGTAATCCCCACAATTGGTTTTGGTTCTTCAGCTCGCCTTTTTGCTAAATCCTGCATTTGCTGCTGATGCTTGGTTAAGTCCAAATTAGCAAGTTTCCGTTTAATCATTGTCACAAAACCTTCTTCTTTAATAGCAAAGCTATTTCCTTGTTTGCCAAAATCTTTAGCGAAAATACTTTGATTGAAAACTAAATAGATAATCAAAATAATTATTTTACTTTTCATTTTACCACTTTTGGTATACTTCTATTTTTATCAAATTCCGATCTATCTGGTCTATTCATTGCTTTTTTTCTTTCTGCTGCTTAGTTAATTCTTTTATAATCTGCTGATGCACTTCCTTGCTAATCGATCTGACATTGTTACCTGAAACTAATCCCATACTATAAACTACTTTAGTAGTACGATTTCGATAAGTCTCTGGCAGTTTAGTAACCAAATTTAATGCCTCTGTTATTTCACCAAAGAACATTTGACGCTTTTCAAGAAGTTCTTGTTTGATTCTATTATTTTCTAACTCAATGATCTCATCCTGTGCAACATAAACAATCTTACATTGTTGTGCTATATTGACAAACTTCATAGTCACCAGCCAGCTAATTACCACACCAATAATCCCACCTACTATAACAGCTATTACATATAATAAGATTGATGTTCCATTATGTACTTGCCCTATATTATCTATGTTAGTCATATTTTATCTTCCTCGCTTCTCTCTTTGCTTTTCAGCTACTAACTGCTCAACTGCCTGGTCTAAACTAATTCCTAATCTAGTTTTATTACGTAAGAAATTAAAATCAGCAGGGTCTGTAGAGTACAAAGCCCTGCTATAATCATCAAGTACTAACCTGCCTATTACTGTCACCCCAGTGGTATATAACAAAACTTCCGCATATTTGTTGGGGTTTAGGCTAATCGATTTAATCAGCGGGATTATATCCTTAAAGGCTTCTGATTCCTTAAAAGCCCCAAGACCTTTCTCATCTTGCTTAAGCAAAATAGTCCAAGTACTATTCTCTAGAATAGTCTTATGATCTTGTGATTTATGTAAGTCCATGAAGTTCTGTACGCAGATTACTAAACTACCACCATATTTTCTGACTGTCCTACCAAAGGCAGCAAAAAAACTAGCAGAGAAGTCCAGTAACATCCATGCTTCATCGACGATAATCATGAAAGGTGTTTGACGATCTCCCGTTAGAAACTGATTAGTTACTATCATTAATAATATCTGTAGAACAATTGATAATAATTTTGCATCATTCTTAATCTCTTCAAATTCAAACACGGTAATTAATTTCTTAAAACTAGCAACCTTACCTCCAGAAAAATATTTGCCATATAATCCTTGCTCGGTATAAGGGTATAAAGTAGCTCCATATTTCTGTAAATTAGCTGAGTCACATTTTTCTAAAAATGCCGCAAAACTAGTAATGTCTAATTGGTAATTACTCTCGTGTAAACTCCGAACTATGGCTTTTTCTAGCTCAGCACTACCTCTTGGATCATCTCTTACCCCACACATTACCTCTAGCAATCCTTTAGCACATTTTAGAAACTCGTCTTTATCATCAGCCTGCATATCTTGACGAAAACTAGCAAATGGATTGAGGTTAAACGGACTATTACGACCAAATTGAATAATCTCTCCTTCCAGTAAGGTGCAGATATTGGCAAAACTTTGCCCAATATCCAAAATAAATATCCTAGTATTCGCTGCTATTTGGCTTACGGCTAATTCCTGCAAGAATACTGATTTACCTCCACCAGAAGGAGCAAAGATTGAGATATTGTAATTACCAGAATTAATCTTGAAAAACGGATTAAAGTTAAATAACTGACCACGCCTAGCATGTAGTAACACTCCTGATTTAGGCACTCCCTTCCATTCAGCATGAATAGGAAGTCTGGCTACTACTTCTCTGCTTAACACTAACCTGGTCAGTCTAAATTTACTGATTATGCCCCACATTACTGGTTGTTGCATAGGCAACATGCTTAAGATAACTGGTAATTGTAGATTCTTAGTTAACGCTAACCGAATATTATTGATATTATATAAACTAATCAAATTTTGCTGTACTGTATCTATACAATTAGTTGGAGCAGTGATCATAATCTGCCAATGCTCAGTTAAAAAACGCTCGCCATTATTTGCCCGGTCATTAATATCTTGCCACTCACCAGCTTCTCGCTTGAGATTACGATTATTTCTGCTATACCATTTCTCAGCAGAATCAACAACTTTCTGTCCTCTTGCCATTACCGCTTTTTTACCAGCGTTACTAATATTACTAGCCACTGAATAACTAATAATGAATCTAGCGGCTATACCCATAGAATTTCTAATATTATCACCCAGTAGATTAACATTTTGGGCTAACGAGAATTCTACTGGCAATTCAATCACGTGGTAACATCTTGAACTAAGATTAGTAGCTAGATGTTTGATTTCATCTTCGGTTACCTGTTGAACATAAGATGGTAATAGAATTTGCTCAGATAATAGATTATAAGAATCGTAACTAACATTACTAGTAAACTCCGACTCCAGCTGGGTTCCAAGCTCCATCTGCAACATGGTTCTTACTAAAATAATCAAATCATTGGCATCACATTGACGCGGGGCTAGTTGTAAGGATGATAATTTATTGATCATTTGTGTTCTAAAATTCACTATGCTAGTAGCACAATTATTTTTTAGATCGATGATTTGACTAAAACTAATAAATACTCGGTAATCCCTAGCTATACATCCATCAGATACTCCAAAACTGGTAGCCTTACTTCGGATAAACTCTTGTCGTTTCTTGCTGATTTTATAGTCACCTTTTTGGTTAAAACCCCCAGCTGAAGCTGGGGGTTTTAACCAAAAAGGTGACTATAAAAAATCAGAAATTATTTATATAAAGAATATATATGACATAGTGAATTTAGACAAAACGTGTGAAGAATCTGACACTAGTTTAGTTCGCAAAAAGTCTGTTAAAATATCTAATGCTCTCATGTTTATTTTATTCTCATACTAATTGCATTCTTAATCTATTATCAAATTTATAATATAAATTATATTAATTAGTTTCAACTATAACAATTTTATTAAACATTTTACTATATTCCTTTATACTATTACCGTATCTGTTGCTTATCCAATCACGTATAAAATTAGTGGGGGCATACAAAATCATATCATTATTAGTTATATTTTCCTCTGCTCTTAGTTTAGAGAACCAAGCCTTATCTATACTATCACCATATTGCTTTTTTAACTCTTTTCTAATTTTGTACCATGTTAAATTCTTATCTAAATCCTCTAGTTTTATACCTTCTTTCATCATTGTTCTTTTTTTATCAATTGCTATTTTCTCATAGATTATATCAATATTGCCATACACTGACATTACCGCTTTTTCTAAGCTTCCTTCCTGCTTATAAGTTAGTTCCATATCTTCTGCTAACTTTATGCTCATTAATTCTTCACGTTGATCATTTGCTGTATTATAGTCAAATTGACATTCTGTAAGTATTCTATAAGCCAATTTAGACTCAAATATACTTGCTATCTTTCTTCTTAACTGACAGTTATAACTAGTATCAAAACTATATTCCACTTCAGATAAATATTTCTCTATTTTCCTTTGTTCAAATTCCGGGTCTGACACATTTGCATTAAATCTAAAACTTTCATGATTTACCAACGGAGCTTGATGTTTCTCATTACGAAATGCTTTACTCATATATGACATCATATGATTTTTAGTCGGAAATACATTGTTTGGATGAATGTTAGATAACTTTAGTAACAGTTCGTTTCCAAAATTAACACTAAATTCACCGAAAAAGTTTCTACCTGATAGATTATTTAACTTGTCCACTTGCTCTTTGGTTAAAGGATAAAACGACTTTAATGTTTTATCCGATATTGCAGAGCTATTGTTAGAGCTTGTCCGCAAACTAAGTAATAGAAGAAAATAACCTGCGAAGAAGTAATCGACTCATAGCCAAAAAAATTATGTTTTCACTAGAATTAGTAAGAAAATCATATTCCTTGGAAAGC